>NZ_JBIBWV010000001.1:0-492924 GCF_043081625.1 Streptomyces sp. NPDC014861
GGGGGGGGGGGGCGGCGCGGGGGGGGGGGGGGTGGGCCCCCCGCCCGGCGGGCGCGCCCCCCCCCCCCCCCCCCGGGCCGCGCCCCGGGGTGGCCCCCCCCCGGGGCCCGCGGCCGTCGGTGCGCGCGCCGGGCGGTCAGTCCTGGCCGGCGGCCAGGCTCGCGGGGCGCAGGTCGGTCCAGTGCTCCTCCACGTACCCGAGGCAGGCCTCGCGGGAGTCCGGTCCCGCGACCGTGCGCCAGCCGGCCGGGACCTCGGCGAAGGACGGCCAGACCGAGTGCTGGTTCTCGTCGTTCACCAGGACCAGGAAGGTGCCCTGCGGATCCTCGAACGGGTTGGTGGTCATGCGTGGTCACTCCTCGGGGACGGTGCGGTGAACAGCGCGGACAGCGGCTGTTCCGGACGGGCTGCCGCGGTGCGCAGCAGCCGCAGGAGTTCGTCGGCGAGTCGCCGGGCCTCGGCGGGGCCGAGCAGGTCGGTGGCGTGGATCAGGGCGCAGTGCACGGGGCCTTCGCCGCGCGGTTCGTGGAAGCCGAGGGTGAGCTCGGCGCGGGACCAGCCGGTCGGCACCACGTCCAGCGTCCCCACGCCGCCCTCCAGCGGGGCCAGGTCGGCCTGTTCGTGGTGGACGACCATGACCTGCGGTCCCTCGACGGGCAGTCCCGTGGCGCGGGCGACCTCGTCGTAGGGGACGTCCTGCCGGTCGAGAGCGCCGAGGGTGGTCTCGCGGACCCGGGTCAGCAGCTCGGTGAAGGTCGGGTCGCCCGCGGTGTCGGTGCGCAGCACGACCGTGTTCAGGAAGCTGCCGACGAGGTCGGCGAGCTGGTCGTCGGACCGGCCGGCGACCATCGTGCCGATGGGCAGGTCGGTGCCCGCGCCGTGCGCGGTGAGCAGGGCGGCGAGGGCCGAGTGGAGCACCATGAACATGCTGGTGCCGGTGGCCCGGGCCAGGTCGTCCACGGCCGCGTGCAGTTCCGCGTCGAGCACGAACCCGACGTGCTCCGCGGGCCGGAGCGCCGGGTCCGCGGCGGCCGTGCCGGCGCCTCCGGCCGGGAGGGTCAGCCGGGCGGGGACGTCCCTGAGCGTCTCCCGCCAGTGGGCGAGCTGGCGCCCGCCGCGGCTGTCGGGGTCCGCGGGGTCGCCCAGGATCTCGTGGGCCCAGCGGGTGTAGTCCGCGTACGAGACGGGCAGCGGCGCCCAGGCCGGGGCGAGGCCCCGGGCGCGTGCCGCGCAGGCCGTGGTGAGGTCGCGCAGGAGCGGGACGACGGACCATTCGTCGACGGCGAGGTAGTGCAGGGCGAGCAGCAGCGCCTGGCCGCCGTCGGGTCCGGTCAGCAGGCGGGCGCGCAGCGGCGCCTCCCGCGTCAGGTCGGGCGCCTCGGCGGCCAGCTCGCGCAGGCGGGCCTCCGGGTCGGCGCAGTCCTCGGTGGTGAGGACCGGGGCCGGGACGGGGCGCTGGCGGACGGTGCCGTCGCGCTCCTCGAAGGCGGTGCGCAGCGGCGCGTGGCGGCCGGTGACGTCGTCGAGGGCGGCGGCGAGCGCCGCTTCGTCGAAGCCGTCCGGGGCGCGCAGGACGAGGGCGTGGTCGAAGCCGGGCCGGCTCCGGTACGCCTGCCACCGGGAGCGCTGGCCGGGGGCGAGCGGCAGCGGCTCGTCGCCGTGCGCGGCGGGGCGCAGCGGCGGGCGGGCGGCCGCCGCGCCGTCGAGCTTGGCCGCGAGGCGGGCGACGGTCAGCGCGTCGAAGACGTCCCGGATGCCGAGCTCGACGCCGAACTCGGTGCGGATGCGGCCGAGGAGCCGCATCGCGGCCATGGAGTGGCCGCCGAGTGCGAAGAAGTCGTCGTGCACGCCGACGGAGTCGAGCCGGAGGATCTCGCGGAACAGTCCGGCGAGGCGGGCCTGGGACTCGGTGGCCGGGCGGACGTCGCCGGTCATGGCCGACCAGTCGGGCGCGGGCAGGGCCTTGCGGTCCAGCTTGCCGTTGGGGGTGAGCGGCAGCGGGCCGTCGAGCGGCACGACGAGCGCGGGGACCATGTACTCGGGCAGCAGCGCGGCGACGTGGGCGCGCAGCTCCTGCGGGTCCAGGGACTCCGCGTCCGGGACGGCGTAGCCGATGAGGCGGACGATGTCGCCGTCGCGGTCCGGCAGGACGGCGGCCTGGGCGACCGCGGGGTGTCCGGCGAGGGCGGCCTCGATCTCGCCGAGCTCGATGCGGAAGCCCCGGATCTTGACCTGGGTGTCGACCCGGCCGAGGAAGTCGAGGTTGCCGTCGCGGCGCCAGCGGGCCCGGTCGCCGGTGCGGTACATGCGGCTGCCGGGTGCTCCGTACGGGTCGGCGACGAACCGCTCGGAGGTCAGCCCCGGCCTGCCGAGGTAGCCGCGGGCGAGGCCGCGTCCGGCGACGTACAGCTCGCCCACCACGCCGGGGGGCACGGGGCGCAGGTTCCCGTCGAGGACGTAGGCGCGGGTGTTGGGGTCGGGGCGGCCGATCGGGACCCGTCCAGCGGGGGTGCCGCCGTGCTCGCGGGCGGGCCACAGCGTGGAGTTGACGGTCGCCTCGGTGAGGCCGTAGGCGCAGATCAGGTCGGCGGTGGCGCCGAACCGCTCGAAGAGGTCCGGCGGGACGGTCTCGGTGCCGACGAGGACGGTGGAGCCCTCGGGGAGGGCGCAGCCGGGCGGCAGGGCCGAGACGAGCGACGGCGGCAGGATCATGTGGGTGATCCGGTGGTCCGCGAGGAAGTCGGTGAGCGCGGGGCCGGCGACCCGTGCCTCGTCGGTGATCAGGACGAGCCGGCCGCCGTGGCAGAGCGCCATCGCCAGTTCGAACGCGAAGACGTCGAAGCCGATGGAGGCGAACTGGAGCACGCGGCTGTCGGGGCGCAGCCCCATGCGGTCGACGGCGGTGGCGACCAGGCTGGAGATGCCCTCGTGGGGCACGACCACGCCCTTGGGGCGGCCGGTGGAGCCGGAGGTGTAGATCACGTACGCGGCCTGGTCGAGGGCGACCCGGCCGTGCTCCAGGGGCCGGTCGGGGAGCGCGTCGAGCTCGGCGGCGGTGCCGGGTGCGTCGAGGAGGACGAGCGGGACGCCCGGTGCCTCGGGGATCTTCCCCGCCACGGGCTCGGTGGCGACCACGAGGGCGGCCCGCGAGTCCTCGATCATGTAGGCGAGGCGGTCGGCGGGGTGGGCGAGGTCGAGGGGCAGGAAGGCGGCGCCCAGCTTGAGCGCGGCCAGCACGGTGGCGACCATGTCCACGGACCGGGGCACGGCCACGCCGACGACGCTCTCGGCGCCGACGCCCCGGGCGGCGAGCAGCCGGGCGAGGCGGTCTGAGCGGGCGTCGAGCTGGGCGTAGGTGACGGAGCGGGCGCGGTCGACGACGGCGACGGCGTCGGGGCGTTCGGCGAGGCGGCGGGCGAACAGGCCGGGGAACGACTCCTCGTCGACCTCGCGCGGTGCGCCGTTGAAGCCCTCCAGGACGAGCCGCCGTTCGTCGCCGGTGAGGATCCGCGCCGCCGACAGGGGCTGTTCGGGCGCGGCGACGACGGCGGCGACGAGCCGGCGGAGCCGGGCTCCGAGCTCCTCGGCGGTCTCCCGGTCGAAGAGCTCGGTGGCGTACTCCAGGCGGCAGGTCAGGGAGCCGGCGGAACCGTCGGCCGGAGTGTGCTCGGTGAAGCTGAACACCAGGTCGAACTTGGCCGAGCCGGTCCGGAAGGGCACGTACTCCACGGCGAGGCCGGGCAGGGCGAGCTCTTCGCCGGTGCGGGCGTGGTAGCCGACCATGACCTGGAAGAGCGGGTTGCGGGCGAGGGAGCGGGTGGGGTTGAGGGCCTCGACGACGGACTCGAAGGGCACGTCCGCGTGGGAGAAGGCGGCGAGGTCGGTGGCGCGGACCCGGGCCAGCAGTTCGGTGAAGCCGGGGTCGCCGCTGAGGTCGGTGCGCAGCACCAGGGTGTTGACGAAGAAGCCGACGAGGTCGTCGAGGGCCGCGTCGGTCCGCCCGGCGATGGGCGAGCCGAGCGGGATGTCGGTGCCGGCGCCCATGCGGTGCAGCAGGGCGGCGACGGCGGCGTGCACCACCATGAACATGCTGGCGCCGGTCTCCCGGGCGAGGCGCCGCAGGCCGTCGTGGGTCCCGGCGTCGAAGGCGAGGTCCAGCTGGGCGCCGGTGAACGCCGGGCGGGCGGGCCGGGGCCGGTCGGTGGGCAGCTCCAGCTCCTCGGGGGCGCCGGCCAGCGCCGTCCGCCAGTGGTCGAGCTGGCGGGCGGCGAGGCTGTCGGCGGCCTCCGGGTCGCCGAGGAGCCGCTGCTGCCAGAGCGCGTAGTCGGCGTACTGCACGGGCAGCGGCTCCCACACGGGGGCGACGCCCCGGGCGCGTGCCGCGTAGGCGGTGGCGAGGTCGCGCAGGAAGGGGCGGTCCGACCACTCGTCGGTGGTGATGTGGTGCAGCAGCACGACGAGGACGTGGTCCTCGGGCGCGAGTTCCACGACGGTGGCCCGCAGCGGGAGTTCGGCGGCGAGGTCGAAGGGGCGGCCGACGGCGGCGGCGAGCAGGCCGGGCAGCTCGTCCTCCGTGGCGCGGACCGTGTCGACCGCGGGGCGGGCCTCGTCGGCGGGGAGCACCCGCTGCACGGCGCGGCCGTCGGGGGTGGTGCGGAAGAGGGTGCGCAGCGGTTCGTGGCGGGCCGTGACGTCGGTGAGGGCGGCCTGCCAGGCGTCGAGGTCGAGGGTGCCGCGGGCCCGCATGACCAGCGGGAAGTTGTAGGCGGCGGAGGTGCACTCGATCTGCTGGATCATCCAGAGGCGCTGCTGGGCGTGGGACAGCGGGAGTTCGTCGGGGCGCTCGCCGGCCGTGAGGGCGGGGCGGACCGCCGCGTCGGAGCGGTCGGCGCGGTCGACGAGTTCGGCGACGGTGGGCGCCTCGAACAGGTCGCGGATGGCGAGTTCCGCGTCGAGCGCGGTCCGGGCGCGGCTGACGAGCCGGGTGGCGAGGAGGGAGTGGCCGCCGAGTTCGAAGAAGTCGCTGTCGATGCCGACGCTGCCCTCGGGCAGGCCCAGGATCTCGGCGAAGAGGCCGCAGAGCGTCTCCTCGCGCGGGGTGCGCGGCGGGCGGCTGACGGCGCTGCCGGCGAAGTCGGGGGCGGGCAGGGCCCGGACGTCGAGCTTGCCGTTGACGGTGAGGGGCAGGGTGGTGACGGTGACGAGGGCGGACGGGACCATGTAGTCCGGCAGGGCGGCCTTGAGGTGGTCGCGGAGCCGCTGGAGCAGGTCCCCGCCGGTGCCGGTCGCGGAGCCGCTTCCGGACTCGGTCCGGGAGACGGTGCCGGGGCCGGTGTCGGACGCGGTCGCGGAGTCGGTTCCGGCGCCGGTGCCGGACGCGGTTCCGGGGTCGCTTTCGGGGCCGGTGCCGGACTCGGGGACCACGTAGCCCGCGAGGCGCTTGACGCCGGTGGACTCGTCGACGACGACGGCGGCGTGCGCGACCTCCGGGTGGGCGGAGAGCGCGCCCGCGATCTCGCCGAGTTCGACGCGGTAGCCGCGGATCTTGACCTGGTCGTCGGTGCGGCCGAGGAAGTCGAGCAGCCCGTCGGGGCGCTGCCGCACGAGGTCGCCGGTGCGGTACATGCGCTCGCCGGGCTCGCCGAAGGGGTCGGCGACGAACCGCTCGGCGGTCAGGCCGGGCCGGTCGTGGTAGCCGCGGGCGAGGCCGGTTCCCGCGATGTACAGCTCGCCGGGGGTGCCCGGCGGGACGGGCCGGAGCATGGCGTCCAGCACGTGGCCGCGGGTGTTGCGGATCGGCACGCCGACCGTGGAGGTGGCGCTGTCCGCGGTCGAGCCGCCGAGCGTGTTGATGGTGTACTCGGTCGGCCCGTACAGGTTGTAGCCGTAGGTGCCCTCGGTGCGGCGCAGCCGGTCCCAGACGGTGTCGGGGACGGCCTCGCCGCCGAGCAGGACCAGGGCGGGCCGGTGGGTGCCCTTCGCCTCGTCCTGGTCGAGCAGGCCCTCCTCGATGAGGAGCTGGGCGTAGGTGGGGGTCACGTTGACGACGTCGACGCGGTGGGCGTCGCAGTACGCGACCAGGGCCTCGGCGTCCCGGCGGAGGTCTTCGTCGCAGACGTGCACCTCGTGGCCCTCGACGAGCCAGAGCAGCTCCTCCCAGGACATGTCGAAGGCGAAGGAGACGGTGTGCGCGATGCGCAGGCGCCGGCCGCCGGCCGAGGCGATCGCCGGGTCGAAGATCTCCTTCTGGTGGTTGAGCTGCATGTTCGTCAGGCCCCGGTAGGGGGTGACGACGCCCTTGGGACGGCCGGTGGAGCCCGAGGTGTAGATGACGTACGCGGGGTGTTCCAGGCGGCCTTCGAGGTCGTGCGCGAAGGCGGGCCGTTCGGCGTCGGTGACCTCGTCGCCGGGCAGGGCGGCCAGCTCGGCGACCACGGCCTCGTCGTCCAGGAGGAGTTCGGGAGCGGCGGGGCCTTCGGGTCCGCGCAGGGTGGGGGCGACGGACGCGGTGGAGACGAGGCAGAGGGGCCGGGTGTCCTCGACCATCATGCGCAGCCGGTCGGCCGGGTGGTCCAGGTCGAGCGGCAGGTAGGCGGCGCCGGTGCGCAGGACCGCGAAGAGGGCCGCGACCATGTCGAGGGAGCGGGGCAGCGCGAGCGCCACGGCCTTCTCCGGCCCCGCGCCGCGGGCGAGCAGCAGCCGGGCGATCCGGTTGACGCGCGCGTCCAGCTCGGCGTACGTGAGGGCCTGTGCGCCGAAGACCAGGGCGACCTCGTCCGGGGTACGGGCGACCTGGGCGGTCAGCATGTCGGCGATGGTCTCGTTCGGCACGGGGCCGCGGCTGCCGGAGTGTCCGGCGGTCAGGGCGGCGCGCTCCGAGGGGAGCAGCAGGTCCACGCCGACGGTCCGGGCCGTGGCGGCGTCGGGGGCGTCGAGGAGGGTGGCGAGGCGCTCCAGGACGGTCGTGAACCGGCTCAGGACGCCTGCGGACGCCTCCGCGTCGAAGAGGTCGGGTCGTGCGGCGAGGGTGACCCGCAGCCGGGTCTCGGGGGTGACGATCAGGGTGAGGGGGAAGTGGGTGCCGTCCACGTTCGACACCCCGGTGATGCCGTGGCGGCGCCGCAGCTCGGCGGCCCGGTCCTCGCCGTCGGCGGAGCGGAGCACGAAGAGGGTGTCGAAGAGGCGGCGGTGGCCGGTCTCCTGCTGGAGCGTGCCGAGGCCGACGTACTCGTACGGCATGACGGCGGCGCGCTCGGTCTGGGCGCGGCGCAGCAGGTCGAGCAGGGGCTCGTCCGGGGCGAAGGCGATCCGGGCGGGGACGGTGTTGAGGAACATGCCGATGATCCCGGCCGCGTTCGGCACGTCCGCGGGGCGTCCGGCGACCGCGGTGCCGAAGGCGACGTCGCCGCGTCCGGTCAGCGCGGAGAGGACGAGGGCCCAGGCGGTGTTGAGCACCGTGTTGAGGGTGAGGCCGTGGCGGCGGGCGAGGGCGCGGAGCCGGTCGCTGGAGTCCCGGGACAGGACGGCGTGGTGGTCGGCCGGGATGACCGGTCCGGCGTCGCGGCCGGTGGGGGCGACGAGCGTCGGCTCGTCGAAGCCGGCGAGGTTGTCGCGCCAGGCGGCCAGGGCGCGGGTGGTGTCCTGCCGGTCGAGCCAGGCCAGGTAGTCGCGGTACGAGCCCGGGGCGGGCAGTCCGGCGGTGTCGCCGGCGCGCTCGTACAGGGTGAACAGCTCCTCCAGGAACAGCCAGGCGGACCAGCCGTCCCAGAGGATGAGGTGGTGGGTGACGACGAGCCGGTCGCGGCCGTCGCCCAGGCGGATCAGCTGGAGGCGGCAGAGCGGCGGCGCGGACAGGTCGAAGCGCTGCCGGCGGTCGGCGGCGAGGAGCTCGGCCACCCGGTCGGCGCGCCGCTCGGGGGTGAGTCCGGTCAGGTCGGTGACGGTGAGCGGGATCTCGGCGCCGTCGGCGATGAACTGCGCGGGGCGGGGCAGGCCGTCGCTGGTGAAGCCGGCGCGCAGGCTGGTGTTGCGGGCGAGCAGGGCGCGGCAGGCGGCGCGCAGCCGGTCGGCGTCCAGCTCGTGGTCGAGGTCGAGGGTCTCCTGGGAGAGGTAGACGTCGAGGGCGTCGCCGGAGTCGTAGGTGGCGTGGAAGTACATGCCCTCCTGGAGCGGGGAGAGCGGCCACACGTCGGCGACGGGGAGTCCGGCGGCGGCCTCGACGCGGGCGGTCTCCTCCGGAGTGAGGACGAGGCCGCCCAGCGGGGCGGGGGCCGGGGGCTCGGCCGGGGAGGCCGCGGTCAGCTGTTCGAGGAGCGCCTTGAGGGCCGGGTCGACCGCCGCGCCGGACAGGGTCTGGGCCGCGAGCATCGCCTGGAGGGCGGCGGCCGCCTGGCCGGCGTCGGCGGCGGAGACGGTCACGTCGGCGGCCGGTACGGCGGCCGACGCCTCGGCGGCCGGTACGGGGGCGGGCTCGTCCGGCACGTGCGCGGCCGTCGCGGCGAGCGCGGCGGGCGTGCGGTGCTCGAAGACATCGCGCGGGCTGATGGTGAGTCCCCTTTCACGGGCCCGGGTGGCGACGGCGATGGAGGTGAGGCTGTCGCCGCCGAGCATGAAGAAGTCGTCGTCGGCGCCGATGGACCCGATGCCGAGGACCTCGGTGAAGATCCGGCAGAGCGCGCTCTCCCGCTCGTCGCGGGGCGCGCGGCCGCCGGCCCTGGGGGCGAGCTCGGGCGACGGCAGAGCGTTCTGGTCGAGCTTTCCGCTGGGGGTGAGCGGCAGTTCGTCCAGGACCGTCACGGCGCCGGGCACCAGGGCGGCGGGCAGTGCCTCGGCGAGGCCGGCGAGCAGGGCCGGTCCGTCCGGGGCGGCGCCGGGGGCGGGGACGGCGTAGCCGAGGAGGGTGTCGTCGCGGACGATGACGGCGGCGCGGGCGACGCCCGGCAGGCCGGCCAGCGCGGCCTCGATCTCGCCGGGTTCGACGCGGTTGCCGCGGATCTTGACCTGGCGGTCGGTGCGGCCGAGGTACTCGACGGCCCCGTCGGCGCGGCGGCGCACCAGGTCGCCGGTGCGGTACATGCGGGTGCCGGGCGCGCCGGACGGGTCGGCGACGAACCGCTCGGCGGTGAGCGCGGCCCGGCCGTGGTAGCCGCGGGCCAGCTGGACGCCGGCGAGGTACAGCTCGCCGGGGACGCCGTCGGGCACCGGGCGCAGGAAGGGGTCGAGGACGTGCAGGCGGGTGTTCCAGACGGGCCGTCCGATGGGGACGGCGAGCTCGGTGCCGCCCTCGTACGGGAAGGAGGTGACGTCCACGGCGGCCTCGGTGGGGCCGTAGAGGTTGTGCAGCGGCACGGGTCCCCGGGCGGAGTCCGAGGTGAGCGCCCGCCAGCGGCCGGCCTGGGCGCCGGTGAGCGCCTCGCCGCTGCAGAAGACCCGCCGCAGGCTCCCCGCCCAGTCGGGCCGGTCCGCGCCGCTCTCCATGACCTGGGTGAAGGCGGCCAGCATGGAGGGGACGAAGTGCAGCGTCGTGATCCGTCGCGCGTGGATCAGCTCGGCGAGGTAGGCGGGGTCGCGGTGGCCGTCGGGGCGGGCGAGGACGACGGTGGCGCCGGCGGTCAGGGCCCAGAAGAACTCCCAGACCGACACGTCGAAGCTGGACGGGGTCTTCTGGAGCACCCGGTCGTCGGCGGTGAGTCCGTAGGCGTCCTGCATCCAGGCGAGCCGGTTGACGATGGCGCGGTGGGTGACGGCGACACCCTTGGGGCGGCCGGTGGAGCCGGAGGTGTAGATGAGGTACGCGGGGTGGTCGGGGCCTGCGACCGCGCCGGACCCGTCGGACGCCGCACCGCCGGGCGCCGCACCGCCGGGCGCCGCACCGCCGGGGCGGGCCTCCTCGGGGCGGACCTCGTCGGCGGGGTCGGACGGGTCGAGGACGAGGAGGTCGAGTCCGTCCGCGCGGGGCAGCCGGCCGGCCGCTCCGGCGGTGGTCACCACGGTGCGCGCGCCGGAGTCGGCGAGCATGAGGGCGACGCGGTCGGCCGGGTAGTCCAGGTCGACGGGCAGATAGGCGGCGCCCGCCTTGAGGACGCCGAGGAGGGCGACCATCAGCTCGGCCGAGCGCGGCACGGCGACGGCCACGTACGTCTCCGGTCCGGCGCCGCGGGCGCGCAGCCGCCCGGCCAGCGCCTCGGCGCTCCGGTCGAGTTCGGCGTACGTGAGGGTGGTGTCGTCGAAGACGACGGCCGGGTGGTCGGGGGTGCGGGCGGTCCGCTCGGCGATCAGGGAGACGAGGGTGGCGTCGGGGACGGGGTGCGCGGTGGCGTTCGACGCGGCGAGGTGGCCGCGCTCGCGGTCGGAGAGGACGTCCGTCCGGGCGACCGGGCGTCCGGGCTCCGCCACCAGGGTGCGCAGCAGCGCGGTGAAGCGGGTGGCGAGGACGGCCACGGCGAGCCCGTCGAGCCGGGCGGCGTCGTGCTTGAACCGCAGGAGCAGCCCGTCGCCCGGTTCCACGACGAGGGCGAGCGGGTAGTGCACGGCGTCGAGGACCTCGGTGCCGGTGACGCGCAGCGCTCCCGGTTCCCGCCCGGGCGCGGGATCGCCGGCCGGGAAGTTCTCGACGACCACGAGCGTGTCGAAGAGTTCTCCGCCGCCGGCGAGCCGCTGGATGTCGGCGAGGCCGAGGTGGTGGTGGTCGAGGAGGGCGGCGTGCTCGTCCTGCACCCGGCCCAGGAGGGTGCCCAGGGGCTCGTCGGGGCGCAGGGTCACGCGGACCGGGACGGTGTTGATGAACAGGCCGACGGCCGCGTCGACGCCGGGGACCTCGGTCGTCCGGCCGGAGACGGTGGTGCCGAAGACGACGTCCCGGCGGCCGGTGAGGGCGCCGAGGAGCAGCGCCCAGGCGCCGTTCAGGACGGTGCCGAGGGTGACGCCTCGGGCGCGGGCGAAGGCGTTCAGTTCGGCGGTGAAGCCCTCGGGCAGCCGGGTGTCGACGTGTTCGGGCCTGGCGGGGAGCCGGTCGGGGTCCGTGGCGCCGGCGGGCGCGGCGAGGCGGGTGGGCCCGTCCAGGCCGGCCAGGGCGCCGCGCCAGGCGTCGCGGGCGGCGTCCCGGTCGCGGGCGGCGAGCCAGGCGAGGTAGGGGCGGGGGTCGGCGGGCTCGGGGAGCGCGCCGCCCTCGTAGGCGGTGGCCAGTTCGCGCAGGAGGAGGGCGACGGACCAGCCGTCGGCGACGATGTGGTGCAGCGTGAGCAGGAGGCGGTGGTGCCCGCCGTCGCGGATCAGGGTCGCCCGCATCAGCGGCGGCCGGGCCAGGTCGAAGGGGTCGGCCCGGTCGGCGGCGAGCAGGTCGGCGAGGGGGGTGGCGGTGGTGTCGGCCTGTCGCCACGGCAGCGTGACGTGGTCGGCGAGCCGCTGGACGACCTGGCCGCCGGGCAGCTGGCGGTAGGAGGCGCGGAGCAGCGGGTGCCGGTCGAGCATCAGCTGGAGGGCCCGGCGCAGCCGGTCGGGGTCGACGGGGCCCGCGAGGTCGAGGAGTTCCTGCACGACGTAGAGGTCGGCGGCCGACTCGTCGAAGGCGGCGTGGAAGTAGAAGCCCTCCTGGAGCGGGGAGACGGGCAGGGCCGTCTCGTCCAGCTCGACGGCGGCGGGGGCCGGCGCGGCCTCGTCGGCGACGCGTGCGAGGGCGGCGACCGTGCGGTGCCGGAAGACCGCCCGGGGGGTGAGGGCGAGTCCCGCCTCGCGGGCCCGGTTCACGAGCTGGATGGCGACGATGCTGTCGCCGCCGAGCTCGAAGAAGCTGTCGTGGACGCCGACCGAGGGCAGGCCGAGGACCTCGGCGAAGAGGTCGGCGAGCACGGTCTCGACCGGCCCCACCGGCCCGTCCGTGCCGCTCACGGCGGTCCACCGGGGCTCGGGCAGGGCGCGGCGGTCGAGCTTGCCGTTGGGGGTGAGCGGCAGCGGGCCGTCGAGGACGACGACCGCGGACGGCGTCATGGAGTCGGGCAGGGTGTCGGCGATCCGGGCGCGGGCGGCGGAGACGGCGGTCTCGGTGTCCGTCCCCTCGTCGCCGACCAGATAGGCGACGAGGCGCTTGACGCCCCGGTGGTCCTCGCGGGCGAGGACGGCGGCCTGGGCGATGCCCGGGCAGGCCATGAAGGCGCTCTCGACCTCGCCGGGTTCGATCCGGTGGCCGCGGATCTTGATCTGGCCGTCGGCCCGGCCGAGGAACTCCAGGTTGCCGTCGGCGCCCCAGCGCACGCGGTCGCCGGTGCGGTACATGCGGCTGCCGGGTGCGCCGTACGGGTCGGCGACGAATCGTTCCGCCGTGAGTCCGTGCCGGCCGAGGTAGCCGCGGGCGAGGCCGCGCCCGGCGACGTACAGCTCGCCCTCGGTGCCGACGGGGACGGGCCGCAGGGCGGTGTCGAGGACGTAGGCGCGGGTGTTGGGGTCGGGGCGGCCGATCGGGGCGGCTCCGGGCCGGTCGGGCTCGGCGGGCCAGAGGGTGGAGTTGACGCTCGCCTCGGTGAGTCCGTACGCGACGACCACCTCGACCCGGCCGGACCAGCGGGCGATCAGCTCGCCGGGCACGGCCTCGGTCCCCACGATCAGGACGGCGCCGTCGGGGAGTTCGCACTCCGGGGGCAGCGCGGAGACCAGCGAGGGGGGCAGGATCATGTGGGTGGCCCGGTGCCGCGCGATGTACTCGGTGAGGGCGGGCCCGGCGACCCGGCGTTCGGCGGGGACGACGATGATCCGGCCGCCGACGCACAGGGACATGACGAGGTCCCAGACGGTCACGTCGAAGCCGACGGAGGCGAACTGGACGACGCGGCTGCCGGCGGTGATCCCGATGCGCTCGGTGGCGGTGGCGATGAGGCTGCCGACGCCGTCGTGCGGGACGACGACGCCCTTGGGGCGGCCGGTGGAGCCGGAGGTGTAGATGACGTACGCCGCCTGGTCCAGGGCGACCGGCACGCCGGGGCGGGTGGCGTCGAGGCGCGCGAGGGCGTCGACGGTGGCGGGGGCGTCGAGCAGCAGGTGGGTGACGTCCGGCAGTTCGGGGAGTTCGGCGGCGAGCTCGCGCGCGGTGACGACGGTACGGGCCCCGGCGTCGGCCAGCATGTAGGCGATGCGGTCCCGGGGGTGGTCGGCGTCCAGCGGCAGGTAGGCGGCGCCGGCCTTCATCACGGCGAGCAGGGCGACGACGAGTTCCGGGGAGCGCGGCAGGGCGACGGCGACGACGTCCTCGGCCCGGGTGCCGAGGTCCACGAGGTGGCGGGCGAGCCGGTTCGCGGCGGCGTCGAGTTCCGCGTACGTCAGCTCCCGCTCCTCGCAGACGAGGGCGACGGCGTCCGGTGAGCGGCGCACCTGCGCCTCGAACGCGGCGGGCCAGGACAGCTCGGCCGTCTCGACCGGTGCCGCGCCGAACGTGTCGAGCAGCAGCGCGCGCTCGTCCTGCGACACCAGGTCCAGCCGGCCGACCGGGCGGTCCGGGTCCTCGGTGAAGGCGTGCAGCAGGGCGAGGAAGCGGCGTTCGTGCGCGCGCAGGGTCTCCTCGTCGCAGACGGCGGCGTCGGCGTCCAGGTGGACGGAGGTCCCGCTCCCGCCCGGGATCTCGCCGAAGCTGAAGGCGAGGTCGCTGACCGCGCCGAGCCACTCCGGCCTGAGCCGGGCCGCGAGGCCGCCGAAGAGCAGGTCCTCGGAGCGGGGCAGGATGTTGACGGTGGGGCCGACGAGCTCGGCGACGCCGTCGACGAGTCCGAGGTCCTTCGCCAGGTCCTCGGCGCGGTAGCGGCCGTGCGCGACGGTCTCGGCGACGGCGTCGCGGACGTGGGCCACGAGGGCGGACGCGGTGGTGGCGGGCCGGACGGTCAGGCGCAGCGGGACGATGTTGGAGACCATGCCGGGGACGGTGGCCGTGACCTCGTCCTGGCGTGCGGCGACGGGCAGGCCGAGGACGAGGTCCTGCTCCCCGGTCGTCCGGTGGAGGTAGGCGGCGACGGCCGCGAGCAGGACGCGGGTGGCGCGGGTGCCCGCGTGTGCCGCGGTCCGGTGGAGCCGTGCGGTCTGGTCGGCGGAGAGTTCCACGGTGCGCCGCAGCCGCCGGGTGGTGAGCGAGGGAGCCCGCTCGACCAGGCGGGCGGGCTCGGTGCGGCCGGCCATGCGCTCCCGCCACCAGGCGCGCTCGACCGCGTAGCGTCCGGAGGTCCGGTGGGCGCGGTCGGCGTCCACCAGGCGGGTCAGGGACCAGTCGGGGGCGGCGGGGGCCTCCTCGCCCAGGGTGTAGAGCTCGCCCGCGCGTCGGGAGACGATCGCGACGCCCATGCCGTCCACGAGGATGTGGTGGTAGCGCTGGTGCCACCAGACGCGGTCGTCGGCGAGCCGGAGCAGGGCCTGGGCGAAGAGCGGCCCGTCGGCCTCCAGGTCGACGGGCCGGTCGCGGTCGGCGGTGATCCACGCGGCGGCGGCCTCCTCCGGGTCGGCGGCTCCGCGGAGGTCGACGACCGGCACGTCGAAGGCGACGGGGACGGGCGTCTGGCGGGGTGTGCCGTCCTCCCCCGCCGCGACGCGCACATGGAGGCAGCCGGCTTCGGCGACGGTCCGCCGCACGGCCGTGCCGAGGCGGTCCAGGTCGATGTCGCCGCGCAGGTCCAGGGCGAAGACGATGTTGTAGGCGGAGGTACCCGGCTCGATCTGCTGGGCCAGCCAGATGCCGGTCTGCCCGCCTGTCAGCGGCGTTCCGGGTACGGGCGTCGGGTCCGACTCGACGTCAAACATCGTGCGTGGTGGCCTTTCCCTGGGGTGCTGCGGCGATGGGCGGTACGGAGGACAGGCCGCGGGGGAGGCCTTCCGGCGCCGGCACGAGGTGCCGGGCGCCGGCGCCTCCCCCGCCCCGCCTCGGCGGTGGAGGTGTTACTTGATCGCGGTGAGCAGCGGTTCGATCTCGTCGATCGCGTAGGGGATGGACAGGACGGTGTTGAAGGAGAACGCGGCGCCGATGTCGGGGTCCTGGTAGGGCACGAACAGGTCGCGCTCGTCCTGGTTGACCTTGAGCTTCTTGTAGAGGGGTTCGGCCTTGATGCGGGTGTTGGCGTCGGTGCTGGAGGTGACCCAGACGAGCCGGTCGACGTCGAGGACGTTCAGCTTCTCCGCGCTGAGCTCCGCCACGTTCCAGCCGGGCTTGGCGAGGGTGTCGATCTCCGGCTTCAGCTTGAACCCGAGCTCCTGGAAGAAGATCGACTTGGGGTCGGTCCTCGTGAACGCCGAGTACTTGCCCGCCTCGAAGCTGTCCGCGACGGCCAGGGTCCTGCCCGCCCACTCCGGATGCTTCCCGCGCACCGCCTCGAACCGCGCGTCGATGCCCTCGATCAGCTTCTCGGTCTCCCCCGCCTTCCCGAGGGACTTGCCGATCTGCCGGGTCATCACCTGCCACGAAGCCCCGTAGTCCGGCACACCCTTGGGCTGCGCGACGACCTTGGTGAACTTCGACAGCGTGTCGTACTGCTCCTTCTTCATCCCCGAGTACTGGGCCACGACGACGTCCGGCTTCAGCGCCGCGATCTTCTCGACGTTGTACTCGTCACGCTCGCCGACGATCTGCGGCTTGTCCGCACCCCACTTGTCCTTCGCCCACGGCCACTTGCCGTACGGGGCCTCCTTGAACCAGTCCACCGCGCCGACCGGCTTGACCCCGAGCGCCAGCACCGCGTCCTGGTCCGACAGACCCAGCGTGACGACCCGCTTCGGCTCCTTGTCGATCGTCGTGCTGCCGTACTTGTGCTCCACCGTCACCGGGAAGACCGACGGCGCCCCGCTGCCGGACGTCACGGCCCCGGGCTTCGCCTCCTCCTTCTCCGAGCCGCCACCACAGGCCGACAGAGCCAGCCCGGCGACCACGACGACAGCCACACGCGGCAGTTGCCCGACGAACCGCGCCGGAGCGCGACGCGTACCAGTGAACACAGATGTTCCTTTCGAGGGTTCTCACGGTGCGTGCCCCGCCCACCGGGTGCGACGGAGTCGCCCGGCGGGCAGGGCGGTGTGTGGGGGGGGGCGGCCTGCCGGCGGGGCGGGTGCGGGGGGCGGGGCGTCACCCCTGAGCGGGGTGGTCTAGCGGGCCGAGCCGATGCCGTCGACGACCGCCCGGGACTCGCCCGGCGCGGGCGTGCGCCCCCGGTCGAGGACGGAGTCGAGGATCTCGCCGACCCTGATCGCGGTGTTGGAGAGCAGGGCCGACGTGATGCCGTGGGTGTGCTCGGTGCCGCCCTGGAGGTAGATGCCGCAGCGGAGTTCGGGGGCGGTCGTCAGCCGGTAGTCGCGCTCGACGCGGACGCGGCCCTCCTCGTCGCGCCGGCAGTGCTCGGCGACCGGGCCGAGCAGGCCGACGGGGTCGGCGGGGCTGTAGCCGGTGGCGTACACGACGACGTCGGCGTCGAGGTGGCTCTCCTCCCCGGTCACCAGGGAGGTGACGGCGGCACGGACCTTCTTCCCGTCGTCCTCGACGCCGGTGAGCCGGGAGACGTTGATGAAGCGGAGGCGTTCGGTGCCGAGGACCTTCTCCTGGTACGCCTGGCGGTAGAGCTCGTCGATCAGGTCGATGTCGACGACCGAGTAGTTGGTGTTGCCGTGGTAGTCCATCAGCTTCCGCTTCACGTCGCCGGGCGCCGTGAAGTACTCGTCGACGGCGGCCGGGTCGAAGATGCGGTTGGCGAAGGCGCTGTCGTCCGCGGGGCTGTAGCCGTAGCGGGAGAAGACGGCGCACACCTCGGCCTCGGGGAAGCGGCGGTGGAGGTAGGCCACGTTCTCGGCCGCGCTCTGGCCGGCGCCGACGACCACGAAGCGCTCGGGGTTCGTGCCCTCCAGGGTGTCGACCTTGGTGAGCAGCTCGGAGTTGTGCCAGACGCGGTCCGTGCGCTCGACGCCCTCGGGCATGAGCGGGCGGAGTCCCGTGCCGATCACGAGGTTCCGGGCCCGGTGGACCACGGTCTCGCCGCCGGTCCTGGCGGTCACGTCGAGGTACTCGATGACGCCGTCCCGTACGACGGGTTCGATGGCGACGACCTCGTGGCCGTAGGAGACCATGTCGTCGACCTTGGCCGCCGCCCACTCGAAGTAGTCGTGGAACTCGACGCGGAGGGGGAAGAGGTTCTTGTGGTTGACGAAGTCGATCAGCCGGCCCCTGCTCTGCAGGTAGCACAGGAAGCTGTACTCGCTGGTCGGGTTCCTCAGCGTCACCAGGTCCTTGAGGAAGGAGACCTGCATGGTGGCGTCGTCGATCAGCATGCCGCGGTGCCAGCCGAAGCCGGCCTGCCGCTCGAAGAAGTGCGCGGTGACGGCCTCCTGCCTTCCGACGCGGGCGTTGTGCTCGCTGAGCGCTATCGCCATGGCCACATTGGACGGCCCGAAGCCGATGCCTATGAGGTCGTGGACCAGAGGTGCGTCGCCAGGAAGGCCCTGAGACATGTCACTCCCATCGTGCGGAACTGCCGCCTGTGAGGCGTGGGGCGAAAGGTTCGCGACAGCGGCTCGGTGTCATCCACAAGCCAGCCGCAACTTAGGTAAAGCTAACCTGACCTGCGCAGGGCTGTCGACAGGACAAATGGGACACGCAACGATCAGGCCAGGTCAACTGGCTTAAAAGAAGCGGAACTTGCGCACCTTAGGTAAGCCTTGCTTTACTTGGTGCGACCAGTCGTTTCACCGAGGAGGAAGCCCTTATGCGGGTCGTCATGTTCGGTTACCAGACGTGGGGTCACCGCACCCTCAAGGCCCTCCTGGAGTCCGAGCACGACGTCGTGATGGTGGTGACACACCCCAAGAGCGAGCACGCCTACGAGAAGATCTGGAGCGACTCCGTCGCCGACCTCGCCGAGGAGCACGGCGTGCCCGTCGCGATCCGCAACCGGCCGGACGACGACGAACTGTTCGACCTCCTCAAGGCGGCGGACCCGGACATCATCGTGGCCAACAACTGGCGCACCTGGATCCCGCCGCACATCTACGGGCTGCCGCGCCACGGCACGCTCAACGTCCACGACTCGCTGCTGCCCAAGTACGCCGGCTTCTCGCCGCTCATCTGGGCGCTCATCAACGGCGAGTCCGAAGTGGGCGTCACGGCCCACATGATGGACGAGGTGCTCGACGCGGGCGACATCGTGGACCAGCGCGCGGTCACCGTGGAGCCGACCGACACGACCACCGACCTGTTCCACAAGACGGTCGACCTCATCGCCCCGGTGACGATCGGCGCACTCGCCCGGATCGCCGCCGGGGAGACCGAGTTCACCCGGCAGGACCGCTCGCAGGCCAGCTTCTTCCACAAGCGGGCGGAGGAGGACATCCGCATCGACTGGGGCTGGCCGGCCGACGCCCTGGAGCGCCTGGTCCGCGCGCAGTCCGCGCCGTACCCCAGCGCCTTCACCTTCCACCGGGGCAAGCGCCTGGAGATCCTCTCCGCCGTCGTGTCGGAGGGCCGCTACGGCGGCACCCCGGGCCGGATCTTCTACCGCGAGGGCGCCGGCGTCGTGATCGTCGCCGGATCCGACGCCTACACCGGACGCAACCACGGACTCGCCGTCACGCGGGTCCGGACGGAGGACGGGCGCGAACTGCCCGCCACCGAGTACTTCACCTCCATGGGCGGCTACCTCACCGGCCGCCCCTGAGGACAGGGGCCCCCGGGCCCCGCACCCCCGTCGCCCCTCAGACGGTCCTGAGGGGCGACGGGTTTTTATGACCACTTGAGTAGGTTAGACACACCTCACTCGCACGGTGAGCAAGGGGAGCTCATGGAACAACCAGCCGTCTCCGGCATCGCGCACGACGCGTCCGGAGCCGCATTCGCCGTCGTCGGCATATCCAGTCTGCCGACGACCGACTGGGCCCAGGTCTTCCGGGCCCTGGCCGGCACCGACCTGTCGCTCCAGGGCCTGGCCCTGCCCGGCACCGCACACCACGCCCCGTCCGCCGCGCACCACGCCCCCGCGGCGGACGCGGCACCCGCCTCGGAACGGCCCGTCACCGGGCCCTCGGGCCCGCCTCGCCTGAGCATGACGCCACCCAGCGTCCTGCACCTCAACGCGTACCTCCTCTACGCGCTCGGCAAGGCCGCCCGCCGCCGGCTCACCGAGCGGCTCGCCGCCCACAACCTGCGGTTATGGCATCTGACGGTGATGTCGCTCGTCGCCGATCTGGGCCCTCAGATGAAGACCGTCCTCGCCGCGCGGCTCGACATGAACTCCAGCGACCTCGTGAAGATCGTCAACGACCTCGTGCGGACCGGTCACGTCGACTGCGCCCGGGACCCGGCCAACCGGCGCCGGGTCCTCGTCCGCCTGACCCCCGAGGGCCGGGCCTGGCTGGCCCGTCTCAACGCCGAGATCGCCTCGACGGACGACGAGGTCCTCGCCCCGCTGAACGAGGAGGAGCGGACGCAGCTCGCCTCCCTGCTCCGCCGGGTCCACCGGCACCTCGAACCGAGCCCGGCGGGCGTGGTCCACGACCCGCCGAGGGACGTGGAGATCCTGGCCGGCGGCTCCGACGAGGACGGCCGCATCGACTGGACCCACTCCGCGCGGGACATCGCCCGCTTCGTCGAGTCCCGGCGCCCGCTGAGCCCGACCGCCTTCACCCACCACGCCGGCCGACGGCTCGACGTCCTCGCGGCGACGGTCTCGCGGAGCCTCTACTCCGGTGAGCCGGGCCTCATCCTCCGGACCGGGGACGAGGGCGTGGTCGTCGTCACCGGCGCGGACCACGGCGGCGCCGGACGGCCCGGTCTCGTGCTGGGCCGGGTACGGGCCGAGGGGGACGGCGAGTCCCACGCCGAGGAGTACTTCGGCCCGGGACGGGTGTGACGGAGGATCCGGCCCCTCGGGAGACCGAGGGGCCGGACGGAAGGAACCGAGAGGTGGGCGGACAGGGGCCGAGGGGCCGGACCGGCGGTGTGCCGGTCCGGCCCCTCCCCCGTGCTCAGGAGCCGGCACGGGCCTTACCGGCGGTGGCCGGACCGGCGCGGGTCTGACCGGCGGTGGCCCGACCGGCGGTATGCCGGTCCGGCCCCCGTCCCCGTGCTCAGGAGCCGGCGCGGACCAGCGTCCAGAGGCGGTGGTCCCAGCCCACGTCGGCGCGGGAGCGCACGACGAGCCCCGCGCGGGCGGCCAGCGCCGCGATCGCCTCCGCGTCGCGCACCCCGGAGCCGAACGCGCACTTGAGGCGCAGGTGGTTCAGGGCCTCCTCCATGTCCTCGGGGTCGCCGGTCGCGATCTGCTCGACCAGGAGCAGGGTGCCGTCCGGCGCGAGGGCGGCGGCCGCCTCGGAGAGGGTGTGCACCGCGTCCTCGTCGGCCTGCCACTCCAGCTGACGTGACATCAGCAGGGTGCGCGTGCCCGCCGGTACGGCCCCGGAGCCGGCGACCAGGTCGATCCGGGGCAGCAGCTCCGCGTCGAGGATCGCCTCGCGCAGCACCCGGAGCACCGAGGGCATCGCGACGATCCGCGCCCGCAGGTCCGGGTGCTCCTTGACCAGGATCTCGACGACGGTGGCGACCCCGTGGCCGGTGGCGGTCAGCTCGGTGACGGCCGACCAGTCGTGGGCGCGCAGCACACCGGGGGCGATCCAGCGGGCCTCGTCCTCGACGGCGGCGCGCGCCGTGTCGGCGATCCGGGACTCCCGGGCCAGTTCCTCGGTCAGGGTGCGGCCCGCGAGGGTGCGGTAGCCGGCCCGGCCGGTGCGGACGGTGTGCAGCAGACCGGAGAGGGAGGCGTCGAGCGCGGCCTGGGCGCCCTCCAGGTGGTACTCCTCCGCCGAGTGGTCGTCCTCGACCAGCTCCTCGCTGATCGGGGTGAGGCTGTAGTGGCCCTCGCCGTCGGTGGCGAGCAGTTCGATCCCCACGAGGTAGTCGAGGAGGGCCCGGAGGGTGGCCGGGTCGGCCTCGGCCCGGCGGGCCAGTTCGGCGGCGTGCCGCACGCCCTGGTCGACCAGGTCGAAGACGCCGAGGGTGACGGCGGTCCGGATGGCGTACGGGGGTGCCAGGTCGGTCAGCTGGTGGAGGCGCTCGTGCGCGTCGTCCTCGTCGTCCTCCACCGCCGGGACGGTGTCGGCGCCGGCGGGCAGGTCCTCGGCCGGGGTCGCGGCGACGGCGGGCGCGGTGCGGCGCCAGTACCCGGTGATGTGGGTCTGCTCGCGCGGGACCTGACGCTCCGTCGCCAGGTGGCGGCGGATGCCCTTGAGGGTGACGGCCTCGCCGGCGACCCAGGCGAAGACGATGCCGGGCAGCCACTCCGCGGTGCGGAGGGCCTGCTCCAGGAGGTCGGTGGTGCCGGCCGGGGCGCCCTTCCGGGAGAGCCAGACGATCTCGGCGTCGGCCTCGGTGGGCAGCTCCTGGCGGTGGCTGTCGTCGCCGACCTCGATGAAGACGCGGGCCTTGGTGCCCGCGGGCATCTCGGCGAGCCAGCGGCCGATGGCGGGCAGGGCGGTCTCGTCGCCGACGACGAGGATCCAGTCGGCGCCCTCGGGGTGGCTGTGGGACATCTTCGGTCCCGCGATCCAGGCGCTGTCGCCCGGGACGGCGTTCTCGGCCCAGGTGGAGGCGACACCGCCGTCGTGGCGGACGAAGTCGAAGTCGATCTCGCCCCGGTCGGGGTCGTGGCGGACCGGGGTGTAGTCCTTGGCGACGGGCCGCCCGTCCGACCAGTCGAGGCTGCTCACCTGCTGCCGGGGCAGGACGAGGCGCCCGGTCTCGTCGGCGAAGAAGAACTTCACGTGGTCGTCGAAGCCCTCGGTGCGCAGGGCGGGCAGTTCCAGGCCGTCCTTGGTGAAGGCGTCGAGCTGCGGCCCGCCGAGGGTGAGGCGGCGCATCCCGGGGGTGATGTTCTCGGCGCGCAGGACGGTCAGCTCGCGCAGCACGATGGGGAAGGTGACGACCGAGCGGGGGCTGCGGGTGGGCATGGGTGCTGCTCCTTCGTGCGCGGCGCCGGGCGGGCGCCGCGGGACGGACCTGCGGGCCGGGCGGGCCGGTGGCGCGGTGCGCCCGGCCCGCCCGGCCCGTGAGGGTGGCGGTGGTGCTCCCCGGAGGGAGCGGAGGTCACTTGCCGGCGACGGCCCCGGCGAGGATCGGCGTCAGCTTCTCGACGATCCAGGGCGCGCTGAGGGCGTCCGGGTAGGCGACGGCGGAGGAGAGGGTGTTCTCCGAGGGGATGACCGCGTAGTGCTTGCCCTTGACGACCTGGAGGGACTGGAAGAGCTTGTTGCTCTCCAGCTCCTTGGCGCTGAGCAGGCCGTTGTCACCGAAGGGGTACGTCATGAGGAGGACGTCGGCCTCCAGTTCGTCCAGCTTCTCCAGGCTGACGGCGTTCTTGTCGGCCGTGTAGGTCTTGGCCTTGTCCGTCTTCTTGAAGCCGAGCTGCTCGAAGACGCCCGGGTCCTGGTCGGCGTAGGACATGAAGGTGATCTGCTCGGGGTGGACGACCGCGTAGGTGTACGTCTTGCCCCTGAACTCGGGGTGCGCGGCGGCCGCGTCGGCGGTGGCCTTCTCGTTGGCGGCGATGACCTTCTCGGCCTCGGCGCTCATGCCGAGCGCCTTGGCGGCGGTCTTCAGGCGCTCCTGCCAGGTGAGGGTGTCGGAGTGCGCCTTGTCGGTGAAGGTGACGACCGGGGCGATCGGCGCGAGCTTGGCGTAGTCGGCGTCCATCGCCCAGGTGTTCATGCCGAGGATGACGTCCGGGGCCTCGGCGGCGATGGCCTCGTAGTCGGTGCCGTCGGTGTCGTCGTACGTCTTGAGCTTGCCGGCGCCGAGCTTGTCGATGGCGCGCTGCTTGTACTCGGGGACGGGGCCGCCGTCCTCGGCGTCCGGGGTGATGACCGGGACGAGGCCGAGGGCGAGGGCGATGTCGGTGTCGCCGTCGGAGACGGTGGCGACCTTCAGCGGCTTCTTCTCGATCTCCGTCTTGCCCCAGGCGTTGGGGAGGGTGAGGGGGTAGGAGGCCTCGGCGGCGGCGCCGCTCGCGGCACCGGTGGGCTTCGCGCCGTCGGTCTTCGCCTCGTCCTTGCCGCCGCAGCCGACGAGGAGGGCGCCGCACGCGGCGGCGGCGAGGAGGGTGCGGGCGGTGGAACGCCGGGCGAGCGCTCTGGCGGGGCGGTTCATGGTCAGTTCTCCTGCGGGTGGTGACGGCGGCCGAGGGGGAAGATCTGCGGCCGTGCGGTGAGGGGGTGGGGTACGACGAGGCAGCGGAGACCGAAGACCTCGGCCACGGTGCTCTCGTCGAGGACCTCTTCGGGCGGGCCCTGCCGGATGACGCGTCCGTCGCGCAGGGCGACGATCGTCGAGGCGTACAGGGCTGCCTGGTTGAGGTCGTGGGAGACGAGCACGATGGTCTTGCCCGTCTGTTCGTTGAGGTCTGCGAGGAGGTCCATGACCTCGATCTGGTGCGCGACGTCCAGGTAGGTGGTGGGTTCGTCGAGCAGCAGGGTGGGGGTGTCCTGGGCGAGGGCGAGGGCGATCCACACGCGCTGGCGCTGGCCGCCGGAGAGCTGGTCGACCGGGCGGTCGACGAGTTCGGCGGTTCCGGTCGCCTTCAGCGCCTCGGCGATGATCACGTCCTCGCGCGCGTCGCGGCGGCGGCCGAACTGGCGGTGCGGATGGCGGCCGCGCCAGACGAGGTCGCCGACGGTGATGGACTCCGGGGCGACCGGGGACTGCGGGAGGACGCCGAGCCGGCGCGCCACCTCGCGGGTGGGCAGGCGGTGGATGTCGGAGCCTTCGAGGAGGACCGATCCGGCGGCGAGGGGCAGGAGGCGGGCGATGGACTTGAGGAGGGTGGACTTGCCGCAGGCGTTGGGGCCGACGAGTGCGGTGATCCGGCCCTTCTCGATCCGGAGGTCCAGGTCCTCGATGACGGGTGACTTGCCGTACCCGGCGCTGATGCCGCGGGCTTCGAGCTGGTGGGTCGCGGTGGCTTCCGGGCTCTCGGTCTGCGGGGTCACGGTGTGGGTCACGAGGCTCCCTGCCTGCGTCGGAGGATCAGCCAGACGAAGTAGGGGGCGCCGAGCAGCGCGGTGAGGACACCGGTGGGCACCGGGCTGATCACCGGTGCGTGCTGGGCGAGGACGTCGGCGCCGAGGACGGTGACGGCGCCGATCGCCGGGGCGAGGAGCGTGGAGCGCTCGGTCCCGACCAGGCGGACGGCGATGGGGCCGCTGACGAGGGAGACGAAGCCGATGGGCCCGACGACGCTGGTGGCGAGGGCCGCGGCGGCGGCGCCGACGAGCAGGACGCCGACGCGGGAGGCGGTGACCCGGGTGCCGAGGCCGGCGGCGAAGCCGTCGCCCAGGGTGAGGGTGGCGAGGGGCCGGGCGAGGAGGAGGGCGGCGAGCGCGCAGGCGGCGAAGCCGACGGCGAGGGTGGTGACACCGTCCCAGTCCGCGTCGTTGGTGGTGCCGACCGTCCAGCGCAGGGCGATGGCGAGGCTCTGCTGGTCCGCCACGAGGAAGAGGTAGTTGGTGTAGGCGGTGCAGACCGCGCTGAGTCCGATGCCGACGAGGACGAGCCGGTACGTGTCGACCCCGCCGCGCCAGCTGAGCGCCTGGACGGCGGCGACGAGCACGAACGAGCCGATGACGGCGGCGACGGGGACGCCGAGGGTGAAGGCGGCGGGCGCGTAGAGCAGCGCGGTCGCGGCGCCGGCTCCGGCTCCGGCGGAGATGCCGACGATGTCGGGGGTGGCGAGCGGGTTGCGGATCAGCCGCTGGTAGAGCGAGCCGGCCAGGCCGAAGAGGGCTCCGGCGAGGAGGGCGGAGAGCGCCCTCGGCATCCGCAGCTGGAAGATCATGTAGTCGGCGAGGCCGTCCCGCAGTCCGAAGGCCGCGGGGAGGACGTCGGCCGGGTCGAGCCGGCCGATGCCGCCGAGCAGTACGGAGGCGGTGAGGAGTCCGAGGAGGGCGGCGGTGAGCACGGAGGCGGTCACCGTGGCCCGGCGGTTGCGGGCGCGGCGGTCGGCGCGCAGGCGCGCGACGACGGCGTGCGTGGTCGGGGAGTCCGGCTTCGGGGGCCGGAGGTCGAGTGAGGTCATCACATCCGCACCAGGTCGCGGCGGCGGGCCAGCCAGACGAAGAAGGGCGTGCCGATGATGGCCGTCATGAGGCCCACCTGGACCTCCCCGTGGTCGAGGACGAGTCGGCCGGCGGTGTCGGCGCCGGTCAGCAGGACGGCGCCGGTGGCCATGGAGATCGGCAGCGACCAGCGGTGGTCCGGGCCGACGAGGAGCCGGGCGCAGTGGGCGGCGACCAGTCCGACGAAGGCGACGGGGCCGACGGCGGCGGTGGCGGCGGCGCAGAGCAGGACGGCGACCGCGGCGGCGGTGAGGCGGGCGCGTTCGACCCGGACGCCGAGGGCGCGCGCGGTGTCGTCGCCGAGGCCGAGGATGTTGAGGGTGCGGCCGAGGGGCAGCGCGAGGAGGAGTCCGACGAGGACGAAGGGCAGGAGCTGGCTCAGGACCTCGGCGCGGCCGGTGAGCTGACCGACCGACCAGAAGCGCAGGTGGAAGAAGGCCTCCTTGTCGCGGACGACGAGGAGCGTGATGAGGGAGGACATCACCGCGGCGAGGGCGACTCCGGCGAGGACGAGGCCGACGGCCGAACTCCCCGCGTCGGTGCGGGTCCCGATGAGGTAGACAAGGGTGGCGGTGACGGATGCGCCCAGGAGGGCGAGCCAGAAGTAGTCGCCGGTGTCGGTGACGCCGAGGAGCATGATGCCGAGGACGACGAACATCGAGGCGCCCTGTTCGACGCCGAGGATGCCGGGGTCGGCGAGGGGGTTGGCGGTGAGGGCCTGCATGACGAGACCGGCGGCGCCGAGCGCCGCGCCGACCGCGAGGCCGAGGAAGGTGCGGGGGATGCGCTCGGTCCACAGGACGTGCGTGTCGAAGGCCTGTTCACCGGGGTTGAGCAGGATGCGGACGACCTCCAGGGGGGAGATGTCCCGGGCGCCGAGCCCGATGCTCGCGACGAGGGTCGCGAGGACCGCGGCGACGGCGAGGACGGACACGATCGTGCCCCGCGAGGTCCGGGTGCGGGCCGGGGGGTCGCCCGGCGGTATGTCCTGCGCCGGGGCTTTCACCACCGTTGGGGGCGGTTGCGTCATGTGCCGTCCTTGCTCTCACTGCTCGTACGGCTACTTAGGTTACCCTTGCCTAACCTCCGGGGATCCAACTCGGAGGCCGACCGATCACACCGAGGGGTCGCGGGCCGACCGCCTCTCAGACACCGGGGGGTGGCCCGCATGACCGACCGCACGGCGGGCACGACGGACGAGGTCGTCATCACGGCGACCGGCCATCCGACGCATGCGCACGACTACCACCAGCTGCTGTACGCACCGCTGGGGCGGATCACCGTGACCACGCCGGACGGCCCGCACGAGCTGGCCTCCCCGCTGGCCCTGTGGCTCCCGGCCGGCACTCCGCACAGCGCCGTCTTCGATTCCGGATCCCTGGTCCTGACCGAGTCGTTCACCCCCGCGCGACACCGCCTGCCGTTCGCCCGGGCCACCCTGGTCCGGCTCGACGAGGCCGCCCTGCGCCATCTGCTCGCCCGCACCCGCGGCGGCGGCACGGGGGTCGACGACGACGCCATGTTCGCGGCGCTGACCTGCGCCAGGAGCCACGGCGACGCCCGGCTTCCGCTTCCCCGCCCGACCAGCGAGGCGGCCCGGACCGTCGCGGGGAGCCTGCTGCGCAGCCCCGACGACCAGCGCACCGCGACGGAATGGGCCGAGAGCCTCTACGTGTCCGCGACCAGCCTGCGCCGGGCCTTCCGCACCGAGACCGGGATCGCCTTCTCCGAGTGGCGGACCCGGGTCCGCCTCAACCACTCGCTCGCGCTGCTCAGCCGCGGGCACCAGGTCGGCGCGGTGGCCGCCAAGGTCGGTTTCACGAGCACGAACGGCTACATCCTGGCGTTCAGGCGACACTTCGGGCGCACCCCGGGCGTCTGGATCAAGGAGCACGAAGGGTGCCCCTCCAGGCCTTCCCGGCCGGTTCCGGGCGTCCCCTCCGCGCGAAAGTCGGCCACCCGGGAGTGACTTGACAGCCACCGCACCCTAGGTGATTTTAGGTAAGCCTTACCTAAACGCCCAGCTCCTGGGCGCCCCCATCCGACCCCACCCCCCACGGCCCCCGAGCACCGCCCCGCAGGGCGCGGCAGGCGGGCCGCCCCGGCGCGAGGAGAGACCCATGACCGCGACCAACCCCTTCGAGGACGACGACGCGCGCTACTACGTGCTCGTCAACGCCGAGAACCAGCACTCGCTCTGGCCGGCCTTCGCCGAGGTCCCGGACGGCTGGACCGTGGCGCACGGCGAGGACTCCCGACAGGGCTGTGCCGCGTACACCGAGGAGCACTGGACGGACCTGCGTCCGGCGAGCCTCGCCGCCCGCTCCTGAGCCGGACTTCCGTCCCGCGCGGCCCGGCCGCCCGCTCCCGGGTGCCGGGCCGCGCCGGACGGGAGCGGACCGGCCGGGGCCGCGTCACCTCAGGACGCGGGTGAGGATCCGGGAGCCGCGCGCGGGGTCGAGGGCGGCCCGCCACGCGGGCGGCGCCTCCTCCTCGCGCCCGGCGGCGAATCCGTGCCGCAGGAACAGCAGTCCGCTGCCGACGGTCGCCGCGAAGACCCGGGCCGCACCCCGCGCTCCCGCCTCGCGGAGCACGGCGTCGAGCAGTGCGGAGCCGATCCCCCGCCCCTGATGTCCGGGCGCCACACAGAAGTTGTAGAGCACGACCGCCGTCCGGCCCCGCGCGTCCGCGCGGGCCCGGAGTCCCACGCAGCCCACCAGGCCTTCGGCGCCGGCTTCCACGACCAGGAAGTCCGCCGCGCGGCGGGCCAGTTCGTCGAGCGTCCGTTCGCGCAGGGACCCCTCGCGCACGAACGGCCGCGACAGCCGGTGGACCGCGCCGGCGTCCCCGGGTCCGGCCGCCCTGACCTCGACGAGGGGCAGCGGGGGCCGCTCCGGGCGGGACAGTGCAGTGTTCAACTTCTTCTCGCTCTCTGACAACTGACGGATCGCCGTGAGTTCGCGGCTCGCGTTTGACTGCACGATAGCTACTTAGGTAAGCCTTACCTAACCAACCTTCATCCATCGGATCGGGAAGACGAGGACCCACCCATGGCCGACACGGCCGGACAGCAGACCTTCGCCCTGGAGCGGCTCACGCGTGACGTCGCCGACGTGCTCTACGTCGACGCCGAGGAGGTCGACCCGGACGAGAGCCTGCTCGACCAGGGCCTCGACTCGATCCGGCTGATGGCCCTGGTCGAGACGTGGCGCGCCGACGGCGCCGTGGTCGGGTTCGTCGAACTCGCCGAGCGCCCCACCCTCACGGAGTGGGCCGCCCTCCTCGCCCAGCCGTCGGGAGCGTCCCGTGCGAGCCGGTGACCTCCTCATCGACATCAGCCCGCTGCGGGCCAGCCGCGACTTCCGGGCGATCTTCATCGCCCGGATCGTGTCCCTCTTCGGTCTCGGCATGGCCATGGTGGCACTGGCCAAGCAGGTCTACGACCTGACGGGCTCCACCTTCGGCGTCGCCGTCTCCAGCATGATCATGAGCGTCACCGTCCTGCTCGGCTCCCTCTGGGGCGGCTGGGCGGCCGACCGCATGGACCGGCGGAAGCTGATCCTGTGGGGCCGCTCCTCCGCCGCCCTCGCCTTCGCCGGACTCGCGGTCAACGCCTTCCTGTCCGACCCGCAGCTGTGGACGGTCTACCTGTTCGTCGCCCTCGACGGACTCGCCACCGGGGTCAGCGTCACCGCCCTGATGGCCGTCGCCCCGACCCTGGTACGGCCCGACCAACTGCCCGCCGCCGGCGCCCTGATCTCGCTCACCGGCGAACTCGGCTCGATCGCCGCCCCCTTCCTCGGCGGTGTGGTGCTCGCCCTGACCGGCGGCCCCGGACCGGTGTACGCCTTCACCGCCGCCACCACCGGCGTCACCACCCTGCTGCTCCTCAGGCTGCGCCCGCTGCCCCCGGTCAAGGACGACGAGGACGAGGACGGCGCCGAGGACTCCGGCTCGCCGCTCGCCGCCTTCCGGTTCGCCGTGCGCAACCGCGTCGTCGGCGGCCTGCTCGCCCTCGGCGGGATCAACGCGCTCTTCAGCATGCCCGTCGTCGTCTTCCCCGAACTCGTGGACAAGCGGTTCGGCGGCGGCGAGATGATGCTCGGCCTGCTGTACACCGCCCCGGCCGTGGGCGCGATCCTCGTCTCCGCCACCAGCGGCTGGATCGCCCGGGTCACCCGTCCCGGACGCCTGCTGCTCACCGCCGCCTTCGTCGGCGGTCTGGCCATCCTCGGATTCGGCCTCAGCGGCAGCCCCGCCCTCGCCTTCGCGATGCTCGCCGTCGGCGGTGCCGCCGGCACGGTGTACGAGATCCTCGAGTACGCCCTCGTCCAGCACAACACCCCCGACCGGCTGCGCGGCCGCATGGTCAGCGTCCTCACCGCCCAGGGCACCACCGGCGGCATCGCGGGCGACGTCGAAGTCGCCCTGGTGGCCAAGTGGTTCAGCCCGGCCGGCGCCGCCGTCGTGAACGGCGTGGTGTGCACGGCGGCAGCCGTGGTCGTCGCCCTCACGGTCCCCGGACTGCGGCACGCGACCCTCCCCGAGGAGGAGCCCGAGGACGACGGTCCGCCCGAGGACGACGGCCTGGTGAAGACGCCCGCCACCGCCGGGCGGAGCGACTCCGAAGGCCCGGCCGGCGGCTGACCCGGCCCCACGGGGTGCCGCCGTCGCCGCCCCTCCCTCCCCGCCCCCTCTCTCTCCGTCCCGTCCCGCGCCCGGCCCCCGGCCGCCGCGGGTGAACCCTGGAGCAAGATCCATGACCGAGCGTGCCCAGCGACGCCTCGCCCTGACCGGGGCCCAGACCGGAGTCTGGTACGGCCAGCGGCTCGACCCCGACTCCCCGGTCTACAACGTCGGCCAGTACGTCGCCGTCGCCGGGGCGCTCGACACGGACCTCTTCGCCACGGCGCTGCGCCGGGTCGTCGGGGAGTGCGAGGCCCTCACCGTCCGCTTCGAGGAGGACGAGCAGGGACAGCCGGTCCAGATCCTCGCCGACGGGCCCCCGAGCGGCCCCGTCGTCACGGTCGTGGACCACCTGGGCGCCCCGGACCCGGAGGGCGCCGCGCTCGCCCTGATGCGCGCCGACATGGCCACCCCCGCCGACCCGGCCACCGCCCCGCTGTTCTCCTTCGTCCTCCACCGGGTCGCCCCGGACCGCACGCTCTGGTACCAGCGCGTCCACCACATCGCGCTCGACGCCTACGGCTTCTCCCTGCTCTCCCGCCGCGTCGCCGAGGTCCACACGGCGCTCGCGTGCGGCGAGGCCCCCGCCCCGTCGCCGTTCGGTCCGCTCTCCGCCGTCGTCGAGGAGGAGGCCGCGTACCGCGACGAGGAGCGGTACGCCGCCGACCGAGACCACTGGCTCGGCCGGCTCGCCGACCTCGGCGACCAGGAGCCGCTGGCCGGCGCCTCCTTCCCCGCCGCCCCCGGCTTCCTGCGCGCCGAGGCCTCGCTCTCCCCCGAGGCCACCGCCGGGGTGCTCGCCCTGGCCCGGACCGCGAAGGCCACCTGGGCGGACGCCGTGACCGCCGCCTTCGCCGCCTTCCTGCACCGCTCGACCGGCAACCGGGACGTCCTGCTCTCGCTGCCCGCGATGGCCCGCCTCGGCTCCGCCGCCCTGTCCGTCCCGGCGATGGTCGTCAACGTGCTGCCGCTGCGGGTCGCGGTCCGCCCCGACCTCCCGCTGGCCGGACTGGTCTCCGAGGTCGCCGCCGGCGTCCGCGACCTGCGCCGCCACCAGCGCTACCGCGCCGAGGACATCCGCCGCGACCTCGGCCTCGTCGGCCGCGACCGGGGCCCGCTCGGCCCGATGGTCAACGTCAAGGCCTTCGACAACGCCCTCGACTTCGCCGGCGCCCCCGGCACCGTGCACAATGTGGCCGCCGGCCCCGTCGACGACCTCACGCTGGCCGTCCGTCACGACGCCGCGGCGGGCCGGATCTCCTTCGAGCTCGACGCCAACCCGCGCGCCTACGACGCCGAGGGCCTGGAGGCCCGCTGCGCCGAGTTCGTCCGCTTCCTCACCGAGGCCGCCGGCAGCGCCCACGACACCCCCGTGGGCCGCCCCGACCTCCTCGACGCCGCCACCCTGCGCGCGCTCGCCGAGCGGGCCGCCGCGACCACCCGCGACCTCCCGCCCGGCACCGTCGTCGACGCCTTCGCCGCCCGCGTACGGGAGCACCCCGAGGCCGTCGCCCTCGTCGCGGGCACCGAAGAGCTCACGTACGCGGAACTCGACGCCCGGGTCGACCGGCTGGCCCGCCTGCTGGCCGCGCGCGGTGTCGGCCCCGAGCGGTTCGTCGGCATCGCCCTGCCGCGCGGCGCCGAACTCGTCGTGGCCCTGCTCGCCGTCCTCAGGGCCGGCGGCGCCTATCTGCCGCTCGACCTCGAATACCCGGCCGAGCGGCTGGAGTTCATGGTCCGCGACGCCCGCCCGGTGTGCGTCCTCACCACCCTGGCCGCCGCCGCCGACGCCCCCGACGTGCCCGGCACCGAGACCCTCGTCCTGGACTCCCCCGACGCCCTGTCCGCCCTCGCCGACCTCGCCGACGCTCCCGCCGCGCCCCTCCCGGCCCCGGACGGCGCCCACCCGGCGTACGTCATCCACACCTCCGGCTCCACCGGGCGCCCCAAGGGCGTGGTGATCCCCCACTCCGCACTCGCCAACTTCCTGCGCATGCAGGCCCACGAGCTGGCCATGGAGCCCGGCGACGGACTCGTCGCCGTCACCACCGTCTCCTTCGACATCGCGGCCCTGGAGCTGCACGTGCCGCTGATCAGCGGCGCGGCGGTCGTCCTCGCCGACCGCGACACCGTCCGCGACCCCGCGGCACTCGCCGCCCTCGTCGAGGCCCACCGCCCGGCCGTGATGCAGGCGACGCCGTCGCTGTGGCACGCCCTCCTGGAGGAGGGCGCCCCGCGCGCCCTCGCCCGCACCAGGGTCCTCGTCGGCGGCGAGGCGCTGCCCGCCGCCCTCGCCGAACGCCTCGCCCGCACGGCCGCCTCCGTCACCAATGTCTACGGGCCGACCGAGGTGACCGTCTGGGCCACCTCCTCCGTCCTCTCCCCCGGCCACACCGGCACCCCGGACATCGGCCTGCCGTTCTGGAACACCCGCGCCCACGTCCTCGACTCCGCGCTCCGCCCCGTCCCGCACGGCCGCCCCGGCGAGCTGTACCTGTCCGGCGACCAGCTGGCGCGCGGCTACCTCGGCCGCCCGGCGCTCACCTCCGAGCGGTTCGTCGCCGACCCGTACGGCCCCGCCGGCTCCCGCATGTACCGCACCGGAGACCTCGTGCGCCGCCGCCCCGACGGCGTCATCGACTTCCTCGGGCGCGCCGACGACCAGGTGAAGGTCCGCGGCTTCCGCATCGAACTCGGCGAGATCGAGACCGCCCTGACGGACCGTCCGGAAGTGGACCGGGCGGTGGTCCTGGTCCGCGAGGACATCCCCGGCTCCCCGCTCCTGGTCGGCTACGTGACCGGCGCGGGCGGCTCCGCCCCCGAACCGGCCGGGCTGCGCACGGCGGTCGGCGAGCGACTGCCCGCGCACATGGTGCCGTCCGCCGTCGTCGTCCTGGACGCCTTCCCGCTCACCGCCAACGGCAAGGTGGACCGGCGCGCCCTGCCCGCCCCCGACCTGGCCGGCCTCGCCACGACCACCGGCCGGACACCGCGCGACGCCCGCGAGGAGATCGTCGCCGGCGCCTACGCCGACGTCCTGGAGCTGGCCTCGGTCGGTCCCGGCGACGACTTCTTCGACCTCGGCGGCCACTCGCTGCTCGCCGCCCGGGTGGCGGCCCGGCTGCGCGCCGCGCTCGGCGCCGACTGCGGCGTGCGGGACGTCTTCGAGGCCCGCACGCCCGCCGCCCTCGCCGAGCGGCTCGCCGCCCGCACCGCGACCGGCCCCCGCCCCGCGCTCACCGCCGGGGAGCGGCCCGACCTCCTGCCGCTCTCCGACGCCCAGCACCGGCTCTGGTTCCTGCACCAGCTCGAAGGCCCCAGCGCCACCTACAACATCCCGTTCGTCGCCCGCTTCGGCACGCTCCTCGACCCGGCCGCCCTGGACGCGGCCCTCGGGGACGTGGTGGCCCGGCACGAGGCGCTGCGCACCGTCTTCGCCGAGCGCGACGGAGTGCCGTACCAGCGGATCCTCGACCCGGCCGACGCCGGGGTGCGGCTCCGTCTGGCGGAGACCGCCCCGGACCGGGTGGACGCGGCGGTGGCGGCGTCCCTCGCTCATCTCTTCGACCTGTCGGCCGAGGCGCCGGTGCGGGTCACCCTGGTCCGCGACGGCGAGCGCGGCGCCGACGCCCTGGTCGTGCTGCTGCACCACATCGCGAGCGACGAGTGGTCGATGGGCCCCTTCCTCCACGACCTCGAACACGCCTACGCGGCCCGACTCGGCGGCGAGGCAGCCGAGTTCGCCCCGCTGCCGGTGCAGTACGCCGACTTCGCGCTCTGGCAGAGCGCGGCCCTCGGCGACCCGGCCGACCCGGAGTCCCCGGCCGCCCGGCAGGCCGCCCACTGGCGTCAGGCACTCGCCGGCCTGCCGGCCGAGGCCACCGCGCCCACCGACCGGCCCCGCCCCGCCGAACCCGACAACGCGGGCCGCATGACGCACCACGCGGTGCCCGCCGCCCTCGCCTCCGGCATCCGCCGGCTGGCGCGCGACTCCGGCACCAGCGTCTTCATGGTCGTCCACGCGGCCGTCGCCACCCTGCTCCACCGGCTCGGCGCCGGCGACGACATCCCGCTCGGCAGCCCGGTCGCCGGCCGCTCCGACCCGGCCCTCGACGGCCTCGTCGGCTTCTTCGTGAACACCGTGGTGCTCCGCGCCGACCTGTCCGGCGACCCGACCTTCGCGGCCCTCCTGGAGCGGGTGCGCGCCACCGACCTGGCCGCGCTCGACCACGCCGACCTGCCGTTCGACGCGGTCGTGGAGGCGGTCAACCCGGAGCGCTCCCTCACCCGGCACCCGCTCTTCCAGACCATGGTGTCGCACAGCACCGTCACCCAGGACGTGCGCGCCCTGTTCGGCCTGGACGCCACCGTGGACCGGACCGACCCGGGCGTCACCAAGTTCGACCTCGACATCACCTTCTCCGACAGCGCCCACGGCGACGAGCTCGACCTGGAGGTCTTCTCCTCGTCGGCCCTCTTCGACGCGGCGACGGCCGACGCGCTCGCCGGCCGGCTGCTGCGCCTCCTGGAGCAGGCCGTCGCGGCCCCGGACACCCCGGTCTCCGCGTACGAGCTGCGCTCCGAGGAGGAGCGGGGGCTCCTGGAGCGGTGGAACGACACCGCCGTCGCCCACCCCGCCGCCGGCGTCGTGGAGATCCTGGCCGAGCGCGTCCGGGACACCCCGGACGCCACCGCCCTGGTCTGCGGCGACCTGCGGCTCAGCTTCGCCGAGCTGGACGAGCGGGTCGGCCGGCTCGCCCTGCTGCTCGCCGCGGAGGGCGCGGGACCGGACGCCGTCGTGGCGCTCGCCGTGCCCCGCTCGGCGGAGTCCGTCGTCGCCGCCTTCGCCGTCCTGCGGGCCGGCGGCGCCTACCTGCCGCTCGACCTGGACCACCCGGAGGAGCGTCTGGCGTACATGCTGGGCGACGCCGCTCCCGTCTGTGTCGTCACCACCCGGGCCGTGGACGACCGGGTCCCGGACACCCCGGGCGCGACCCGCCTCGTCCTGGACGATCCCGAGGTACGGGACCGGCTCGCCGCCGCCGACGGCCCGGCGCCCGCCGCCCCCCGCCCGGACGACCTGGCGTACGTCATCTACACCTCCGGCTCCACCGGCCGCCCCAAGGGCGTCGGCCTGCACCACGCCGGTCTGACGAACCTGTACCGGGACCACGAGCGGCAGCTGTACCGCCCCGTCGCGGACCGGCTCGGCCGGCGGGTGCGGGCCCTGCACACGGCCTCGTTCTCCTTCGACTCCTCGTGGGAGCAGCTGCTGTGGCTGATCGCCGGCCACGAGCTGCACGTCCTCGACGAGTACGGGCGCCGTGACGCCGACGCCGTCGTCGCGCACGTGCGGGAGGCGCGGATCGACGCGCTCGACGTCACCCCGTCGTACGGCCGCCACCTGCTCGACGCGGGCCTGCTCACGGGAGCGCACCGGCCGCCGCTGTTCCTGCTCGGCGGCGAGGCCGTGCCGCCCGCGCTGTGGACGGAGCTGCGCGCGGTCCCCGGCGTGGAGACGGTGAACTACTACGGCCCCACCGAGTTCACGGTGGACGCCCTGGTCGCGCGGGTCACCGACTGCGCGACCCCGGTGGTCGGCCGTCCCCTCGACAACACCCGGGCGCACGTCCTGGACGCCCGGCTGCGTCCGGTGCCGCCCGGCGTCCCCGGCGAGCTGTACCTCGCGGGCGTCCAGAACGCCCGCGGCTACCTGGGCCGGTCCGTGCTCACCTCGGAGCGCTTCGTCGCGGACCCGTACGGTCCGGCCGGCTCCCGCATGTACCGCACGGGCGACCTGGCACGCCGACGCGCCGACGGTCTGATCGAGTTCCTGGGCCGCGCCGACGACCAGGTGAAGATCCGCGGCTTCCGGGTCGAACTCGGTGAGGTCGAGGCGGAACTGACGGCCTGTGAGGGTGTCGCCTCGGCGGCGGTCCTGGTCCGTGAGGACGTCCCCGGCGTGCCGCGCCTGGTCGCGTACGTGACCGGCGGCGCCGACCCGGACGCGGTGCGCGACGAGGTCGCCGCCCGCCTGCCCGAGTACATGGTCCCGGCGGCGGTCGTCGCTCTGGACGTGCTGCCGGTGAACGTCAACGGCAAGCTGGACCGGGCCGCGCTGCCCGCGCCCGCCATGACGGCCGCCGCGCCCTCCCGGGCGCCGCGCGGCGAGGCGGAGGAGCAGCTCGCGGAGGCCTTCGCCGATGCCCTGGGCCTCGCCTCGGTCGGCGCCGAGGACGACTTCTTCGCGCTCGGCGGCCACTCCCTGCTCGCGACGCGCCTGGTGGCACGGGTGCGGGCGACGGGCCGCGCCTGCTCGGTGCGGGACGTCTTCGAGGCACGCACGGTCGCGGCGCTCGCCGCCCGGCTCGCGGAGCGGACCGCCTCCGCGCGGCCCGCCCTCGCCCCGGCCGCCGTACGCCCCGAGCGGCTGCCGCTGTCGTACGCCCAGCGGCGGCTCTGGTTCCAGTACGACCTGGACGGCGCGAGCTCCACCTACACGGTCCCGCTGGCGCTGCGGCTGCGGGAGCGCCCGGACGAGGACGCCCTGCGCGCCGCGTTCGGGGACCTGGTGGCCCGGCACGAGGTGCTGCGGACCGTGTACGCGGCGGCCGACGGGGAGCCGTACCAGCGGATCCTGGCGCCCGGCGAGGCGGACGTGCCCTTCGCGGTACGGGAGGTGGCCCCCGGGTCCCTCGCGGACGCCGTGGAGGCGGTCGTCGCCCGGCCTCTGGGCCTGGAGGACGAACTCCCGCTGCGGGTGACCCTGTTCGGGGCGGGCGCCGACGAGCACGTGCTCGTGGTGCTGCTGCACCACATCGCGACCGACGAGTGGTCCACCGGACCGCTCCTGGCCGACCTGGACGCCGCCTACACGGCCCGGGTCGCCGGCCGGACCCCGGACTTCACCGAACTCCCCCTCCAGTACGCGGACCACGCCCTGTGGCAGCGCGAGCTCCTCGGCGAGGCGGCCGACACCGCCTCCCTCGCCTCCCGCCAGTCCGCCTTCTGGCGCGAGGCCCTGGCCGGCCTCCCGGAGGAGCTGGCGCTCCCCACCGACCGGCCCCGCCCCGCCGTCCCGACCCACCGGGGCGACACGGTCACCGCCGCACTCCCGCCCGAGCTCGCGGCCCGCCTCGACCGGCTGGCGGCGGACTCCGGCGCGACGATGTTCATGGTGGTGCACGCGGCCGTGGCGGCCCTGCTCCACCGGCTCGGCGCCGGCGACGACATCCCCCTCGGCACTCCGGTGGCGGGGCGCGGTGACAGCGCGCTCGACGGGCTCGTCGGCTTCTTCGTCAACACGGCGGTGCTGCGCACCGACCTGTCCGGTGACCCGACCTTCTCGGAGCTCCTCGGCCGGGCCCGCACGGCGGGCCTCGCGGTCCTCGACCACGCCGATCTGCCCTTCGACGCCGTCGTGGAGGCCGTGGCACCGGTCCGCTCGCTCGCCCGCCACCCGCTGTTCCAGACGATGGTGGCGTACGAGGGCGGTGGCCCGGACCTCTCCCGGCTGCTCGGCACGGACGCCGGGGAGTTCCCGGTGCGGGGCGGCGCGGCCAAGTTCGACCTGGAGATCCTCTTCCGGCGCACGCGGAGCGCGGCCGGGGACGGGCTGACCCTCGGGGTGCGCTACGCGACCGACCTGTTCGAGCGCGCGGGCGCCGAGCGCCTGACGGAGCGGCTCGTCCGGCTCCTGGACGCCGTGGCGGCCGACCCGGGTGCCCCGGTCGCGTCGCTCGACCTGCGGGACGCGGAGGAGCGGCGTGCTCTGGAGGGCTGGAACGCGACCGGCCGGGCCGTGGACGGTCCGGTGACCCTCGCGGATCTCGTGGCCGCGGGAGCGGAGAAGGCCCACGGGCCGGCGCTCGTCTTCGAGGGCGAGGAGCTGTCCCGTACCGACTTCGACGCACGCGTCAACCGCCTCGCCCGGCTCCTGATCGGCCGTGGCGTGGGACCCGAGTCGGTCGTCGCCGTCGCGCTGCCGCGCTCGCTCGACCTGCTGGTCGCGATCCACGCCGTCGTCCGGGCGGGCGGCGCCTACCTGCCGCTCGACCTCACGCTCCCCGCCGACCGCCTCACCCACATGACGGACACCGCGCGTCCGCTGTGCGTCCTGACGGACCTTCCGTCGCTCGGCGCGCTGCCGGCCGGCCTGGAGGCCGAACCGCTGGTCCTGGACGCGCCCGAGGTGCGCGCGGAGCTGGACGGGACGGCGGAGAGCGCCGTCACGGACGCGGACCGGCGGGCGCCGCTGCTCCCGCGCCACCCGGCGTACGTCATCTTCACCTCCGGCTCCACCGGTCGCCCCAAGGGCGTGATGGTCGAGCACGAGGCCATCGTCAACCGTCTGGCCTGGATGGAGGACACGTACCGCCTGACGTCCGGCGACCGGGTCCTCCAGAAGACCCCGACCACCTTCGACGTCTCCGTGTGGGAGCTGTTCTGGCCGCTCGCCCAGGGCGTGCCGCTCGTCGTCGCCCGCCCGGACGGACACAAGGACCCCGAGTACCTGGCCGAGCTGATCCGCGAACAGCGCGTCACCGTCCTGCACTTCGTCCCGTCGATGCTGCAGGCGTTCCTCGACTCGACGGACGTGGTGGACTGCCCGAGCCTGCGGCTCGTGGTGTGCAGCGGCGAGGCGCTGCCCACCGATCTGGTGGACCGGTTCCACGCCTCCGCCGGGGAGCGCGCGGTCGCCCTGGAGAACCTGTACGGCCCCACCGAGGCCGCCGTCGACGTCACCGCCGCCACCGCCCACCCCGGCGCCCTCACGGCGTCGGCCTCCATCGGCTCCCCGGTGTGGAACACCCGCGTCCACGTCCTCGACACACACCTCCAGCCGGTCCCGGTCGGCGTCCCCGGCGAGCTCTACCTCGCCGGCGTCCAGCTCGCCCGCGGCTACCTCACCCGACCCGACCTCACCGCCGAACGCTTCGTCGCCGACCCCCACGGACCCGCCGGCACCCGCATGTACCGCACCGGCGACCTCGTCGTCCGCCACCCCGACGGACGACTCCAGTACCTCGGCCGCACCGACGACCAGGTCAAGCTCCGCGGCCTGCGCATCGAACTCGGCGAGATCGACGCGGTCGTGGCGTCCGCCCCCGGTGTCGCGCAGGCGGTGACCCTGGTCCGCGAGGACCGGCCCGGCGTCCAGCGGCTCGTGGGGTACGTCGTCGGCGCCGGCGACGGGCCGGTCTCCGTGGACGCGCTGCGCGCCCACGCGGCCTCCCGCCTGCCGGAGTACATGGTCCCGGGCGTGTTCGTGGAGATCCCGGCCGTGCCGCTCTCCCCCAACGGCAAGCTCGACCGCCGCGCCCTGCCCGCGCCCCCGGACGCGGTCTCCGGGCCGTCGCGTGCCCCGAAGGACGCGCGGGAGACCCTGCTGCTCGGGATCGTCGCGGCCGTCCTCGGCCTGGAGACGGCCGGCGTCGAGGACGACTTCTTCGACCTCGGCGGCCACTCCCTCCTCGCGGCCCGCGCCGCGAGCCGGGTCAGGACCGCGCTGGGCGTGGAGTGCTCCGTACGGGACGTGTTCGAGGCGCGGACGGTCGCGGCGCTCGCCGTGCGGCTCGCCGAGCGGACCGCCTCCGGGCGGCCGCCCCTCCTCCCGGTCACGGCGCGGCCCGAGCGGCTGCCGCTCTCGTACGCGCAGCGGAGGCTGTGGCTCTTCGACAGCGTGCGGGGGCCCGGTACCGCCTACAACGTGCCCTTCGCCGTGCGCCTGGACGGACCGGTCGACCCTGCGGCCGTGCGCGCCGCGGTGCGGGACGTGGTGGCGCGGCACGAGGTGCTGCGGACCGTGTTCGGCGAGGCCGACGGCGAGCCGTACCAGCGGATCCTGGCGCCCGGCGAGGCCGTGGTGCCGTTCGCGGAGCGCCGCGTCCCCGCCGAGGCCCTGGCCGCCGAGGCGGAGTCGGCCTCCCGGCACGTCTTCGACCTGGCCCGGGACATCCCGGTGCGGGTGACGCTGCTCAGCGCCTCGGAAGACGTGCACGTGCTCGTGGTGCTGCTCCACCACATCGCGACCGACGAGTGGTCGACGGGACCGCTCCTCGCCGACCTGGACACCGCCTACGCGGCGCGCGTCGCCGGCCGCGCCCCGGAGTTCCCCGAACTCCCGGTCCAGTACGCCGACTACGCCCTCTGGCAGCGCGAACTCCTCGGGGACGAGGAGGTGTCCGAGTCGACGGCGGCGCGCCAGACCGCCTACTGGCGGGAGGCGCTGGCCGGAATCCCCGAGGAACTGGGCCTGTTCACCGACACCCCGCGTCCGGTCGAGCCGACGCACGGCGGTGACGTGGTGCCGTTCGACGTCTCCGCCGCGACGGGCGCCGGGCTCGCCCGGATCGCCCGCGCCTCCGGCGCGACGATGTTCATGGTGGTGCACGCGGCCGTCGCGGCGCTGCTCCACCGGCTCGGCGCCGGCGACGACATCCCTCTCGGCGCCCCGGTCTCCGGGCGCGGCGACGAGCAGCTCGACGGGCTCGTGGGCTTCTTCCTGAACACGCTCGTGCTGCGCGCGGACCTGTCGGGCGAGCCGACCTTCGCCGAGCTCGTCGACCGGGTGCGGGACACCGGCCTCGCCGGGTTCGCCCATGCCGACCTGCCGCTCGAAGCGGTGGCGGAGGCGGTGGGCGCGGCCCGCTCGCAGGCCCGCAACCCGCTGTTCCAGGCGATGGTGACGTACCACTCGGTGTCCACCGAGGTGGACTCGCTCCTCGGGGTCGCGGCCCGTGAGCTGCCGGTGGAGATCGGCGGGTCCAAGGTCGACCTGGAGTTCGCGTTCGGCGGTTCGGAGGAGGACGGGCGGATCGAGGGCGGTCTGCGGTACGCGACCGACCTCTTCGGCCGGCCGGGCGCCGAGCGCCTGACGGAGCGGCTCGTCCTGCTCCTGGACGCCGTGGCGGCCGACCCGGGGGCCCCGGTCGCGTCGCTCGACCTGCGGGACGCGGAGGAGCGGCGTGCTCTGGAGGGCTGGAACGCGACCGGGCGGGCTGTGGACGGCCCGGTGACCCTCGCGGATCTCGTGGCCGCGGGAGCGGAGCAGGCCCACGGACCGGCGCTCGTCCTCGAGGGCGAGGAGCTGTCCCGTACCGACTTCGACGCACGCGTCAACCGCCTCGCCCGGCTCCTGATCGGCCGTGGCGTGGGACCCGAGTCGGTCGTCGCCGTCGCGCTGCCGCGCTCGCTCGACCTGCTCATCGCGATCCACGCCGTCGTCCGGGCGGGCGGCGCCTACCTGCCGCTCGACCTCACGCTCCCCGCCGACCGCCTCACCCACATGTGCGGGACGGCCCGGCCGGTCGCGGTCCTCACGGACACGGCCTCGGCGCCGGACCTCCCGGCGGGGCTCGCGGCGGAGCGGATCGTGCTCGACTCGGCCGCCGTGGCGGCCGAGTGGGCGGGCGCGGACGCGGGCGCGGTGACGGACGCGGACCGGCGGGCGCCGCTGCTGCCCCGCCACCCGGCGTACGTCATCTTCACCTCGGGCTCCACCGGTCGCCCCAAGGGCGTCATGGTCGAACACGAGGCCATCGTGAACCGCCTCCAGTGGATGCAGGGCGCGTACGGGCTCACACCGGCGGACCGGGTCCTCCAGAAGACGCCGACCACCTTCGACGTCTCCGTGTGGGAGCTGTTCTGGCCGCTCGCCCAGGGCGTGCCGCTCGTCGTCGCCCGCCCGGACGGACACAAGGACCCCGAGTACCTGGCCGAGCTGATCCGCGAACAGCGCGTCACCGTCCTGCACTTCGTCCCGTCCATGCTGGCCGCGTTCGTCGCGGCGGTGGAGGTCGCGGAGTGCCCGAGCCTGCGGCTCGTGGTGTGCAGCGGCGAGGCGCTGCCGACGGAGCTCGTGGACCGGTTCCACGTCTCCGCCGGGGAGCGCGCGGTCGCCCTGGAGAACCTGTACGGCCCCACCGAGGCCGCCGTCGACGTCACCGCCGCCACCGCCCACCCCGGCGCCCTCACGGCGTCGGCCTCCATCGGCTCCCCGGTGTGGAACACCCGCGTCCACGTCCTGGACCACAGGCTCCAGCCGGTCCCGGTCGGCGTCCCCGGCGAGCTCTACCTCGCCGGCGTCCAGCTCGCCCGCGGCTACCTCACCCGGCCCGACCTCACCGCCGAACGCTTCGTCGCCGACCCCCACGGACCCGCCGGCACCCGCATGTACCGCACCGGCGACCTCGTCGTCCGCCACCCCGACGGACGACTCCAGTACCTCGGCCGCACCGACGACCAGGTCAAGCTCCGCGGCCTGCGCATCGAACTCGGCGAGATCGACGCGGTGCTCTCCGGGGCTCCCGGGGTGGCCCGTGCCGTCACGCTGGTCCGCGAGGACCGGCCAGGGGTGCAGCGGCTCGTCGCCTACGCCGTCCCGGCGGGCGAAGGACCGCTCGACGCGGACGCGCTGCGGGCGCACGCGGCGACGCGGCTCCCGGAGTACATGGTCCCGGCCGTGGTCCTGGAGATCCCGGCCGTGCCGCTCTCCCCCAACGGCAAGCTCGACCGCCGCGCCCTGCCCGTACCGCCCGAGCCCCGCCGCGCCGCCCCTGCGGCGGCCACGCCGGCGGCCGCCTCCGAGACCCCGGCCGAGCTGCTCGCGCGGCTGATGGCCGAGGTCCTGGGGCTGCCCGCGGTGGGTCCGGAGGAGAACTTCTTCGAGCTGGGCGGCGACAGCATCGTCTCCATCCGGTACGTCAGCCAGGCCCGCAAGGCCGGGTTCACGGTGACGGCCCGGCAGGTGTTCCAGCATCCGACGCCGGCCGGTCTGGCCGCCGTCGCCGCGCCCGCCGCCCCGGCGGGCACGGCCCCGGAGCGACCGGCCGAACAGGCGACGGGGCCGCTGGTCCTGCCGCCGGTGGCGCGCTGGTTCGCGGGGCGCGGCGGTGCGTACCGGCGCTTCTGCCAGGCGCGACTGGTGCTGCTGCCCGCCGGGGTGCGGCAGGCGGATCTGGAGACCGCGCTCCAGGCGGTCCTGGACCGGCACGACGGGCTGCGGCAGGTGCTGACCGTGGCGCGGCCCGGGGTGTGGAGCGCCGAGATCGCCCCGGTCGGTTCGCTGACGGCCGGTTCGGTGCTGCGCACGGTGGACGCCGCCGGGCTCGGCGCGGAGGCGCTGCGCGAGCTGGTGTCCCGCGAGTCGGACCGGGCGGCCGGAGAGCTGGACCCGGAGTCGGGCCGGACGGTACGGGCCGTGCGCTTCGACGGCGGGCCCGGTGAGCCGGGCAGGCTGCTGCTGGTCGCCCACCACCTGGTGGCGGACGAGGTGTCGTGGCAGATCCTGCTGCCGGACCTGCGGGCCGCGTGCGAGGCGGCGGCGGAGGGGCGGACGCCCGCCCTCGACGCCGTGCCGACGGCGCTGCGCACCTGGACGGCGGGGCTGCTCGCCGAGGCGCACAGCGCGCGGCGGACCGCCGAGCTCGGCCGGTGGCTCGCCGAGTCGGCGACCGGCGGCAGGCTCCTGACGGAGCGTGCGCTGGATCCGGCGCGGGACACGGTGGCGAGCGCGCGGCGGCTGACCGTGCGGCTCTCCGCCGAGCGCACCGGGCCGCTCCTGACGGCGGTGCCGCAGGCGTTCCACGGCACGGTCAACGACACGCTGCTCACCGCGCTCGCGCTGGCCGTGGGCGACTGGGCGGCCCGGCACGGGAAGCCGGCCGGCGGCCTGACCGTGGAGCTGGAGGGCCACGGCCGGGAGCAGGACCTCGTCCCGGGCGCGGACCTGACCCGTACGGTCGGCTGGCTCACCGGCGTGTACCCGCTGCGGCTCACCGCCGACTCGTACGACGCGCGTGCGGTCGTCGGCGGGACGCAGGACGCCGGGGCGGCCCTGAAGGAGATCAAGGAGCGGATCCGCGGGGTCCCGGACGGCGGGATCGGCGCCGGGCTGCTGCGGTACGCCAACGCCGCCACCGCCGGGCTGTTCGACCCGGAGGACAGCCCCGAGATCCTGTGGAACTACCTGGGCCGGCAGACCGCCGCCCGGGAATCGGCCTGGGGACCGGCCGCGGAGTCCGACGCGCTCGCCGTCGGCCCGGAGCCGGACGCCCCGCTCGCGTACCCCCTCCAGGTGGACGCGGAGGTGGAGCACGGCCCGGACGGGCCGGAGCTGGCCGCCTCCTTCCTGTGGGCGGGCGACGCCCTGTCCCAGGACACGGTCGCGCAGCTCGCGGACGGCTGGACGGCCGCCCTCGACGCGCTCGCCGCCTGGGCGGCGGGCGGGGTCACCGGCGGGCACACCCCGTCCGACCTCGACCTGCTCGACCTCGACCAGAACCAGATCACCATGCTCGAAGAAATGTGGAGGGCCCAGCAGTGACGCAGGCTCGTATCGAGGACATGCTGCCGCTGTCCCCCCTTCAGCAGGGCATGCTGTTCCACTCCGTCTACGACGACGGGGCGGCGGACGTGTACACCGTGCAGGTGTCGGTGGGGCTCGCGGGCCCCGTCGACGCCGGCCGCCTGGAGCGGGCGGCGGCGGCGCTGCTGCGCCGGCACCCGAACCTGCGGGCCGGCTTCTGGCACGAGGGGGTGCCGCAGCCGGTGCAGTTCGTGCCGGCGGAGGTCTCCTTCGGCCTGGAGCGGGTCGATCTGACGGAGGCGGGGGCGCGGGGCGCCACGCCGGAGGACCGGCTCGCCGGGCTGCGCAGGGCCGAGCTGGCCCGCCGCTTCCAGCTGCACCGGCCGCCGCTGCTGCGCCTGGTGCTCGCGCGGATGGCGGACGACGACCACCGGCTGGTCATCACCGTCCACCACATCCTGGTCGACGGCTGGTCGATGCCGCTGCTCGTCGGTGATCTGCTCGCCCTGTACGCGGCGGACGGCGACGCCTCCGGGCTGCCCGCGGTGCGCCCGTACCGCGCCTATCTGAAGTGGCTGAAGGAGCAGGACGCGCCGGCGGCGGAGGCCGCCTGGCGCGGGGCGCTGGCCGGGGTGGAGGAGGCGACGCTCGTCGCCGAGCCCGATCCGGCGCGCACTCCGGTGCGGCCGGGCGTCCGCTCGCTGGAGCTGTCGGAGGAGGCCACCGCCCGGCTGACGGCGGCGGCCCGCCGCCTGGGCACGACGCCGAGCACGCTGATCCAGTGCGCGTGGGGCCTGCTCGTCGGCGGTCTGACGGGCCGTCGGGACGTGCTGTTCGGGCTGACCGTGTCGGGCCGTCCGGACGAGATACCCGGCGTCGAGTCGATGCTCGGCCTGTTCATCACGACCGTGCCGGTCCGCCTCTCGGTGCGGAACGAGGAGACGGTCGAGGGGCTGCTCCGCCGCTTCCGTGACGAGCAGAACGCCCTCCTGGCCCACCACCACCTGGGGCTGCGGCTCATCCGCAGGCAGAGCGACGCGGGCGAGCTGTTCGACACCCTCGTGGTCATCGAGAACTACCCGGTGGACCCGGCGGCGCGCGAGACCGTCGCCGCCGGGGTCCGGGTGACCGGCGTCGAGGCCGAGGACGCCACCCACTACCCGCTGACACTCGCTGTCTCCCTGGACGAGCGGGCGCTGCTGCGCCTGGAGTACCGCCCGGACGTCTTCGACGACCGGCGTGCCGGGCTGATCGCCGACCGGCTCGCGCACGTCCTGGACCGGATCGCGGAGGAGCCGGGGACGAAGGTCGGGGCGCTGCCCCTGCTGCCCGAGGCGGAGTCGGCGCGGGTGCGCGGCAGTTGGCCGGGGGCGGTGCGGGACGTGCCGTCGGGCACGGTCGCGGACGTGTTCGCGGAGCGTGCGGCCCGTACGCCGGGCGAGGTCGCTGTGGTGTGCGGCGGGGAGTCGCTGACCTTCGCCGAGGTCGACGCGCGGTCGGCGCGGCTCGCGTCGCTGCTGGCCGCGCGGGGCGTGGGTCCCGAGTCGGTGGTGGCGCTGGCGGTGCCGCGCTCGGCGGAGACGGTCGTGGCGATCCTCGCCGTGCTGCGGGCGGGCGGCGCGTATCTGCCGCTGGACCTGGACTATCCGGCGGAGCGGCTCGGTCTGATGATCGACGACGCGCGTCCGGTGTGCGTGGTGACCACGGCGCGCGGCCTGGAGCTGCTGCCGGAGGCCGGTGACGGGCCGGAGCGGCTCGTCCTGGACGCGCCGGGGACGGCCGCCGCGCTGGCGGCGGCGCCGGCGGAGTTCGCCTCCCCGCCCGTGGTGGACGGGCATCCGGCGTACGTCATCTACACGTCCGGTTCCACCGGGCGCCCCAAGGGCGTCGTCCTCACCCACGGCGGTCTGTCGAACCTGTACGCCAACCACATCGGGGACGTCTTCGGCCCGGTGGTCGAGGCGACCGGCGGGCGGCGGCTGCGCGCCCTGCACACGGCGTCGTTCAGCTTCGACACCTCGTGGGAGCAGTTGTTCTGGCTGATCGCCGGGCACGAGCTGCACGTCCTGGACGAGGTGGGCCGACGGGACGCCGAGTTCGTCGTGTCGTACGTGCGGGAGCACCGCATCGAGACGATGGACGTCACCCCGACGTACGCGCTGGGCCTGCTCGACCAGGGGCTGCTCGACCCGGCCGCGCACCGGCCGGCGCTGCTGCTGCTGGGCGGCGAGGCGGTGCCGGAGGCGCTGTGGTCGGCGGTGCGGGCGGCGACCGGCGTGATGTCGGTGAACCTGTACGGGCCGACCGAGTACACGGTGGACGCGCTGGCGGCGGACCTGGCGGCCTCGGCCTCCCCGGTGGTGGGCCGGCCGATCGGCAACACCCGCGCGTATCTGCTGGACGCGGCGCTGCGGCCGGTGCCGGCCGGGGCGACCGGCGAGCTGTACCTGGCGGGGCACGGCATCGCGCGCGGCTATCTGGGCCGGTTCGCGCTGACGGCCGAGCGGTTCGTGGCGGACCCGTACGGCGCGCCGGGGTCGCGGATGTACCGCACGGGCGATCTGGCGCGGCTGCGCGCGGACGGGGAGATCGAGTACCTGGGCCGGGCCGACGACCAGGTGAAGATCCGGGGCTTCCGGATCGAGCTGGGCGAGGTCGAGTCGGCGCTGGCGGCGGTCTCCGGGGTCGGCGCGGCGGCGGTGGTGGTCCGTGAGGACACGCCGGGTGTGAAGCGGCTCGTCGGCTATGTGACGGGGACGGCCGATCCGGTCGCGGCCCGCGAGGAGCTGGCGGTCTCGCTGCCGGACCACATGGTGCCGGCGGCGGTCGTGGTGCTGGACGCGCTGCCGTTCACGGTGAACGGCAAGCTGGACCGGGCGGCGCTGCCGGCGCCGGTGTTCGGCGCCTCGGAGGGGTCGCGGGCGCCTTCGGGTGAGCGCGAGGAGGCGCTGTGCCGGGTCTTCGCCGAGGTTCTGGGGCTCGCGTCGGTGGGTGTGGACGACGACTTCTTCGCCCTGGGCGGTGACAGCATCGTCTCCATCCAGCTGGTGACCAGGGCCCGCAAGGAGGGCCTGGTCCTGACCCCGCGCGACGTGTTCGAGCGGCGGACGATCGCGGCGCTGGCGCTCGCGGCCCGGACGCCGGAGGAGAAGGAGGCCGGTGCGGCGGTCGACGCGGACGCGCCGCTGGTGGTCCTGGACGAGTCCGGGCGGGCGGTCCTGGAGCGGGTGTTCCCGGGCGCCGAGGAGGTGCTGCCGCTGGCGCCGCTCCAGGAGGGCCTGTACTTCCACGCCCAGTACGACGACCGGGCGCTCGACGTCTATCTGATGCAGAACTTCGTGGAGCTGCGGCACGCCGTGGACGCGGCCGCGCTGCGCTCGGCGTTCGACGCGATGCTGCGCCGCCACCCGAACCTGCGCTCCGCGTTCTGGCACGAGGGCCTGCCGGGCCCGGTGCAGGTGGTGCCGGCGGAGTGGGAGCTGCCGTGGGAGGTCCGTGACCTGACGGAGCTCGACCGGGCGGGGCAGGACGAGGCGCAGCGGGAGTTCTCGCTGGCGGACGCGGCGACCCGGTTCGACCTGTCGGCGCCGCCGCTGATGAGGGTGACGCTGCTGAAGTTCGCCGAGGACCGCTGGATGCTGTGTGTGACCCAGCACCACATCCTGACCGACGGCTGGTCGGAGTCGCTGTTCTTCGAGGAGCTGTTCGCGCTGTACGGGGCGGGCGGGCGCGAGGAGGTGCTGCCGCCGGTGACGCCGTACCGGAAGTATCTGCGCCGGCTGGCCGGCACGGACCGGGAGGCGGCGCGGGCCGCGTGGCGCGCCCATCTGTCGGGCCTCGACCAGGCGACGCTGGTGGCGCCGGCGGATCCGACGCGGCAGCCGGTGACGGCCGAGGTGGTGGACATCGCGCTGGGCGCGGAGACCAGCGACCGGCTGCGGTCGTTCGCGCGGGGCTGCGGCGTCACCCTGAACACGGTCCTGTCGGCGGCGTGGGCGCTGTCGCTGTCCGGGATGACCGGGCGGGACGACGTGGTGTTCGGCGCGACGGTCTCGGGCCGTCCGGAGGACGTGCCGGGCGTCGACCGGATGATCGGCATGTTCATGAACACGCTGCCGTTCCGGGTGACGCTGCGTCCGTCGGAGACGCTGCGGGACCTGCTGGTGCGGATGCAGGGCGAGCACGCGGAGCTGCTGCCCCACCACTACCTGGGGCTCGGTCCGATCCAGCAGGGGACGGGGATCGGGCAGCTCTTCGACACGCTGTACGTGTTCCGGAACACGCCGCTGGACGACGCGGCGCGCGAGGAGGCGGTGGAGCGGCACCAGATCGGCTGGACGCACAGCGTCGACGGCACGCACTACCCGCTGACGCTGGCGGTCACCCCGGAGCGGTCGCTGGAGCTGAGCCTGGCGTACCGGCCCGACCTGTACGACCGGGAGACGGCCGGGCGGCTCGCGGGCCGGCTGCGGCTGCTCGTGGAGCAGTTCGCGGCGGGCGGGGCGACCCCGGTGGGCCGGCTGCGGACCCTGGAGGCCGCCGAGCGGGACGCCCTGCTGGTCCTGGGCGACGACACCGGGCACGAGGTGCCGGACGTGCCGCTGGTGGAGCTGTTCGCGCGGCAGGCGGCGCGGACGCCGGAGGCCACGGCGCTGGTCTTCGAGGACGAGCGGCTGACCTACGTGGAACTGGACGAGCGGGCCAACCGGCTGGCGCGGGCGCTGATCGCGCGCGGGGCGGGTCCGGAGCGGACGGTGGCCCTGGGGCTGCCGCGTTCGGCGGACTTCGTGGTGGCGCTGTTCGCGGTGCTGAAGGCGGGGGCGGCGTATCTGCCGCTGGACCTGGACCACCCGGTCGACCGGCTGGCGGCGATGGTCGAGGACGCGCTGCCGGTCTGCCTGGTCACCGTGGACGCGGTGGCGGGCCGGGTCCCGGTCGTGGACGGTGTGCCGCCGCTGGCCCTGGACGCGGCGGAGACGGTCGCGGAGCTGGCGGCGCTGTCCGGCGCCCCGGTCGCGGAGGAGGAGCTGACCGAGCCGCGCGACGGCCGCCACCCGGCGTACCTGATCTACACCTCGGGTTCGACCGGCCGCCCGAAGGGCGTGGTGGTGCCGGGTTCGGGTCTGGTGAACATGCTGCTCAACCACCGGGAGCGGATCTTCGACCCGGCGGTGAAGCTGGCGGGCGGGCGGCGGATGCGGGTGGCGCACACGGTGTCGTTCGCGTTCGACATGTCGTGGGAGGAGTTCTTCTGGCTGGTCGACGGGCACGAGGTGCACGTCATCGGCGAGGAGCTGCGGCTCGACCCGGCGGCCCTGACGGCGCACTACGACCGGGTCGGCATCGACGTCGTCAACGTCACCCCGTCATACGGGCAGCAGCTGGTCGACGCGGGCCTGCTGGACGCGGACCGGCACCGCCCGGCGCTCGTCCTGCTCGGCGGCGAGGCCGTGCCCGACTCCCTGTGGACGCTCCTGGAGGAGACCGAGGGCACGATGGGCTACAACCTGTACGGGCCCACCGAGTACACGATCAACGCGCTGGGCGCCGACGTGGAGATGAGTGTCTCGTCCTGCGTGGGCCGGCCGATCCACAACACCCGCGCCTATGTGCTCGACAGCGCGCTGCGGCCGGTGCCGCGCGGGGTGCCGGGCGAGCTGTACCTGGCGGGCGCGGGCCTCGCCCGGGGCTACTTCGCGCGGCCGGCGCTGACGGCGGAGCGGTTCGTGGCCGACCCGTTCGGCGAGCCGGGCACGCTGATGTACCGCACGGGCGACCTGGTGCGCTGGCGCGAGGACGGACAGATCGACTACCTGGGCCGGGCCGACCACCAGGTGAAGATCCGGGGCTTCCGGATCGAGCTGGGCGAGATCGAGTCGGCGCTCGCCGCCGCTCCGGGGGTGGCCGCCGCGGCGGTGGTCGTGCACGCCGGGGCGAACGGCGTGAAGCGGCTCGTCGCCTACACGGTGCCCGCGTCGGACGCGGTCCGGGCCGATCCGGAGGCGGAGACGGCGGCGCTGCGCGCGCTGCTGTCGGCGACGCTGCCGGAGTTCATGGTGCCGTCGGCGTTCGTCGAACTGGCGGCGCTGCCGCTGACGGTGAACGGCAAGGTCGACCGGGCCGCGCTGCCGGCCCCGGTGTTCGCGGACGCGGGCGGCGGGCGCCGGCCGAAGGACGCCCGGGAGGAGCTGCTCTGCGGGATCTTCGCGGACGTGCTCGGCCTGGAGCGGGTCGGCGTGGAGGACAACTTCTTCGAGCTGGGCGGGCATTCGCTGCTCGCGATGCGGCTCGTGGGGCGGATCCGCGACGAGCTGGGTGTGCCGGTCCAGGTGGCCACGGTGATGTCGGCGCCGACGGTCGCGGACGTGGCGGCCCGGATCGGGTCGGACTCGCGCCGGGACGCGCTGCGGGTGCTGCTGCCGCTGCGGGAGAAGGGCGCGAAGGCGCCGCTGTTCTGCTTCCACCCGGCGTCCGGGTTCAGCTGGCAGTACACGGGGCTGCTGCGCCACCTGGACGCGGAACGGCCGCTGTACGGCGTGCAGTCGCCGGGTCTGGCCGGGGAGCTGCCGGACGTGGCCGACGTGGCGGAGCTGGCCGGGCTGTACCTGGCGGCGATCCGGGAGGTGCAGCCGGAGGGCCCGTACCACTTCGCGGGCTACTCCTTCGGCGGGACGGTGGCGCACACGCTCGCCGCGATGCTCCAGGAGCGGGGCGAGGAGGTCGCCTTCCTGGCGCTGCTCGACGCCTATCCGCCGGAGCGGGACGACTGGTCGTACCTGGACGGTCCGGACTGGCGGGAGCGGCTGGAGCGGGAGGAGAACGGCTTCCTGCTCTCGGTGGCCGGTCTCGGCGCGGAGGAGTCCGGCCGGGCCGGGGTGTCCCGGGAGGAGGCCGTCGCGGCGATCCGGGACAGCCAGGGCCTGCTGGCCGGGTTCGACGAGGAGCTGCTGCGGTCGATCGTGGACACCAACGTGCACTGCGTACGGCTGCTCTCGCGCAGCACGACCCGTCGCTTCGAGGGTGACGTGCTGTTCTTCACCGCCTCCCGGACGACCGCGCCGGAGGACGCGCCGGGCACGGTGTGGCCGGCGCACGTCTCGGGCGTGCTGACCGAGCACGTCCTCGACCGGGGTCACGACGAGCTGATGGCCCCCGAGGCGCTGGCGGAGATCGGCCCGCTGCTGGACGAGGCGCTGCGCGCGACGGCGCCGCGCGGGAACTGATACACACTCACCAAGACTTAGGTTAGCCTTACCTAAGCAAAGGAGATCGGTATGGACGACAACGAGTCGCACGCCACGGTGTCGGGCGGCGAGTTCGCGGGCCGCGTGGCGCTGGTCACCGGTGCCGCCCAGGGCATCGGCGAGGCGGTGGTCCGCGCCCTCGCCGCGCTCGGCGCCACCGTGGCGGCGACCGACCGCTCGGAGCGGGAACTGCGCCGGAGCGTCGCGCGGCTCGCCGCGGACACCGGCGCGGACCCGGCCTCCGGACCGGTCGTCCCGTACCGGCTCGACGTCACCTCCCCGGACGACGTGACGGAGACGGTCGCGCGCGTCACCCGCGAACTCGGCCCCGTCGACGTCCTGGTGAACGTCGCCGGTGTGCTGCGGACCGGCCCCGCCGTCGAGGCGACGGACCGCGACTGGGCGGACGTCTTCGCGGTCAACACGACCGGGGTCTTCCACCTGTCCCGCGCCGTCGTCGCCGGCATGGCCGCCCGGGGCTCCGGCTCCGTGGTGACCGTCGCCTCCAACGCCGCCGGGATACCCCGCGCGGACATGAGCGTGTACGCCGCCTCCAAGGCGGCCGCCGTGGCCTTCACCAAGTGTCTGGGCCTGGAGGTGGCCGCCCGGGGCGTGCGCTGCAACGCCGTCTGTCCCGGCTCCACCGACACGCCGATGCAGCGCTCCCTCTGGGAGAGCGGGTCCGTCCCCGACAGCGTCCTCGACGGGGACCTCGCCGCCCACCGCACCGGCATCCCGCTGCGCCGCATCGCCCAGCCGGAGGACATCGCCGAGGCGGTCGTCTTCCTCGCCTCCGACCGGGCCCGCCACATCACCATGCAGGACCTCTACGTCGACGGCGGCGCCACCCTGCGCTGACGGCCCGCGCCCCGCGCGGGCCCGCGCCGCCCATCCACCTCACCGAACCAAGGAGCCCACCCGTGTCGACGGTCCCCCAGATCGCCGCGCAGCCGGCGGCGACCGCCCCCGTCCCCGCCCCCATACCCGCCCCGACGCCCACGTCCTCCGCCGTCGGCGCGGCCACCGGCCTGCTCGACGCCTTCCGCGCCGGCGACCGCTTCCTCGCCACGCCCACCCGCACCCTGCTCGCCCACGGCGTGCTGAGCGAGGTCCCGCACGGCTCCGACCCGATCGCCGAGCGGGTGGCCGACGCCCTCGCCGAGGCGCGCGCCGGCCGCCGCGCCGCCGCCGTCGTGATGGGCGCCATCCCCTTCGACCAGGACGCGCCCGCCGCGCTCGTCGTGCCCGAGACGGTCCGCACCGGCCCCGCCCTCGCCTCCGACCCGCTCGTCGCGCTGCCCGCCGACAGCCCCCGCGCCGGCACCTGGACCGTCCGCGCCCATCCGTCCCCCGAGGTCTACGCCAAGGGTGTCGGATCCGCCGTCGACCGCATGTGGAACGGCGAGTTCAGCAAGGTGGTCCTCGCCCGCACCCTGGAACTCACCGGCCCCGGCGAGCCCGACGTCGCCGCCATGGTCCGCCGGCTCGCCCGCCGCGACCCGCTCGGCTACACCTTCGCGCTCCCCACCCACCCCGGCCGCACCCTGCTCGGCGCCAGCCCCGAACTCCTCGTCTCCAGACACGGCGACCGCCTCGTCTCCAACCCGCTGGCCGGCTCCACCCCCCGCAGCGACGACCTCGCCGAGGACGTACGCCGCGCCGCGGCCCTCCTGGAGTCCGCCAAGGACCTCCACGAGCACGCGGTCGTCGTCGACGCCGTGCACCAGGCGATGGCGCCGTACTGCTCCGACATCGACGTCCCCGCCCGGCCGTCGCTGATCCGCACCGCGACCATGTGGCACCTCTCCACCACGGTCACCGGCACCCTGGCCCACCCCGAGGTGTCGGCCCTGGAGATCGCCTCCTCGCTCCACCCCACCCCGGCCGTGTGCGGCACCCCGACCCCGCTGGCCCGCGAGGTCATCCGGGAGACCGAGCCCTTCGACCGCGGCTTCTTCACCGGCATGGTCGGCTGGGGCGACGCGGACGGCAACGGCGAATGGGTCGTCACCATCCGCTGCGCCGAGGCGGAGGAGCGGACCCTGCGCCTCTACGCGGGCGCCGGCGTCGTCGCCGCCTCCGTCCCGGAGGACGAGGCCGCCGAGACCGCCGCCAAGTTCCGCACCTTCCTGGACGCCGTGGGAGCCTCGCTGTGACCGCACCGACCTCCGCCCGCCCGGCCGCCGGCGACGGCCCCGAGGCCGTCCCGTACACCACCCCCACCTGGCCCGCCGAGTTCGCCGAGCGGTACCGGGCGGCCGGCTGGTGGGAAGGGCTCACCTTCGGCGCGATGCTCCGCGACCGGGCCTCGGCCCACCCCGACCGGATCGCCGTCGTCGACCTCGCCGGACCCGGCGGGACCCGGCGCGCCTGGACCTACGCCGAACTCGACCTGCGCGCCGACCGGCTCGCGGCCGGCCTCGCCGCCCGCGGCATCGGTGCCGGCGACCGTGTGGTCGTCCAGCTGCCCAACGTCGCCGAGTTCCTCGAAGTGGTCTTCGCGCTCTTCCGGCTGGGCGCGCTGCCCGTCTTCGCGCTCCCCGCGCACCGCGAGTCGGAGATCTCCTACTTCTGCTCCTTCACCGGGGCCGCCGCCTACGTCGTCCCGGACACCCACGCCGGCTTCGACTACCGCGCCCTCGGCGCCACGGTCCTCGCCCGCTGCCCCGAGCTGCGGCACGTCTTCGTCGCCGGCGAGGACGCCGGCCCCTTCGAGGCGCTGTCCGACGTCCCCGCCGAACCCGTCGACCTGCCCGACCCCGACCCGTCGGCCGTGGCCTTCCTCCAGCTCTCCGGCGGCAGCACCGGCGTGCCCAAGCTCATCCCCCGGACGCACGACGACTACGTCTACTCGCTGCGCGGCTCCGCCGAGATCTGCGCGCTCGACGAGAACAGCGTCTACCTGTGCGCGCTGCCCGCCGCCCACAACTTCCCGCTCTCCTCCCCCGGTTCGCTGGGCACCCTGTACGCGGGCGGGCGGGTCGTCATGTGCCCGCAGCCCGCGCCCGACGTGGCCTTCCCGCTGATCCAGGACGAGGGCGTGACCCTCACCGGCCTCGTGCCGCCGCTCGCGCTCGCCTGGATCGACGCGGCCCCCGGCTCCGCGTACGACCTCTCCACCCTCGACGTGCTCCTCGTGGGCGGTGCCCGGCTCTCCGACGAGGTGGCCCGCCGGGTCCGGCCGGCCCTGGGCTGCACCCTCCAGCAGGTCTTCGGCATGGCCGAGGGGCTGGTCTGCTACACCCGCCTCGACGACGACCCGGGGACGATCGTCACCACCCAGGGCCGGCCGATCTCACCGGACGACGAGATCCGGATCGTCGACGACGAGGACGCCGACCTGCCCGTCGGCACCACCGGCCACCTCCTGACCCGGGGGCCGTACACCATCCGCGGCTACTGGAACGCCCCGGAGCACAACGCCCGCGCCTTCACCGAGGACGGCTTCTACCGCACCGGCGACCTCGTCCGGCTCACCCCGAGCGGCCATCTGGTCGTCGAGGGGCGCGCGAAGGACCAGATCAACCGGGGCGGCGAGAAGATCGCGGCCGAGGAGATCGAGAACCACCTCCTGGCCCACCCCTCGGTCCACGACGCCAACGTGGTCGGCGAGTTCGACCCGTACCTCGGCGAACGCAGCTGCGCCTACGTCATCCGCCGTCAGGGCGCCGAAGAGGTGAAGGCCCTCGCGCTCAAGCGCTTCGTGCGGGACCGCGGCCTCGCCGCCTACAAGGTCCCCGACCGCATCGTGTTCGTCGACGCCTTCCCGACGACCGGCGTCGGGAAGATCTCCAAGAAGGACCTCCGCGCGGAGCGCGCGGACGCCTGACCGACCCCTTCGCCCCACCGCCACCCCCCTCCGAAACGGACCGTCATGAGCCTCCCCGCCGTCCCGCCCTATCCGATGCCCCGCCCCGGCGAGCTGCCGGCCAACCGCGTGGACTGGACCGTCGACCCCGACCGGGCCGTACTCCTCGTGCACGACCTCCAGAACCACTTCCTGGCCCCGTTCGACGAAGACGCCGAACCGCTCACCGCCCTCCTGGCCAACCTGAACCTGCTCCGCAAGGAGGCCGCCCGGCTCGGCGTGCCCGTCGTCTACACCGCCCAGCCCGGCGGCCAGACGCCCGAACAGCGGGGCCTCCAGCAGGACTTCTGGGGCCCCGGCGTCCCGGACGACCCGCACGCCGTCGCCGTCGCGGACGCGGTCGCGCCCGAGCCCGGCGACATCCTCCTCACCAAGTGGAAGTACAGCGCCTTCGTCCGCACCGACCTCCTGGAGCTGCTGCGCGAGCAGGGCCGCGACCAGCTCGTGATCACCGGGGTGTACGCGCACATCGGCGTCCTGATGACGGCCTGCGACGCGTGGATGCGCGACATCCGGACCTTCGTCGTGGCGGACGCCGTGGCGGACTTCTCCGAGCGCGAGCACCGGATGGCCCTGGAGTGGGCGGCGGGCCGCTGCGCCGTCGTCACGACGACCGACCAGGTGTTCACAGGGCGCTGACGATGTCCTCCACCCGGTCCTTGGCGTCGCCGAAGAGCATCGTGGTGTTGGGGCGATAGAAGAGGGGGTTCTGGACACCCGCGTAGCCGGAGGCCATCGAGCGCTTGAAGACGATGACCTGACCCGCCTCCCAGACGGTGAGGACCGGCATGCCGGCGAGGGGGCTGCCCGGGTCCTCGGCGCCCGCGGGGTTGACCGTGTCGTTGGCGCCGATGACCAGGACGACGTCCGTGTCGGCGAAGTCGCCGTTGATCTCGTCCATCTCCAGGACGATGTCGTACGGCACCTTCGCCTCGGCCAGCAGGACGTTCATGTGCCCGGGGAGCCGGCCGGCGACCGGATGGATCCCGAAGCGGACCTCGACGCCCCGGGCGCGGAGCTTGGAGGCGAGCTCCGCCACCGGGTACTGGGCCTGGGCCACGGCCATGCCGTAGCCGGGGGTGATGACCACCGAGCGGGCGGCGCCGAGGAGTTCGGCGGCGCCCCGGGCGGTGATCTCCCGGTGCTCGCCGTAGTCGACCCGCGAGCCGGCCGGGGCCTCCATGCCGAAGCCGCCGGCGATGACGGAGAGGAAGGAGCGGTTCATCGCCCGGCACATGATGTAGCTGAGGTAGGCGCCCGAGGAGCCGACGAGCGCGCCGGTGACGATCAGCAGGTCGTTGCCGAGGAGGAAGCCCGAGGCGGCGGCCGCCCAGCCGGAGTAGCTGTTGAGCATCGACACGACCACGGGCATGTCCCCGCCGCCGATCGACGCGACCAGATGCCAGCCGAGCGCCAGCGCCACGGCCGTCGCCGCGATCAGCACCCCGAGGGAGGGCACGACGGTGAACCGGGCGGTGAGGACGGCGAAGACGGCGAGCGCGCCGACGTTGAGGACGTTCTTGCCGGGGAGCATGAGCGGTCTGGAGTCGATCCGGCCGGCGAGCTTCAGATAGGCGACGACGGAGCCGGTGAAGGTGACGGCGCCGATGAACACGCCGATGACGACCTCGGCGTGGTGGATGCCGAGGGTCCCGACCGTGTCGAGGGCGGCGGCCTCGGGGCCGCCGGGGCGGCGCTCGACCTCCAGGTAGCCGTTCCAGCCGACCAGGACGGCGGCGAGCCCGACGAAGGAGTGCAGGAGCGCGATCAGCTCGGGCATGCCGGTCATCTCGACGCCCCGGGCCCGCCACAGGCCGATGACGGCGCCGGCGAGCATGGCGGCGGCCAGCAGCCCGGCGGCGCCGGCGGCGATGCCCCGGTCGGCGGCGAGGACGACCGTGGCGACGAGGGCGACGCCCATGCCGAGCATGCCGAAGGCGTTGCCGAGGCGGGCCGACTCGTGCTTCGAGAGACCGGCGAGGGCGAGGATGAACAGCAGCGCGGCGACGAGGTAGGCGGCCTGTGCGGCGTGGGTGGCGGACATGTCAGCTCCTGTTGAACATCGCGAGCATGCGGCGGGTCACCGCGAAGCCGCCGAACACGTTGATGCTCGCCAGCAGGATCGCGGCGGCCGACAGCACGGTGACGAGGGTGCCGCCGTGTCCGATCTGGAGGAGCGCGCCGACCAGGATGATCCCGGAGATCGCGTTGGTCACCGACATCAGCGGGGTGTGCAGGGCGTGGTGCACGTGTCCGATGACGTAGTAGCCGATGACGATCGCGAGCACGAAGACGGTGACGTGCGGCAGGAGCGCGGCCGGGGCGAAGCCGACGGCGAGGAGGAGCGCGAGGGCGCCGAGGGCGACGCCGGTGAAGCGGCGCCCCGCCGTCATGGGCTCCTTCACCGGGGACACGGGCCGCGGGGTGTCGTCGGCGGGCGCGGGGGCGGCGGAGACCTGGACGGGCGGCGGGGGCCAGGACGGTTCCCCGTCGCGTACGACGGTGACCGAGCGCTGCACGGGGTCGTCCCAGTCCAGGACGAGGACGCCGTCCTTGCCGGGGGTGAGGAGGGTGAGCAGGTGGAAGAGGTTGGTGCCGTACAGCTGGGAGGCCTGGGCGGGCAGGCGTCCCGCCAGGTCGGTGTGGCCGAGGATGGTGACGCCGTTCGCGGTGACGATCCGCTCCCCCGGCACGGTGCCCTCGACGTTGCCGCCGTTGGCGGCGGCCATGTCCACGATCACCGAGCCGGGTCTCATGGCGGCGACCGTCTCCGCGGTGATGAGGCGGGGCGCGGGGCGGCCGGGGATCAGGGCGGTGGTGATGACGATGTCGGCCTCGCGGCACTCGGCGGCGTAGAGGGCGGCCTCGCGGGCCTTGTAGTCGTCGCCCATCTCCTTGGCGTAGCCGGTGGCCGAGACCTCCGTCTCCGGGGAGTCGATGGCGAGGTACTCGCCGCCCAGCGAGCGGACCTGGTCGGCCACTTCGGGGCGCGGGTCGGTGGCCCGGACGATCGCGCCGAGCGAGCCGGCGGTGCCGATCGCGGCGAGTCCGGCGACGCCCGCGCCGGCGACGAGGACCCGGGCCGGCGGGACCTTGCCGGCGGCGGTCACCTGGCCGGTGAAGAAGCGGCCGAAGGCGTGGGCCGCCTCGATCACCGCGCGGTAGCCGGCGATGTTCGCCATCGAGGACAGGACGTCCATGGACTGGGCGCGGCTGATGCGGGGCACCGCGTCCAGGGACAGGACGGTGAGGGGGCGCCGGCCCAGTTCCTCGACCGCCGCCGGGTCGGAGGCCGGGGCAAACAGCGCGATGACCGCGGCCCCGGGGCGCATCCGGTCCAGCCGGTCCGGCCCCGGGGCGTTCACCCCGAGGACGACGTCCGCCTCCACCGCGTCGCCGATCCGCGCGCCGGCCGCTTCGTAGGCGTCGTCGGGGAAGCCCGCCGCCGCGCCCGCGTCCGGCTCGACGACGACCTCGTAGCCGAGCCCGCGGATCCGCTCCACCGTGGCGGGCGTCGCCGCCACCCGCCGCTCGCCGTCCCGTGCCTCCTTGAGCACTCCGACCCTCACCGCACCCCTCCGTTCGCCGTTCCGGCCCCCACCTTGGCCTCCGCGCCCCCGTCCGTGAAGAAGGCTCGCGCGGCGCACCTTCATGCTGCCCACCGGGGAGGGACGTCGAGCACGCCCGTGCGGCGGCGTTCACGTATATGAATTCGGCGGGTGTGCGGGCTAGGGTGGGCCGGGCCGGTCGGACCGGTCGACCTCTCGGACGTGGCTTTCTGACCAGGCGGTGCGCATGCCCTTCTTCGACCTCCCCCTCGACCGGCTCCGCGAGTACCGCAGCGCGTCGACCGAGCCCGAGGACTTCGACGCCTTCTGGGCGAAGACGCTGGGGGAGGCGCGGGAGCACGAGCTGGACGCGCGGTTCGCACGTGTGGCGACGGGGCTCGCGACGGTGGAGACGTACGACGTGACCTTCGCCGGGTTCGGCGGGCAGCCGGTGAAGGGGTGGTTGGTCCTCCCGGCGGGGATCACCGAACCGGTGCCGGTCGTCGTGGAGTTCGTGGGGTACGGCGGCGGGCGCGGCCTGGCGCACAGCCATCTGCTGTGGGCGTCGGCCGGGTTCGCGCACTTCGTGATGGACACGCGCGGCCAGGGCAGCGGCTGGGCGCCGGGGGACACCGCCGATCCGGTGGGCAGCGCGCCGGCGTTCCCGGGGTTCATGACGCGGGGCGTCGAGGACCCGGAGGCGTACTACTACCGGCGGGTGTACACGGACGCGGTGCGCGCGGTGGAGGCGGCCCGTTCGCATCCGCTCGCGGACGCGGCCCGCACCGCCGTGGCGGGCATCAGCCAGGGCGGCGGCATCGCGGTCGCCGTCTCGGGTCTGGTGCGGGATCTGGCGGCGGTGGCGCCCGACGTGCCGTTCCTCTGCGACTTCCCGCGTGCGACGACGGTCACGGACCGCACGCCGTACCGGGAGATCGGCAACTACCTGAAGACGCACCGGGGCCGGCGGGAGCGGGTCGCCGAGACCCTCGCCTACTTCGACGGGGTGCACTTCGCGGCCCGCGCGACGGCTCCGGCGCTGTTCTCCACCGCCCTGGAGGACCAGACCTGCCCGCCGTCGACGGTGTTCGCCGCGTTCAACGCGTACGCGCACGAGGACAAGGCGATCGAGGTCTACGACTTCAACGACCACGAGGGCGGCGGCGTGTTCCAGCAGGCGGCGCAACTGCGCTGGCTGCCGGAGCGGCTTCGCGCCCGATAGGACTTTCCTTGGTCTGGACCTGTCAGGCGGACGCCGTCAAGCTGGGTGCATGGACTTGGAGTTGCGGCATCTGAAGACGGTCCGGGCCATCGCGGAGGCCGGCAGCCTCACCCGTGCGGCCACCGCCCTCGGACTGGCGCAGCCGGCCCTCAGCGCGCAGTTGAAGCGGATCGAACGGGCCCTGGGCGGCGCCCTGTTCGTCCGCGGGCGGGAAGGAGTGCGGGCCACGGCGCTGGGTGATCTGGTGCTGGAGCGGGCCCGGGTGGTGCTGCCCGCCGTCTGCGGACTCCAGGAGGAGGCCGTCCGGTTCGCCCGGGACGGCGCCGCCGGCCACCGGCTGGGCGGGACGCACGGCCCGCTGCTCGGCGGCCTCGTGGACCGGCTCGCCCGGACGGAGCCGGACGCGCAGGTGACCACGTACACCTCCTGGTCGGAGCGGGAGGTCGCCCGCGGGGTGGTCGCCGGGCGGCTCGACTTCGCGCTCGTCGGCGTCTGCGGCGAGAGCGCCCCGCCGGAGGCCGGCCGGCTCGCCTGGACGGAGGTGGCCCGCGACCCGGTGTACGTGATGCTGGCGACCGGCCATCCGCTGGCCGCCCGCCCGCAGGTGGCACTGGCCGAACTCGCCGCCGAGGACTGGACGGACGTGCCCGGCGACGGCTGCTTCGGCGACTGCTTCGCCGCCGCCTGCGTGCGCGCCGGCTTCACCCCCGCCCGGGTGTACGAGACGGACACCGCGTCCTGCGTCCACCTGGTCCAGGTGGGCCGCGCGGTGGGCCTCTGCCGGGCGACCTTCCCGGCCACCCCGGGCATCGTCACCCGCCCCCTGACCGGCGCCCCGCTCCTCTGGCGCCACCTCCTCGGCTGGCACCCCGAGGGTCGCGCGGCCGCCCGCGCCGCCACCGTCCTCGCCCACGCCCGCGACGCGCACGCGGAGGCGCTGTCCCGCAGTGCGGGCCGGACGGCGGACGCGCTGTCCTGACCGCTCGTCAGGTGTCGTACGTGCCGTCCCAGGGATCGGTGAAGCCGAGCCCGTCGGGATAGAGCTCGGCCCAGTCCTTCCCGTCCGGGTTCTCCTCGCCGTGGTTCTCCGCGACCAGTCCGAACAGGACCCCCTCGAACCGTACGGCGAAGGGCGCGACGGCGATCGACTCGTACCTCCGCCCGGGCAGGGCGTCCAGCCACCCGTCGAGGAGGGCGCCGGCGTCCTCGACGGCCCGCCGCTCGTCGTCCTCCGCCGTCCCGGTGGACGTGATGCTCGACCCCAGGTGGCGCCCCGCCCCGTCGAAGCGGTGCAGGACGGCGAACCAGCGCTTGTGGCGCCGCCAGTCGGCCACCGGGGTCCACCCCTCCGGGAAGCCGGCGGTGACCGAGGCGAGGAACTGGCCGCCGTCCCACCGGCCGATGGTGGCGGTGCGGTGGTCGGGCTCGTACGCGATAGGGACGACCTCGGGAACGCTCATGGGCGCACCGTACCGGCCGCCACCGACACCGCCCGGGGCCATAACGCCCGGGGAGGGGCCGGGTGGAGGCTCCCGCCCGGCCGGGCCTGTTCCTACGGTTCTCCGCAGATCCCCCACCGAGAACCGAGGAGACTCCCCATGCTCCGACGACACGCCCGCGCGGCGTGTACCGCGCTGGCCGCCGCCGGGATGGTGCTGGCCGGACTGCAGACCGGCTCCGCCGGCGCCGCGCAGCCCTCCCCCGGGACCGCCCCCGCCTTGCAGAGCGCCGCCCGGACGCTCGGCGCCGCCGAGGCGCGGCCCGAGCTGCTCGCCGCGATGGGCCGCGATCTGGGCCTGACCCGGGCCCAGGCCGAGCGCCGCCTGGTGAACGAGGCCGAGGCGGGCGCCACCGCGGCCCGGCTCCGCGACCGGCTGGCCGGCTCCTTCGCCGGCGCCTGGGTCGCGGGCGCCGAGTCCGGCGCCCTGACCGTGGCCACCACCCGGGCCTCCGACCTGGCCGCGATCCGGGAGGCCGGGGCGACGGCCCGGCTGGTCCGGCACGACCTCTCCGCCCTGGAGCGGGCGAAGGAGGCCCTGGACCGGGCGGCGGGCGCCGAGGCGCCGGTCCGGTACGTGGACGTGCGGGCGAACGTCCTGGTCGTCGAGGAGGTCCGGGCCGGCGCCGGGGCGCGCCTGGCCGCCGCGACCGGGGTGCCGAGGGAGCTGGTGCGGGTGGTGCGGAGCGCCGAGGCGCCGCGCCCCCTGTACGACATCCGGGGCGGTGACGCGTACTACATGGGCGGCGGCGGACGCTGCTCGGTCGGCTTCGCGGTGACCAAGGGCACCACGCAGGGCTTCGCGACGGCGGGTCACTGCGGTCGCGCCGGGCAGTCCACCAGCGGCTTCAACCAGGTCGCGCAGGGCAGCTTCCAGGCGTCGGTCTTCCCCGGCAGCGACATGGCGTGGGTCGCGGCGAACAGCAGCTGGACGTCGACCCCGTACGTGAAGGGCGCGGGCGGCGCGAACGTGCAGGTCACCGGATCCGTGCTCCAGCCGGTGGGCTCCTCGGTCTGCCGGTCGGGCTCGACGACCGGCTGGCACTGCGGCACGATCCAGCAGCACAACACGAGCGTGACCTACCCGGAGGGCACGATCTCCGGTGTGACCCGCACGACGGTGTGCGCGGAGCCGGGCGACTCGGGCGGCTCGTACATCTCCGGCAGCCAGGCGCAAGGCGTGACCTCGGGCGGCTCCGGCAACTGCTCCAGCGGCGGCACCACCTTCTTCCAGCCGCTGAACCCGATCCTGTCGAACTACGGACTGACGCTGAAGACCGGCGGCACCGGCCCGGGCCCCGGCCCGGGCGAGCCGGAGCCGGGCGGCACGTGGAAGGCCGGCACGGTGTACGCGGCCGGGGCCACGGTCACGTACGGCGGCTCCACCTACCGCTGTCTCCAGGGCCACCAGGCCCAGTCGGGCTGGGAGCCTCCGAACGTCCCGGCCCTCTGGCAGCGCGTCTGACGCTGGGGGGTGTCGGACGGGCTCCAGGCGCCACTCGCCCGACCGGGCGGGTGGCGCCTCGGCGTGCGCCGCGTACAGTGGCCCCGGGCGCGCGTGATCACGAGGAGCGTCCATGACCGCCACCGCCCTGGAGCGAGCCGCCGTCCCCGCCGACAGCGGAGAGGTGACCCTCCTGATAGCCCGCAGGGTGGAGCCCGGCCACGAGGCCGCGTTCGAGCGGTGGGCGAAGGGCATCCTCGACTGCGCGGCGACCTTTCCCGGGCATCTCGGCTACGGCTTCTTCCGCTCCGCGGGCGGCGACGCCCCTTGGTTCCTCGTGCACCGCTTCCGCGACGCGGAGGCCTGTCGCACGTGGCAGGAGTCGCCCGAGCGGGCCGCCTGGTTCGCCGACTGCGAGGGGCACCACCACACCGAGATCGCCCGGCGGAAGCTGACCGGCATGGAGACCTGGTTCGTGAAGCCGGGCTCGACCCGCCCCGCTCCGCCCCGGTGGAAGATGGCCGTCAGCGCGACGCTGGCGATCTACCCGATCTCCGTGCTCGGCAGCCTCTTCCTCGTCCCCCGCCTCACCGCGCTGCCCGTCCTGCTCAGCAGCGCGGTGGTGGCGTGCGTGTTCAACGTGCTGATGACCTACGCGGCGATGCCGGCGGTCAGCAGGCTGCTGCGCCGCTGGCTCACGCCGTGACGTCCGGCGCCGCCCCGCGGACGTGGAGGGCGTGCGCGCCCAGGGCGAGCGGGGTGTGGCCGACGAGTTCGAGTCCGCACGCGGCGAACAGGCGGGCGTACTGCGCGGCGGTGCGCTCGCTCCCTCCGGTGTTGCACCTCATGTGGAGGTCCCACGCGGTCGCGAGCGAGGGGGAGCCGTCGTCGGGCAGCAGCCGTTCGACGACGAGGAGGTCCGCGTCGGGGCCCATGGCGGCGGCGCAGTGCCGCAGGATGCTCCGGCAGCGGTCGTCGTCCCAGTCGTGCAGGACGCGGGAGAGCAGGTAGACGCCGGCGCCGGCCGGTACGTCGGCGAAGTCGCCCTCCTGGAAGGCGCAGCGGCCCTCCGCCTCCAGGGCGGCCAGGTGCTCGCGGGCGGCGGCGAGGACGTGGGGGCGTTCCAGGAGGGTGCCGCGCAGGGTGGGGTGGGCGGTCAGCACCCGGCCGAGCAGCGCCCCGGTGCCGCCCGCCACGTCGACGACGGTGCGGGGGCCGCCGGGGGCGGTGGCCGCGGCGGTGAGGACGGGGTGGGACGGGAGGGCGTCGAAGACGGGGGCGCTCGCCACCATGGACCGGTCGAACAGGGCCGCGAGTTCGGGGTCGCGGGCGAAGTGGTCGAAGTGGTTCTCGCCGTAGAGGTGCTCGAAGCCGGGTTCCCCGCTGCGCACGGTGTGGGTCAGATGGGCGAACGACCGGTAGAACGGTCCGCCGTACATCAGGGCCAGCGGTCGCATCGAGGACGGGGCGGCCTCCGCCAGGAGCGCTCCGACGTCGGTGAGCCGGAAGCCGTCTGGGGCGTCCGCGACCACGCCGAGCATGGCGAGGTACCGCAGGAGGACCGCGAGGCTCTCCGGATGTGCCCCGACCGCGCGGGCGAGTTCGGGGACGGGCGTGCCGGCGTGGAGGTCCAGGGCTTCCGGGAGCCCGAGTTCCGCGCAGGTGGCCAGGGCCTGGGTGGTCCAGGCGCCGGTGAGGAGCCGCAGGAGCGTTTCCGCCGGCTGCGCGGCGCCGTGCGGGGAGGCGGACCACGGGGCCGGGGCCCGGCGGAGATGCTCGTCCAGGACGTCGCGGTGGTCGCCGCGCGCGTACAGCTCGACCCTCCGGTAGGGCGTCTTGGTGCCGTCGGGGGCGGCGAGGTAGAAGACGGTGCCGTCCTCGTGCGGGTTGTAGCCGCCGCCGTCGGGGGACGCGCCGTGCCGCGCGAAGCTCGCGAGCAGCCCGCGCAGCACGAGCGGGTCGGGCCGCTCGACGTCGAAGGCGAGGTGGGCCTCGTGGTCCAGCGCGCGTTCGCCGGCCGCGATGCCCGACCGCGCGGAGCCCGGGGGCACGGTGAGCGCGAACACCTCGACCGCCCGGTGTTCTCCGGCCGGGCCCTGGACGGCGGGGCGGAGAATCCTTACGTCAAGATCGGCGGCGCGGTGGCCGTACCGTACGGCGAGGCGGTCCCGGACGACGACGCTGGGCCGGGCCGGAGCATCGGAGTCCAGCCCGCAGCCCGCCAGTGCCGACCGCAGCGCGGCCTCGTCGGGCGGGAAGACCAGGACGGCGGCGTGCGCGAAGCGGCACTGGTCGGTGAAGGCGCGCAGCTCGGGTCCGTCGAGGCCGGGCAGCACGCGGGCGAGCAGGAGGGAGGTGTCCTGCTCGCGGACGAACCGGGCGGTCGCGCCGAGCCGCCCGGTGTCGTCGGCGCCGTGGGGTGCCGGGGTCGGGTGCGCGGGCGCGGTGAAGGGAGGTTCGGAGTGCATTCCCTGTCCATGGGTGAAGGGAGCGGGATGAGGGAGGGAGAAGGGGTCGGAGGAGCGGTGGTGGTGGGTACGAGGGGCCTCGGGCACAGCAGTCGATGCCGCGTCAGATGCCGGTGTAGTTCTCCGCGAACCAGTGCTGGGCGGAGGCGAAGTCGCGGAGCCCGGCGATCCGCGCCTGGCGGAGGCGTTCCCGGAAGAGCGGGTCGCCGTCGGGGTCCGGGAGTGCGTGGAGCAGGCGGATCATCCAGCGGGAGAACTCCTGCGCGCGCCAGATGTGGGGCAGGCAGCGCTCGGAGTAGCGGTCGAGGCCGCCGGGGTCGCCGTGGACGAGGGCGTCGACGAGGGCGCGGCCCAGGATCTCGGCCTCCAGCACCGCGAGGTTGGCGCCCTTCGCGGCGGACGGGCTGATGAGGGCGGCGGCGTCGCCCACCAGGAACAGCGAGCCGTGGCGCAGCGGTTCGATCACGTCGGACTCCAGGTCGACCACGGCGCGCTGCGCGATCGGGCCGCGCACCAGCGGTCCGTAGGCGGAGGCGCGCATGCGCAGGGCGAGTTCGTCCCAGATCCGGTCGTCGCTCCACGCGTCGGCGCGGGTGCCGGGGGCGCACTGGAGGTAGTAGCGGGTGAGGTCGGCGGAGCGGGCCATGTGTCCGGCGAATCCGCGCGGGTGGATCGCGTAGCCCACGGCGTCCAGGCTCGGCGGCGCCTCGGCGAGCAGGCCGAGCCAGGAGACGCCGTGGTCGTGGTGGTGGCGCGCGGTGCCGGGCGGGAGGGAGCGCCTGCCCACTCCGTGGCGGCCGTCGCAGGCGGCGACGTACCGGGCCCGGTGGCGCGCGGGGCGCCCGTCGGCCTCCCGTGCGGTCACCGCGGGGGTCGGGCCGTCCGCGTCGGACACGGCGACGGCCTCCGTGCCGAAGCGGACGCGCCCCCCGGCGTCGAGGTACAGGCCCAGCAGGTCGGCGACCAGATCGTGCTGGGGGTAGACGGTGTGGGGCTCGCCGAGGCCGAGCCGGCGGTAGTCGAGGCGGAAGCGGCCGTCCTCGGTGCGGAACTCGCAGACGCCGTGCTCCCGGCCGCGGCGCCGCAGGCCCGCGTCGAGGCCGTTGCGCTCCAGGACCCGCACGGTGTGCGGCACCAGGAACCCGGCGCGCGCCCGGTTCTCCACGGCGTCCCGGTCCGCGCGCTCCAGGACGACGCAGTCGACTCCGTGGCTCAGCAGGATGTTCCCGAGCACCAGGCCGGCGGGGCCGGCTCCGACGATGACCACGTCCGCCGCGTCGGCGTCGCGCAGGGCTCCCGCGTACTCACTCTCTGTCACAGCAGTGGATCATAGACACGCGGAAGTTCGGCAATGCCCCAAGATCACCCGTATGCACCAGGGGTGAGAAAAGGATTCGCCGCGTGGACGTCGGCTCGGGCGGCCCCGGCGCCACGGGGCGCGCGCCCGCGCACTTCGGACAGAGGGGTGGCCCGCCCTCACCCATCAAGTCAGCCTGCACCGATTAGCCGCGTTTGCAGATATGGCGCGTCTGCAATTATTGTGGTGGCACGTAACAAGCCCTCTCAAGCAATTATGGAAGCGGGGAACCATGCCGCTCGCTCTGCTCGCCCTGGCCGTCGGGGCCTTCGGGATCGGCACGACCGAATTCGTCATCATGGGTCTGCTGCCCGGCATCGCCGCCGACTACGGCGTCTCCATCCCCACCGCGGGCCTGCTGGTCACCGGCTACGCGCTCGGCGTGGTCGTCGGGGCGCCGCTGCTGACCGTGCTCGGCGGCCGGGTGAGCCGCAAGCGGATGCTCATGGTGCTGATGAGCCTCTTCGTCGTCGGGAACGTGATCTCCGCGCTCGCCCCGAGCTTCGGAATGATGCTGACCGGCCGCGTGATCGCCTCGCTCGCGCACGGCTCCTTCTTCGGGATCGGGTCCGTCGTCGCCGCCGGGCTCGTCGCGCCGGACCGGAAGGCGGGCGCGATAGCCACCATGTTCACCGGACTGACCGTCGCCAACATCGTCGGCGTGCCGCTCGGCACCTTCATCGGACAGGCCGTCGGCTGGCGCACCACCTTCGCGGTCGTCGCCGCGCTCGGCGTGGTCGGGCTGCTCGGCATCGCCCGGCTCGTGCCCGCCATGCCGGCTCCCGAAGGGGCCAGGCTGCGCCGGGAGGTCACCGCCTTCCGCAATCCGCAGGTGCTGCTCGCGATGGCGATGACCGTGCTCGGCTTCGGCGGCGTCTTCGCCGCGATCACCTACATCGCCCCGATGATGACCGAGGTCGCCGGCTACTCCGAGGGCGCCGTCACCTGGCTGCTCGTCCTCTTCGGCACCGGCATGTTCCTCGGCAACCTGATCGGCGGCCGGTACGCCGACCGCGCGCTGATGCCGCTGCTGTACGTCACCCTCGGCGGGCTCGCCGTCGTCCTCGCGCTCTTCACCGCGGCCGCCCACCACAAGGCCCTCGCCGCGGTCGCCGTCCTCCTCGTCGGGGCGCTCGGCTTCGCCACCGTGCCGCCGCTGCAGAAGCGCGTCCTCGATCAGGCCCACGGCGCGCCCACCCTGGCCTCGGCCGTCAACATCGGCGCCTTCAACCTCGGCAACGCGCTCGCCGCCTGGCTCGGCGGCCTCGTCATCGCCGGCGGCTTCGGCTACACCTCCCCGAACTGGGTCGGCGCCGCGCTCGCCGCCGCCGCCCTGGGGCTCGCCCTCTGGTCCGCCGCGCTGGAGCGCCGGGCCCCGGCGCCCGCCCCGGACGCCGCCCCCGCCCGTACCCCCGTCCACCACTGACCCGCCGCACCCCGCCCCTCAAGGAGAAGAGAGCACCATGAGCACCACCACCGTCACCCCGCTGACCACCGCCGACGCCGAGACGCTGCTGGCCGCCGCGGGGCGCGCGGCCGAGGCCGCCGGGGCCACCGTGAGCGTCACCGTCCTGGACGCGGGCGGGCACCTGCTCGCCTTCCGCCGGGACGACCGCTCCGTGCTGATCTCCGGTGAGACCAGCACCCGCAAGGCGTACACGGCGCTCCAGCTCGACGCCCCGACCGCCGAGCTCGTCGAACTGGTCAAGCCGGACGGGCCGTTCCACAGCCTGACCACGGCCCTGGACCGGCCCCTGCTCTTCATCGCGGGCGGGGTCCCGGTCCACCGCGACGGACGCCTGGTCGGCGCCCTCGGCGTCGGCGGCGGGGCTCCGGAGCAGGACCACGCGTTCGCCTCGGCCGCCGTGGCCGAGCTGGACGCCCGGGGCTGACCGCCCGGCCCACCGCGCGGCGGCTCAGGAGGAACGCCCCTCCAGGGCCGCCGCGTAGGCGTCGTCCGGGTCGAGGTGGCGCAGCTCCTCGGCGATCAGCTCCGCGGTCGTACGGACCTTGAGGGCCATGACGCGGCTCGGCTGGCCGGGGATGGCGAGCCGGGCCACCGGGCCCTCGGGACGGTCGATGCGGATCTCGCCCTGCGGGGTGCCCATCCGGACCGCGGTGACGACCGGGCCCCCGGAGACGATCCGCTCCACCGGGACGCCGAGCCGGACCTCGAACCAGCGGGCCAGCAGCTCGGCGCTCGGATTGTCCTCCTCGGCCTCGACCGCCGCCGAGACGACGTCCTTCCCGGCCTGGTCGAGGGCGGCGGCCAGCATGGAGCGCCAGGGCGTGAGGCGGGTCCAGGCGAGGTCGGTGTCCCCGGGGGCGTACGAGGCGGCCCGGGCGTCCAGCGCGCCGAGCGGGTCCTCGACCGCGTACATGTCGGTGATCCGCCGCTGGGCGAGGGCGCCGAGCGGGTCCTTGGAGGGGACGGCGGGGGCGTCCACCGGCCACCACACGACCACGGGGGCGTCGGGCAGCAGCAGCGGCAGCACCACCGAGTCGGCGCGGGCGCCGAGTTCGCCGTGCAGGCGGAGCAGCACCGTCTCGCCGGAACCCGCGTCGGTGCCGAGACGGACCTCGGCGTCGAGCCGGGTCACGTTCCGCTCGCGGGGCGAGAGGGCGCGGCGGCGGACGACCACGAGGGTGCGCGAAGGGTGTTCCTTCGACGCCTCGTTGGCCGCCCGCACGGAGTCGTAGGCGTTCTCCTCGTCGGTGACGATCACGAGGGTGAGGACGACACCGACGGCGGGGGTGCCGACGGCCCTGCGGCCCTCCAGGATCGCCTTGTTGATCGCGCTGGAGTTGGTGTCCGTGAGATCGATCTTCATTGCCCGGCGCCCGTCCCTTCCTCTGCGGCGAGCCTAACGCCCCGCACGCGCGCGCGTGCCACGCGGGCGGAGCGCGCGGGGTGTCAGCCGGCGGCCGGCTCGTCGGTGCTCTCGGTCCCGTCGGCCTGCTCGCCGTCGGTGCCGTTGGCCAGGTCGGCCTCGGTGGCGGCGGCCTTCTCCGCCCGGGCCTGGGCCCGCTTGCCGACCACGGCCGCGGCGGCGAGCGCCGAGCCGAGGAAGGCGGTGGCCACCACCCAGGGGCGGTCGAGGACATGGCCGGTGGCGTGGTCCAGGGAGTAGCGGCCCGCGCCGGTGACGCCGAGGGCGGCGGCGGTGAATCCGAGGAAGGCCGGGTACTCGTAACCGCCGGCCTGGGCGAAGAAGCCGGCCGGGGCGTGCACGGAGACGGCACCCGCCATGGCCCCGGCGGCGGCCGCTCCGGCGGCGGGGGTGGCGAGGCCGAGGGCGAGCAGCGCGCCGCCGCCGGCCTCGCCGAGGCCCGCGGCGATGGCGGACTGGCGCGGCGGGTGGAAGCCCATCGCCTCCATCCCGTGCGCGGTGCCGTCGATCCCGCCGCCGCCGAACCAGCCGAAGAGCTTCTGGGTGCCGTGCGCGGCGAGCACGGCCCCGGTGCCGACCCTCAGCACGAGGAGCCCGAGGTCGCGTCGGTTGGGGTGGGCGGCCATGACGTTCTCCAGGTGCGGGAGGGGACGCGTACGTCCCCACTGTCGGCGGGCGGCCCGCCGGCCGCCGCTCGGGAGCCCTCCTGATACTCCAGTTGAGTCATGTTTTGCGGCGTTTGCCCGGCGTTGCTTGACTGGGGTGGCCGTCGCCGAGCCCGGGCCGCCCGGGCCCGGCCCGAGGGAAGTGGGTACGCATGAGCCCCGAGTCCACCGACACCGCCGCGCTCCGGGAGCGGGTCCGGGCCCTGATGCCGCGCGCCGAGGAGGACCTGACGGCGCTGGTGGCGATGCGCTCGGTGGCCGATCCGCGCCAGTTCCCGCCCGAGGAGTGCGCGAAGGCCGCCGACTTCCTGGTGCGGGCCTTCACCGAGGCGGGGCTGAGCGACATGCGGCGGGTCACCACCCCGGACGGCACGGACGCGGTGGTGGGCCACGCCGAGGGCCCCGAGGGCGCGCCGACCGTCCTCCTCTACTGCCACTACGACGTGCAGCCGCCGCTCGACGACGCGGCCTGGCGGACCCCGCCGTTCGAACTGACCGCCCGCGACGGGCGCTGGTACGGGCGGGGCGCGGCGGACTGCAAGGGGAACATCGCCATGCACCTCACGGCGCTGCGGGCGCTCGGCGGGGGCGAGGGCGCCGGCTTCCCGGTGCACATCAAGTTCGTCGCGGAGGGTTCGGAGGAGCAGGGCACCGGCGGCCTCGAACAGCTGGTGCCGCTGCGGCCCGAACTCTTCGACGCGGACGCCCTGCTGATCTGCGACACCGGCAACTTCTCGCTGGGGCTCCCCACCACGACGACCTCCCTGCGCGGGCTGGCGAACGTGGTGGTGACGGTCTCCACGCTCCGGGGCGAGATGCACTCGGGCATGTTCGGCGGCCCCGCGCCGGACGCGCTGGCCGCGCTCGTACGGATCCTGGACGGGCTGCGCGACGAGCACGGGAACACGGCGATCGCCGGGCTCGCGGCCGACGGCTTGTGGGACGGGGTGTCCTATCCGCCCGAGCAGTTCCGGGCCGACGCGGGCGTCCTGGACGGGGTGCGCCTGGTCGGCACCGGCTCGGTCGCGGACGAGCTGTGGGCGCGGCCCGCGGTCACCGTCCTCGGCATCGACTGCCCGCCGGTGGTGGGCTCCTCCGCGGCCGTGCAGGCGAAGGTGCGGGCCCGGGTGAGCCTGCGGGTCCCGCCGGGGACCGACGCGGAGAAGGCGCGGGAGGCGCTCACCGCCCATCTGGTGGCGGCGGCTCCGTGGGGCGCGCGGGTCGAGGTGGAGGCGGAGAGCGCCGGGCAGCCCTTCCGGGCGCGCACCGACGGGCCGGCGTACACGGCGCTGGGGGCGGCGCTGCGCGAGGCGTACGGCGAGGACATGGTGCAGTCGGGGCAGGGCGGTTCGATCCCGCTGTGCAACGTGCTCGCGGACCGGTTCCCTGACGCGGAGATCGCGCTGATCGGCGTGGAGGAGCCGGGGTGTCTCATCCACGCCCCCAACGAGAGCGTCGACCCCGCCGAGATCGAGCGGATGGCGCTGGCGGAGGCGCTCTTCCTCCGCTCCTACGCCGGGGCGCACGCGCGCGTGGCCGGCGCGTGACGAGGCGGCGGACCCAGGAGCAGCGACGGCACGTGAACGGAGAACGGTCCCATGACGCAGACGCATGACCGCCCGCACGACCGGCCCGCCCGGGACGGGGTGCCGCCGGGCCCGCTGACGATGCTCGCCGGAGCGGCCTGGCAGGCCCTGCTGACCGCCGGGATCGTGGCGCTCGTCCTCGGCGTGCTGGTCCTGGTGTGGCCGGGGGTCTCGCTGCTCGCGGCCGGGGTGCTCTTCGGTCTCTACCTGCTCCTCAGCGGTGTGATGCAACTGGTCGCCGCCTTCGGTACGCACGCCACCACCGCGCTGCGCGTGATGGCCTTCATCAGCGGCGCCCTGTCGATCCTGCTGGGTCTGTTCTGCTTCCGGGGCGCGACGCAGTCGATCCTGCTGCTCGCGCTGTGGATCGGCATCGGCTGGCTCTTCCGCGGCATCACCCAGACCGTGGCGGCGGCCTCGGACCCGGCGATGCCGGCCCGCGGCTGGCAGGTCCTCCTCGGCGTCGTCAGCGCCGTCGCCGGCGTGGTGCTGATCGTCTCCCCGCTGGAGTCCGTCGCGGTGCTGACGCTGCTCGGCGGGATCTGGCTGATCGCCGTCGGAGCGGCCGAGATCGTCACCGCTCTCCGGCTCCGCTCGCGGGCCGAGGACCTTCCGCCGGGCGCCTGATCCGCCCCGGGAGGTCCCGCTCGTCCGGTCCGCCGTCCGCCCGATCTCCGGGCGGACGGCGGACCGGCTTGTTCCGTGCGCTAGATTTTGCCGGTCCATGACCGTCGATCGCTCGCGATCACCATTCTCCGGAGCCGGCTTCCCATGACCGACATCGTCAACGGCCTCGGCCGTGCCACCGCCTACGGCGCCCTCGGCGTGGTCCTGCTGATCCTCGGCATCGTCCTGGTGGACATCCTGACCCCCGGCAAGCTGGGCCGGCAGATATGGGAGGACCGCAACCGCAACGCGGCCGTCCTGCTCAGCTCCGCCCTGCTCGGCATCGGCGGGATCGTCTTCACCTCCATCTGGACGACCTACGACAACTTCGGCAAGGGCCTGGCCTCCACGGCGGCGTTCGGCCTCCTCGGCCTGGTGATGATGGCCGTCGCCTTCCTGGTGGTCGACCTGGTGACGCCCGGCAAGCTCGGCGCCACCCTGGTGGATCCGGAGCCGCACCCGGCGGTCTGGGTGACCGCCTCCTGCAACATCGCCGTCTCCGCGATCGTCTCCGCCTCGATCGCCTGACCGCGCGCCGCGCTTCGCCCGGCCCGGTGCCCGTCCCTCAGGACGGGCCCGGGCCGGCGGCCGTTCCGGCCGGTCCCGCCGGTTCGACCTCCAGGAAGCGCCGGCCGCGCGGGCCCTTGTAGAGCAGTGCCTCCCAGCCGAGGCGCCCGAGGACGCCGGCGCAGCCGGCGAGCGCCTCCGCCTCCTGGCCCGCCGCGCCGGAGCCGGGCGGTCCCAGCCACTCGACGACGGCGGTGGCCGGCCGCTCCCCCGCCCGCACCCGGTAGCCGGTCGCGGTCCGCGCCCCGGAGGCGTCCACCGCGGAGGGCGCGATCCCGCCGCCCTCCAGGGCCAGCGCCACGGCCCGTACCGGCCGGGTCCGCTCCCACAGGGCAGGGACGGTTCCGGCGCCGGGCGCGGCGGTGAGCCGCCGGATCTGCCGGAGCCCGTCGAGGGCGGAGCGGACCTCCCGGGAGCGCTGCTCGGCGTCCCCGGCGAGGGGCGGTCCGTCGCCCGTCGCCGGTTCGAACGCCCCCTTGTCGCCCGGGTCCCCCCTCACAGCAGGCGCCGGATCTCGCCGCGGACCCGGTAGAAGCCGCCGGCCGCCGGATGCAGGGCCTCGACCACAAACCGGGCGCCGGGCTCGCGGATGGCGCGCGGGAACTGCACGTTCCACGACGGCTCGTAGCCGGGGCTGATCACCCGGACCCGGCTCCGGCCGCCCTCGGGGGCGACCTCGACGACGATCGAGCCCGCCGGGACCTCGCCCACCGACGCGACGGCGGCGACGGCGGAGACCGCGGTGGCCGGGGTGTAGGTGGGCAGCGCGGCGGCCAGCTTGACGTCCCGGACGACGGGGACGCTGCCCTGCTGGGCGGCCTCGATCGCCGCCTCGCTCGCGTCCACGCAGACCAGCGAGCCGTCGGTGGTGACCAGGTACAGCCGCTCGTCGCGGTACTGCATGGAGAGCGCCGAACCGCCGCCGGTGCCCAGCTTCCACAGCCGGGTGCCGTCCTCGGCGAAGCAGTAGACGGAGGAGGACGAGTCGCCCGCGAAGACGAACCGGCCTCCGGGCGAGGTGGCGCAGGAGTACACGACCGCGTCGCAGGTGTAGACCGCCTCGACCCGGCCGTCGCCCTTCGCCAGTCGCTGCACCTTCTTGCGGCCGGTGCCCGCGTAGACGGCGGCGTCCTCCTGCCAGCCGAAGAGCACCGCGCCGTCGGTGCCGGTGTGCCACAGCTCGCCGGAGCCGTCGTGGGCGTACGCGGTGACGCCCCGCGTGTCGCCGTAGTAGACGGCGCGGGAGTCGGCGCGCACCATCCAGGCGTGCTCGCCGCGGCCGGAGCGCGCCCACTGGTGCTCGTCCTCGTGGTCGATGACGGTGAGCCGGCCGGAGCGGTCGGCCACGTCCAGGACGCCCTCGTGGATGTCGAGCCAGAAGATGTCGACGTCGGAGGTGATGTCGTAGGCGGCGAACGGCAGCTTCGAGGAGAGGTCGTAGACCTTGCCGTCGTCGCAGCCCGCGTAGATCCAGAAGTCGTCCGCGACCAGGCACTTCACGCCGTCGGGCAGGCTGAACCGGGCCAGCACCTCGCCGCCGTGGGCCAGGGTGAAGACGTCTCCCGCCTGGTTGCCCACCCAGATCCGGTCCTCGTCCACATGGATCCCGAAGGCGGCGGAGCCGGTGCGGAAGCGCCACAGGACGGGGGCGACGGAGCGGGCGGTGGAGGGGGCGGAGCTGACCGCGCGGCGCGTGACGGCGCGGGCGGCGCGCTGTCCGGGGACGGCGGGCGCGTAGCCCTTGCGGACCTTCTCGCCGATCTTCTTCGCCGCCGCCGCGTGGGCCTTCTCCGGCGTCGTGAAGGAGGAGCGCTGGGTCTGCCCGGCCGCGCCGATCCGGCCGTACCGGACCGACACCTCCAGCCCCGTGACGGTCACTTCGTAGAACTTGTGGGCACCGCCGCCGTCCTGAGACAGCTCCAGATAGGTCGTCGTCGTCATGATCCGAACGGTAGGGGGCGCCACTGACAACGGCCTCCCGCGAAGCCGTGGCCGAGGGGCCCGGCGGGCGCTCAGGACGTGACGCGCTCGATCCAGGCGGTGAGGTCGGCGACGACCTCGGCGCGGTTGGTCTCGTTCAGGACCTCGTGCCGGGCGCCCTCGTAGCGGTGGTAGGCGAGGTCGGTGAGGCCGGCCTCGCGGTAGCGGGAGACCAGCAGGTCGCTGTGGGCGAGTCGGCCGTTGAGCGGGTCGCGGTCGCCGACGAAGAGGGCGACGGGCAGTCCCGCGGGGATGCCCGCGGGGGCGGCGAGCCGGCCGGCGGCGTCCGCCATGTGGGCGAGGCCCTGGAGGTCGAGGCCGAAGCCGCAGAGCGGGTCGGCGAGGTAGGCGTCGACCTGTGCCTCGTCGCGGCTGAGCCAGTCGGCCTCGGTGCGGACGGGGGCGAAGGGGGCGTTGAAGATACCGAAGGCGCCGTGGTCGGCCCGGGGCGCGGTCGCGAGGGCGGTGAGCAGGGCGTCGACGGCGGTGGTGCCGGAGAGCGCCACGGCGTCCACGAGCTCCGGGTGGTCGAGGAGGAACTGCTGGGCGGCGAACGAGCCCATGCTGTGGCCGAGCAGGACGACCGGGACGCCGGGGTGCCGGTCACGGGTCGTCCGGGTGAGGGTGGCGAGGTCGCCGACGAGGCGGTTCCAGCCGTCGGCCCCGAGGTGCCCGGGGCCGGCGTGCATGGACAGGCCGTGGCCGCGGTGGTCGGGGGCGAGGACCGTGTATCCCCGGGCGGTGAGGTGCGCGGCGAGCGGGGCGTAGCGCAGGCCGTGCTCGCCCATGCCGTGGGCGATCTGCACGACGCCGCGGACGGGGCCCTCGGGGTGCCAGGCGTGCACGTGGACGCGGACGCCGTCCTCGGAGGTGAAGGTGAACATGGCGCGTTCCGGCTCCTCTGCCCGCTCGGTGATCGGATCACGCCACCGTACGCCCCGTTCGGCATTGCCGAACAAGGCGCCGCCGGCGTGATCCGCGTCTCAGGCTCCCCCGACGGGGCCTCGACCCTCCTCGGGGGCCCGCGCGGTGACCGCCTTCGGGTTCTCCGAGACCGTGACGCGGCCCTTGCGGATGGTCGCGAGGCGCGGGGCGCGGCGGGCGAGGGCGCTGTCGTGGGTGACCATGACGAAGGTCAGGCCGTGTTCCCGCCAGAGCCCTTCGAGAAGGTCGGCGATCTCGTCGCGGGTGGTCTCGTCGAGGTTGCCGGTGGGTTCGTCTGCGAGCAGCACCTGCGGCCGCTTGACCAGCGCGCGGGCGATCGCGACCCGCTGCTGCTGGCCGCCGGAGAGCTCGGAGGGAAGGTGTCCCAGGCGTTCGCCGAGGCCGACGGAGTCCAGCGCCTCGGCGGCCCTGCGGCGCCGCTCGGCGGGCTTGACGCGGAGCGGGACGAGCGCGGTCTCCACGTTCTCCTGGGCGGTGAGCGTGGGGATGAGGTTGAAGCTCTGGAAGACGAAGCCGATGTACTGGCTGCGGACGGCGGTGAGCCGTCCCTCGGAGAGCCTGCCGAGGTCGGTGCCGTCGAGGAGGACACTGCCGGCGGTGGGACGGTCGAGGCCGCCGAGCATCTGGAGCAGGGTGGACTTGCCGCCGCCGGTGGGGCCCTGGATGACGAGGCGGTCGCCCTGGGCGATCTTCAGGTCGATCCCGGCGAGGGCGTCGACCCTCTCCTGGCCGCGCCGGTACTGCTTGGTGACGCCGGTGAGTTCGTACATGGGTGGGACTCCTGCGGTACGGGGGTGGTCGGGGCGGCGGGGCCGTGTCGTCCGGATCGGGCCGGCCTCCGGAGGAGACGGTCCAGGGCGTGTTTCGAAAGTGGCGCCGTCCGCCCGGAGGGCGGGCCCCGCGGCGTCTGGTGCGTGCGATCGCAAGGCGGAGGGTCGTCCTCGTACCGGGCGTACTCGGACGATCCCGACAACGCGGCGAGCGTGCGTGCCAGGCGTCGCGGGGCAGGCGGGACTTTCGAAACACGCCCTAGGCGACGCGGCGCAGCGCGTCGGCGGGGCGCAGCCGGGAGGCGCGCCAGGCGCCGAAGGCTCCGGCGACGAGGCCGCCGGCGAGGGCGAGGAGGACGGCGAGGCCGACGGTGGTGAGGCTGACGGGTGCGGTGAGCGCGATGTCGACGCTGCGGCCGGCGGCGGTGCGGGTCGCGCCGGGCCCGCCCATGCCGCCGCCGAAGCCCGTGCCGCCGCCGCGTCCGGCGAACCCTGCGGTGGCCGCGCCGAGTTCGGCGGTGAGGGTGGGGCTGACGGCGGTGACGGCGTAGGCGCCGGCGAGGCCGACGGCGATGCCGAGGGCGCCGCCGATGACGCCGTTGACGAGGGCTTCGCCGACGACCTGGCGGGTGACCCGGCCGGACTTCCAGCCGAGCGCCTTGAGGGTGCCGAACTCGCGGACGCGGCGGCTGACGGCGGAGGAGGTGAGGAGTCCGGCGACGAGGACGGCGGCGAGGAGGACGGCGTACGAGAGCCACTTGCCGACGCTGGAGGCGAGGCCGGCGGCGGTGTCGAGGGAGCCGGAGACGGTCTGCGCGAGGTCGGCGGAGGTGGTGACGGTGGTCCCGGCGACGTTCTTCCGGATGGCGGCCTTGACCGCTTCGATCCGCGTCGAGTCGGTGGCCTTGACGTAGACGGTGGTGACCTTGCCGGCCGAGCCGGACAGGGTCTGCGCCTTGCGGAGCGGGAGGTAGACCTGGGCGGTGGACTGGCCGCTGTCGGCGGTGGCGATGCCGATGACCTCGAACTTCACCCCCTTGACGGTGAGTTCGTCGCCGACGGCGAGGTCCTGCTGCTGGGCGTAGGCGCTGTCGACCACGACGACGGCGGCGTCGGTCTCGGTGGCGGCGAAGGTGCGGCCCTCGGTGACGGTGGAGGTGGTGAGGGGGCCGAGGTCGGGGCTGGTGACGTCGGTGCCGTAGAGGGTGAAGGAGTCGACGTCGAAGGCGGCGCCGCCGCCGGTGACGGTGTCGCCGGGGCCGCCGGAGGTCCCGCCCTGCCCGAAGCCCTGGCCCTGACCCTGGCCCTGCGTCTGCCCCTGCGCCTGCCCCTGGCCCTGCGTCTGGCCTTCGCCGCGCTGGATCTCGCCACGCCGGAACTCGCCGTCGATCTTCAGGTTGACGAGGCTGAGGCCGCCCACCGCCCGGTCGACGCCGGACTGCCGCGCGACGGTGGCGACGGTGGAGTCGGCGAGGGTCTGGAAGCCCTGGACCATGAGCCGGTCGCTGCTCTGCGCCTCACCGTCGCCCCGGCCCTGGAACTCGAAACGGGGCCGCGCCGGCTGCCCGCCCTCGGCGGGCCGCTCCTGGGCCTTGGTCACCGTGAGGTCCGTGCCGAGGCCGTAGAGGGATTCGAGGACCTTCCCCTGGGCCTGCTTCATGCCGGCGGAGACCGAGGTCACGACGATGACCAGCGCGATGCCGAGCGCCAGGCCGGAGGCGACGACGAGCGCCGCCTTTCTGCGGCGGCGCAGTTCGCGCCGGAGGTAGGTGAAGAACATGGGCGCGAACGTAGGGGCGCCGTGTGAGGCCGGGATAAGGCCCGCGTGAGAGCCGGATGAGAGCGCGCCGGCGCCCTCCGGGCAGGGGCCGGGAGACGAGCGGGGGCGAGGTCCCCGGCCGGTCGTCCGCCGGGTGACGGCCGGCCGCCGGACGCCCCGGCACCGCCGTCCGGCCGGTCCCTGGACAAGCCCCGCGCGGGAACCTACCCTCCAGTACACCTATTCAACTTTTTGAATACAGCCAGAGTCGTCGTGGAGGTCCCGTGCACCCCTTCCGTACCGCCGTCGAGAACCGCGACCAGGCCGGCGTCGAGGCGCTGCTCGCCGAGGACGTCGTCTTCACCAGCCCCGTCGCCTTCAAGCCGTACGCCGGCAAGCCGATGACCGCCGCCATCCTGCGCGGGGTCCTGCGCGTCCTCGAGGACTTCACCTACGTCCGCGAGATCGCGGACCCGGGCGGGCGCGACCACGCGCTCGTCTTCACCGCCACCGTCGACGGCAAGCGGATCCAGGGCTGCGACTTCCTCCACTTCGACGAGGACGGACTGATCGACGACTTCACCGTCATGGTCCGTCCGCTCTCCGCCGCCCAGGCCCTCGCCACCGCCATGGGCGCCCAGTTCGACCGGATCGCCCGGGAGGCGGCGGCCGGGGCCTGACCGGGTCTCAGCCCAGCGCCTTCAGGACCTCGGCCGCGAGGGGCGCGGAGGAGGACGGGTTCTGACCGGTGATCAGGTTCCGGTCGACGACGACGTTCGGGACCCACGGCTCGCCCGCCCGGACGTCGACGCCGGCCTCCCGGAGCCGGGTCTCCAGGAGCCACTTCGCCTTGTCGGCGAAACCGGCCTGGGTCTCCTCGGCGTCGGTGAAGGCGGCGACGCGGTAGCCGGCGAAGGCGTTGCCGCCGTCCTCGCGCACGGCGGCGAGCAGCGCGGCGGGGCCGTGGCAGACGACGGCGAGCGGCTTGCCGGAGTCGAGGGCGCCGGCCAGCAGGCGCCCCGAGTCGGCGTTCACGGCGAGGTCCTCCATGGGGCCGTGGCCGCCCGGGTAGAAGACGGCGTCGTACTCGGCGAGGTCGACGTCCTCCAGGCGGAGCGGCGTGCGCAGCTCCGCGAAGGCGTCGAGGGTGGCGGCCACCCGGGCGGCGCCCTCGGCTCCGCCGTTGGCCTCGGGGGCGAGGCTGCCCCGGTCGACGGTGGGGACGACGCCGCCGGGGGTGGCGACGACGACCTCGTGTCCGGCGGCGGTGAACGCCTCGTACGGCGCGGCGGCCTCCTCGGCCCAGAAGCCGGTCGGGTGCTCGGTGCCGTCGGCGAGGGTCCAGTGGTCGGCGCCGGTCAGCACGAAAAGGATCTTCGACATGGTTCTGCGGGGCCTCTCAGTCGCGGGGGTGGGACGGCCGTCCCGCGCCTCCGGGTGGGAGGTCGGCCGGACGGCGATGGTTCGACCGTAGGGGCCCCGACCCATGGGAATCCAATAGGCTCGGACATGTGGACGATAGGAATTCCGATGGATCGCCGGGAAGAGCGGCGATACCGGCGGGGCCGCCGGACCTGAACCTGCTGCGCACCTTCCTCGCCGTGTACCGGGCGGGCGCCTTCACCGCCGGCGCCCGGGTCCTCGGCCTGTCGCAGCCGACGGTCACCACGCAGATCCGGGCCCTGGAGGGCCGGCTCGGGCGGGAGCTGTTCGAGCGGCTGCCGCGCGGGGTGGCGCCGACCCCCTTCGCCGACGACCTGGCGGCCCGGATCATGGGTCCGCTGGACGCGCTCGGCGCCGCCGCCGGCGCGTGGCACGGGGCGGACGGCGAGGACGGGCCCGCGGAGCCGGTGCGGCTGGCGGGCCCGGCCGAGTACCTGTCGCACACCGCGCTGCCGACACTGGCGCCGCTGGTGGAGCGGGGGGTGCGGCTGCGGATCGCGTTCGGCCTCACCGACCCGCTCCTCGACGAACTGCGGGCCGGGCGGCACGATCTGGTGGTGTCGACGGTACGGCCCCGGGGCCGCAGTCTCGCCTGGCTGCCGCTCTCCGACGAGGAGTTCGTCCTGGTCGCCTCGCCCGGGTGGGCGGAGCGGATCGGCGGCCGGGTCGCCGAGGAGGGACCGGCCGCACTGCACGGCGTGCCGCTCGTCGCGTACGCCGAGGACCTGCCGATCCTGCGCCGCTACTGGCGCCACGTCTTCGGCAGGCGCCTGACGGGCGTGCCGGCGGTGACCGCGCCCGACCTGCGGGCGGTGCGGGCGGCGGTCGCGGGCGGCGCCGGGGTGAGCGTCCTCCCCCGCTACCTGTGCGCGGCGGAGCTGGCCTCGGGCGCCCTCGTGCCGCTGCACCTGCCGGAGGACCCGCCGATCAACACGGGTTTCCTGGTGCGGCGGCCAGGACCGCCGTCCCACCCGCACGTGGCACTGGTCCGGGACCATCTGGTGCGCCGCGCGCGGGAGGCCGGGTAGCGGGAGCGCGCCCTCGCGGGCGCCGCGTCTCAGTAGGTGACGGTGATCCGCCGGGCGGGCCCGTCGACGCGGACGGTGCCGCCGTAAGGGATCACCACCTGGGGGTCGGTGTGGCCGAGGTCCACGTCGAACACAGCCGGGGTGCCGGGGGCGTAGGTGTCGAGCGCGCGGAGCACGGCGGCGCGCTGGGCCTCCCGGTAGGCGGCTCGGGCGGCGGCGTCGTTCGGCGCGTCGAAGGACCAGGCGCGGGCCCGGCCCATGAGGAGGGCGGAGAAGCGGCCGAGCAGGCCCCGTTCCCCCATGGCCCGCAGGATCCGGAACACCTCGTCGGCGGAGGGCAGCATCTCGGAGGTCTCCAGGAACAGCACCCCGCCCTCGTACGCCTCGGGGTCGGCGATCTCCCCGCCGGCCATCAGGAGCTGGGCGACGATCTCCAGGCAGCCACCCCAGCTGCGGCCCTCGACCACCCGCTCGGCCCGGTGCCAGTGCCAGGGCCCGGCGGGCTCCATGACGGGCGCGGAGTCGAAGGTGCGGGGGTCCTCCCAGGGCCGCTCGACGTCGTTGGTGTCGGTCGGCGCCGGGAGTTCGTACGGCCCCGAGCCGAGGAGCGCGGCCCGCACGGAGGCGTCGGTGACCGGGTGGACGGCGCCGGGCCGTCCGAACTGCGTCATCACCGAGGCCCCGTGGAAGCCGACCACGCCGAGGTTCCACAGCCTCATCAGCAGGTTGGTGTTGTCGCTGAACCCGAAGAACGGCTTGGGATGGGCACGGATCAGGTCGTCGTCCAGGTGCGGCAGGACGGTGATCTGGTCGTCGCCGCCGATGGTGGCGACGATCGCCTTGATCGTGGGGTCGGCGAAGGCGGCGTGCAGGTCGGCGGCCCGGTCCCGCGCGGACGCGCCGAGCCTGCGCGTGGTCGGGTACTCGACGGGCACGAGCCCGTACTCCTCGGACAGACGGCGCAGCCCGAGCTCGTGGGGCAGCGGCAGCACCTCGGGCAGCCCGGCGGCGGGCGAGAGCACGGCGACCCGGTCTCCGGGGCGCGGTTTGGGAGGAACGACGATCTCCGGCATCCCCGCACCCTAGTGCGAACCTCGCCGGGCCCACCTGCGCTTTTCCGCCCGCCTGCCCTCTCCGCCCAGCTGCCGCTTCCACCCGCCCGCTCTTTCCGCCCGGCGGGCGGGGGTCAGCGGGCGGGGACGGCCGGGGCGTGGGCGAGGGGGTCGGCGAGGACGTCGTGGAGGACGAGGGCGGCGGCGCCCCGGGCCGCGTCGGTGGCCGGGGAGGCGGCGCGCAGCCGGGCGGCGTCGGCGGGCCAGAGGCCGGAGACGACCCGCTCGGCGAGCTCGGCGGTGACGGCGGGGGCCAGCCAGGGCAGCAGGCGGGGGTAGATGCCGCCGAGGACGACGGCCTCGGGGTCGAGGAGGTTCACCGCGCCGGAGAGCGCCCGGCCGAGCATCCGGCCGGCCTCGCCGAGGGCCGCGAGCGCCCGGGGCTCCGCCCGCTCGGCGCGGGCGGCGAGATCGTCCACGGTGTCGGCGCCCGCCGCGTCGAGGAGCGCGGCCTGGCCCGCGTACTGCTCCAGGCAGCCGCGCGAGCCGCAGCGGCAGCGGGGGCCCTCCGCGTCCACGACCAGATGGCCGATCTCGCCGGCGAAGCCGTGGGCGCCGCGCAGGAGCTCGCCGTGGACGACGACGGCGCCGCCGACCCCGGTCTCGCCGGTGAGGTGGAGGAAGGTGCGGGGCCCGTCGGCGGCGCCGAAGCGCAGCTCGGCGAGCGCCGCCATGTTGGCCTCGTTGTCGGAGGCGACGGCGAGCGGCGGCGCGATCGGGCGGAGCGCGGCGAGGGCGTCGCCGAAGAGCCGCTCGGCGGGGGTGTCGTGCCAGCCGAGGTTGGGGGCCTGACGGACGGTGCCGCCGGAGACCAGGCCGGGCAGGGCGAGCGCGGCACCGGCCGGGCCCAGGCCGAGCGCCTCGGCTTCGGTGAGCGCCTCCGCGGCGATCCCGGCGGCGCGGGCGAGGACGTCGGGGGCGGCGGCGCGGTTGTCGACGCGGACGGTGCGGCGGATGCGGTCGGTGCCGGTGAGGTCCACGAGGCAGACGGAGACGTAGGCGACGTTGATCTCGACGCCGAGGCCCGCCGGGCCGGTCCCGGCCGGTTTGAGGACGGTGCCGGGGCGGCCCGCCTGGCCGCTGAAGGTCTTGCCGGACTCGACCAGGAACCCGAGGTCGAGCAGCTGCTCCACGAGGGAGGAGACGGCCGGCCGGGTGAGGCCGACGCGGGCGGCGACGGCGGCCCGGGTGGTCTCGCCGGCCTCGTGGACGGTCCTGAGGACGAGGCTCAGGTTGTGCCGGCGCACGCCCGACTTGTCGGCCTTGGGTTCCGTGGGCTGGTTCATGGTGAGCGTGAGCCTAGTCGCCCTTTTCGCTCGAACAGAAATGGTCCGCCGGGCCGTCGGTCCCCGGCCCTGACCCCCGCCTTCACCCGCCCGCCCCGCTCCTGTCCCCCGCCCTCCCGCGCACGCGGGGGCGGCGGATCGACGCCGCCCGGGCGGGTCAGTAGGCTCGGCGGCGCCGGGACGGGAGCAGAGGAGCGACAGAGTGTTCGTCAAGGTGTGCGGGCTCGCCACGACCGCCGACATCGACGTGTCCGCCGAGGCGGGCGCGGACGCGATCGGCCTGGTCATCAGCGGGACCAGTGTCCGGGGGCTCGACCGGGGCCGGGTGCCGGCACTCGTCGCGCACGTGCCGGACGGCGTGGTGTCGGTCCTCGTCGTCAACGACACCCCGGCCGCCGAGGCGGCCCGGATCGCGGCAGATCTGGGCTTCGACGCGCTCCAGCTGCACGGCCGCGGCTACGGCCGCGCGGAGTTCGAGGCCGCCGCCGCCGTCTTCCCCCGCCTGTGGCGGGCGACCGCGCTCGCCGACGGGCCCGACACCCGCGTGGGCGCGCTCGGCGAGGAGATCCTGCTGCTCGACTCGCCGAAGGCGGGCTCGGGCTCGCGCTGGGACCTCTCGCTCCTGGAGGCGGCCCGGCCGGAGGGCCGCTGGCTCCTCGCGGGCGGTCTCGCCCCCGGGAACGTCGCCGAGGCGATCGCCGCCGCCCGCCCCTGGGGCGTCGACGTCTCCAGCGGTGTCGAGTCGGCTCCCGGGGTGAAGGACCACGAGCTGGTCCGCGCCTTCGTCACCGCCGCGAGAACCGCGCCGCCCGCTCAACCTTTCGACGTCTCCGCACGTCAGTAGGGGTGAAGCGCAACATTCGACCGAGGGGCGAGGGGGCCGTGATGGTGGAGGAACTGGCGGAGGCGGTGGTGCGGGCGACGGGCGCGGCGGCCCGTGGCGTGGCAGCCCTGTTCACGGTCCCGGAGACGTTCGCGGCGGCGGCGGAGGTCGCCACGGCGGCGGCCGACAGCCCGCGCGAGAAGAAGGACCGGAAGGACGAGCAGGACCGCGACAGGTCCTAGAGGCGTGCGGCCGGGGCGCCCGCGTAGCGGAGCTGCTCGGGCGTTCCGGCCGTGCGGCGAGCGTGCGTGCCGGGCGGGCCCGACCCGGCGGGAATTGTCAGACGGGCTCTAGGGGGCGGCGAAGACCCGGGCCAGGTGAGCGGCCAGGCGGGTCGGGTCCGGGTCGGTGAGGCGGGCCCCCAGGCAGCCGTCGGGGCGGACGACGAAGGCCGTCGGCCGGTCTCCCTCGACCGCGTACCGGGCCGCGAACTCGCCCTCGGTGTCCCGGTGGGCGGAGAGCGGCCCGGCGCCGGGCGGCCCGTCCGGCGGGCGGATCGCGCGGACGTCGACGCGGCCGCCGGTGGCGCGCCAGGCCGTGGAGGCCAGTTCGTCGCGGGCGGCGACACCGCCGGAGCCGTACCCCGTCCCGTACAGCAGGAGCACCGTGCGCCGGTCGCGGAGGATGTCGAAGAGGCGGACGGGGTACGCGGCGATGGGGCCGGTGAGGCCGCCGCAGTCGGGGGCGCGGTCCCCCGGCCGGGGTCCGGGGCCGTCGCCGGGCGGGTCCACGACCGGGCTGCCCCGGTAGCCGACGAGCAGCTGCGCCTCGCGGAGCATCAGCGTCTCCGGGTCCTCCGGGTCGGTCTGTACGCCGCCGCCCGTGGCGTGCCGGACGGTGCGGCCGACGACCTCCTCGCCGACCGGGCGGCGCTCGGCGTCGTAGCTGGCGAGCAGCGTGTCGGAGGCGGCCCCGTCGACGGCGAGGGCGAGTTTCCAGGCGAGGTTGTAGGCGTCCTGGATGCCGGTGTTCATGCCCTGGGCTCCGGTGGGCGGGTGGATGTGGGCCGCGTCGCCGGCGACGAAGACCCGGCCCTCGCCGTACCGGTCGACGATGCGGTGGCTGATCCGGAAGACCGAGGCCCAGCGGAGCGCCGAGGCCGTGGTGCGCTGCGGGGAGAGGCGGTCGAGGACGGCCTGGATGTCGGCGAGGCCGGGGGCGGGGCCGCCGCCGAGCCCGTGCGCGACGCGGTCGGCCGGGTCCGCGTCCCGGGCGGAGAGTCCGGGCGGCACGCGCATCGACATCCGGTAGCGGCGGCGGCCGGGCAGCGGGATGCAGACGAGGACGTCGTCGACGGCGCCGTCGCCGTCGAGGTGCGTCGAGCGCAGTCCGTAGCCCTCGGGGAGGTCCCAGTCGACCTCCACGTCGCCGAGCATGTACTCCTCCGGGAACGCGCCGCCCTCGAAGGCGAGCCCGAGCCCCTTGCGGACGGTGCTGTGCGCGCCGTCGCACCCCACCAGATAGCCGGTCCGCAGCTCCTCGCGGCCGCCGTCGGCGTCGGTGAGGAGGGCGGTGACGCCGTCCGGGTCCTGCGTGAAGGCGTCGAGGGCGGTGCCGCGTTCGATGCGGGTGCCGTGGCGGGCCAGGGCCTCTTCGAGGATCCGCTCGGTCTCGTACTGCGGCAGGGCGGCGAAGCCGTACGGCACCTCCGGCGGCAGCACCAGGTCGTACCGGCCCCGCTCGGCGCCGTCGACGTACACGTACTGCCCGCGCATCGGCACGGCCGCCTCCAGCGCGGCCCTGACGACGCCCATCCGGTCCCACACCTCCAGCGTGCGGGGCTGGACTCCGACGGCCTTGGCGTACGGCAGGCGCTCGGGGAGCCGGTCGACGATCCGGCAGGCGACGCCCTGGCGCCGCAGCTCCAGGGCGGCCGTCAGTCCGACGGGCCCCGCGCCGACGACGAGCACGTCCGTCCCGCCGGAGCGTGCCCCTGATCCGCTGGTGTGTGCCACGGCGCCTCCCGGGCGTGCGGCCCCCGAACGGGTCGTTCCGACACCATGGTGGCCCGGGCCCGGGGAGGGTCGCCAGTCGGTGCGGCGGCGGGCGGGTCAGACCGGGGGCATCAGGTCGCTCTCGCTGACGGTGTAGGTCAGCGGTGGGTACGCGAAGTCCGTCTCCTGGTTCTCGCGGCGGCGCAGCCGGTAGAACGCGCGCCGCTGCTCCTCGTCGGCCGGTGTGAGACGGGCGCCCTGCGGGAGGTGGGCGTGGCCGTCGTGGAACCGGAGAGTGGTCTTCGAGGTGCGGAAGGTGAGGCCCAGCCACCGGTTCTCCGTCGCCCGTCCCGCCGTGTCCAGGACGATCCGGTGCCGGAGCAGGCGGTTGGTGTCGACGGAGAAGGCGACCACGCTGTGGTGCGCGAGGGGGAGCTCGAACCCCTCGACGCCGGGTTCCTTCCCTTCGAGGACCAGCTTTCTCGGCGGGCCCGCCTCGGGGTGCTCGTAGCAGGAGTAGACGGCGATGAACGATCCGTCGGCCAGGTCGAGGGCCTGGTCGGAGTGGGCGCCCATGGTGGCGTAGGCGTGGGTGTACGTCTCGGCGAGGGCGTGGTCGAAGTCGGCGGGGCTCCCGGTGAGTTGCCTGATCCGGTGGGCGAGCCGTTCGTGCTCCGGACGGAAGCGCTGGGCCGGGGCGGCGTAACGGGTGGTCGTGCGGACGAGCGGCACGCCGCCCTCCGGGTCGACCCGGGTCAGCACGGCGCCGCGCCGGCCCTTGCCGACGTCCTCCCAGCGCACCGAGGCCGCCAGCGCGGCGAAGGGGTTCTCCTCGGCGGGCAGGGCGCGGGTGAGGATCCGGTCCCGGAGGTCAGGCGCGGGGGGCACGATAGTCTCCCGTGTTCATGCTGAAGAGGAACCCGTCGCCGTAGTCGATGAAGGACGAGGTCCTGTTCTCCTCGGAGTAGAGCCTGCGGAGTTCGTCCATGCCGTCCGGCGTGGGCGGCCCCAGCTCCGCCGGTCCTCCGGGCCTCTTGAGGAAGGTGCGGCCGTCCCGGTGGACGGCTTCGGTGCTCGAACACCGCACGACGTAGCCCAGGCGGGTCGGGATCAGGGCCGCGTCCAGCGCCGAGGGCCGGATCTCGTGCGTGTAGAGGCGGTTGGTGGAGAGCGGCATGAAGAACACGGAGCCGGGGTGGAGGGTGAGGGTGAACTGCGCGGGGAGGGCCGTTCCGTGGAGTTCGGCGACGGCCGGGTCCTTGAGGCGGAAGTGGAGCCGGGTCAGTCCGCTCACTCCCTTCACCCCGAGGTCGAAGGCGTCCTCCGCCAGGGGCTCCAGTCGGTCGAGCCCGTCGTAGAAGGTGCAGAAGGCCATGATGCCGTTGGCCGGCATGTCCTTCGTCTTGTCGGCGTGGGGCGAGATCTTCGCCTTGGACTGCCTGCGCCCGTCCGTGGCGGGCGTGTTGTGGTAGGTCTGCGCGAGGACGTGGTTGAGCGGCGCGTGGTCCCGGAAGACGGCCGCCGCCTCGCGGTTCAGGGCGTCGACGATCCGCGTGTCGGTCGGACCGAAGCCCTCGGTCGGTCCCGAGAGGTTCGTGGAGCACCGGAGCAGGCGGAAGTGCAGGGCGTCGCCGTCCCGGGTGACGGGGGTGAGGTAGATGCCGCTGCGAAGGGCGGTCCCCGGTTTGGTGGACTCCGTCAGGGACTGGAACGCGTGCTCCGCGCGGATCCGCCCGAAGTGGTCGTCGGCGGGATCGAAGAAGCGCCGGTAGTGGACGCCGGCGCCGTGGACGCGGGCGGGCACGCGGCCGGCGCCGACGGAGGCCCACGGCCCGTCGCCGTCCGCTCCTCCTGACGGCTCCCGGACGGCGAACACCCGGTCGGCCGACGCCAGTCGGCGGGGGTCGGTCCCGGTGGCGTCGCCGTACAGGTACACGGTCCTGTGCGCGAGGTCGAGGGTGCCGGACGCCACCTCCTCCGGTGTGACGACGGCGCCGAAGAAGTCCCGGACCACGTCGTCGCCGTGCGACGCCTCCGGCGCGACCAGGATGTGGTCCGCATCCTCGATGCGGGCTTCCGTCGGCTCCGTCGAACGCATGGATCGGCACCTGCCCTTCGCGGATCCCGGCGACGCTCCCGGGATCGTGTTAGGCCCACCGTAACGGCCGCCTACGACAACAGCGTCGGAGCGGCCTTGGCCAGCACGTCCTCGATCCGGTGCCAGGCCTCCTCGTCGCGGGCGACGGGCGGCAGGGTCGTGCCCGCGCCCGTGCCCCAGGCGGTGGCGACGGCGACGGGGTCCTCGCCGGTGGCGGCGCCCGCGGCGAGGGCGGCGGCGCCGAGGGCGACGAGTTCGTCGGCGGCGGGGACGACCAGGGGGCGGCCGGAGAGGCGGCGGACGGTGTCGGTCCAGGTCCGGCCCCGGGCGCCGCCACCGACGAGGCGCAGCGGCCGGTCGCGTACGGCCGGGTCGGCGGGGTCGAGGCCGCAGGCGGCGAGGAGGCCGTCGAGGGCGCGGAGGACGGTGAAGGCGGCGCCCTCGTAGGCGGCGCCGAGGACGGCGCGCGGGTCGGTGGTGTGGCGGAGGCCGGTGAGCAGTCCGGACGCGGCGGGGAGGTCGGGGGTCCGTTCGCCGTCCAGGTACGGGAGGACGACGGTCCCGCCGCCGGGCAGGGCGTCCTCGCGGTCGAGGCCGAGGAGGGCGGCGAACCGGTCGACTGCGAGGGTGCAGTTGAGGGTGCAGCCGAGCGGGAGGCGGGTGCCGTCGGTGGCGGCGAAGCCGGCGAGGGAGGCGGCGGCGGGGCGGGTGCGGGTGGCGGCGAAGACGGTGCCGGAGGTGCCGAGGCTGACGACGGGGTGGTCGAGGAGTCCGGCGGCGCCGAGGCCGAGGCCGACGGCGGCGGCCATGTTGTCGCCGGTGCCGGCGGCGACGGTGACCGTACGGGGCAGGCCCAGGGCCTCGGCGGCGGCGGCCGTGAGCCGGCCGGCGGGGGTGGCGCCGGTGGGGGCGACGGCCGGGAGGAGGGCGGGGTCGAGGCCGAGGAGGTCGAGGAGAGCGGGGTCGTAGGCGGCGTCGGCGGGGTCGTACCAGCAGGTGCCGGAGGCGTCGCCGGGGTCGGTGACGGCTTCGCCGGTGAGGCGTTCGGTGAGCAGGTCGTGCGGGAGGCGGACGGCGGTGGCGGCCTCGGCGTGCTGGGGCTCGTGCTCGCGCAGCCACTGCCACTTGGCGGCGGTCATGGAGGCGACGGGGACGGAGCCGGTGCGGTCGAGCCACGCCTCGGGGCCGCCGAGGCGGTCGGTGAGGGCGGCGGCCTGGGGAGCGGAGCGGGTGTCGTTCCAGAGGAGGGCGGGGCGCAGCGGGCGGTGGCCGGGACCGAGCACCACGAGGCCGTGCTGCTGGCCGGCGACGGCGAGGCCGGTGACGGTGCCGGGTGCGGCGCCGGACGCGCGGAGCGCGGTGCGGACGGCGGTGGCCAGGGCCGTCCACCACTCCTCGGGGTCGCTCTCGCGGGCGCCTCCGGTGCCGGTGACGGTGTGCGGGGCGCGGCCGAGGCCGAGGATCCCGCCGGTGGCGGTGTCGACGGCGACGGCCTTGGTGGACTGCGTGGAGCTGTCCACGCCGATCACGACGGAGCGGCTGACGGGCACGCCCTCACCTCTTTCTCTCGGTCCTGGTCTGGCGCCGCCGGGCACCGGTGGCGTATTAGTTATCTCAGAAAACAAATCCGGTCGCCAGAGAGGGACCCACCATGCCCGAGCGTTTCTCCCCCACCCCCGAGGACCGTTTCACCTTCGGCCTCTGGACCGTCGGCTGGCAGGGCCGCGACCCCTTCGGCGACGCGACCCGGCCCGCCCTGGACCCGGTCGAGTCGGTCGAGCGGCTCGCCGGCCTCGGGGCGTACGGCGTCACCTTCCACGACGACGACCTGATCCCCTTCGGCGCGCCGGAGGCGGAGCGCGAGGCCATCGTGAAGCGGTTCCGGGACGCCCTCGACCGCACCGGTCTGAAGGTCCCCATGGCCACCACCAACCTCTTCACCCACCCGGTCTTCAAGGACGGCGCCTTCACCGCCAACGACCGGGACGTGCGCCGCTTCGCGCTGCGCAAGACCATCCGCAACATCGACCTGGCCGTCGAGCTCGGCGCGGAGGTGTACGTCGCCTGGGGCGGGCGCGAGGGCGCCGAGTCCGGCGCGGCGAAGGACGTGCGGGTGGCGCTCGACCGGATGAAGGAGGCGTTCGACCTGCTGGGGCAGTACGTCACCGAGCAGGGGTACGGGCTCCGCTTCGCGATCGAGCCGAAGCCGAACGAGCCGCGCGGCGACATCCTGCTCCCCACGATCGGCCACGCCCTCGCCTTCATCGAGCGCCTGGAGCGGCCCGAACTGGTGGGCGTGAACCCGGAGACAGGCCACGAGCAGATGGCCGGCCTGAACTTCCCGCACGGCATCGCGCAGGCGCTGTGGGCGGGCAAGCTCTTCCACATCGACCTCAACGGCCAGTCCGGCATCAAGTACGACCAGGACTTCCGGTTCGGCGCGGGCGACCTGCGGCAGGCGTTCTGGCTGGTGGACCTGCTGGAGACGGCCGGCTACACCGGCCCGCGCCACTTCGACTTCAAGCCGGTGCGCACCGACGGCTTCGACGGTGTCTGGGAGTCCGCGAGGAACTGCATGCGGAACTACCTGGTCCTCAAGGAGCGGGCGGCCGGGTTCCGCGCCGATCCGGAGGTCCGGGAGGCCCTGGCCGCGTCCCGGCTGCCCGAACTGGCGGTGCCGACCGCCGCCGGGGGGCTCGCGGAGCTGCTGGCCGACCCGACCGCGTACGAGACCTTCGACGCGGACGCGGTCGCCGCGCGCTCGATGGCCTTCGAGCGCCTCGACCAGCTGGCCCTGGAGCACCTGCTCGGCGTCCGCTGACGCACCGCTCCACCCGGCCGGCACGCCCTCGCGCCGCCGCGCCGGGCCGCGCCCCCGGGGCACGGCGCCGTCCCGCACGACGCCGCGCCCCGGGGCCCGGCCGCCTTCGCCCCGGAGGGCCTCCTCGACGACCGCGAGGCTTCGGCCCGGCCGCCCGCCTGCGCAAGGGCGCCGAGGGCGGCGCGGGGGGCGGGCGCCTGACCCCGGCCGCCCGACCTCGACAGCCTGGCCCCGGCCGCCTGACCCCGGCAGCCGGGCGCCCAGCGTGTCGCGGAGCGGCTCCGTCGCGGAGCCGTCCCGCCGCCCGGCGAGGGGCCGTCAGGGCAGCCGCTCGATCTGCTCCAGGTGTTCCTCTCCCCACGCGCCGAGCGGGGCGAGGGCGGAGTTCAGGGAGTGCCCGAACGGAGTGAGCGAGTAGACGACCTTCGGCGGCACCTGCTCGTGCGCCTCGCGGTGGACCAGCCCGCTCGCCGCCATCTCCTTGAGCTGGAGGATGAGGATCCGCTCGCTGATCCCCGGCACGGCACGGCGTAACGCGCCGAAGCGCAGGGGCTGTTCCCCCAGCGCGAAGAGGACGAGCCCTTTCCACTTGCCTCCCATGACCGCCATGGCCGCGTCCAGTCCGCAGGTGTACTTCCGTCCGTCCATCCCGCCCGTCCCCTCCGTCGCCGCGCGTACATCCCTGTGCGTACCGGACAGAAATGTCGGTACTTGATCCAATGTACGGGGTCTCGCACGATGGTCGCGGGGCCCCTGAGCAGCAGGATTCGCGCCCCGATCCATCACGCGCGCAAGGGAGTTGGGCATGTCCGAGCAGCACGAGCAGCACCGCTCACCCGTCACCGTGATCGGCCTGGGATCGATGGGCGGCGCCCTCGCGTCGGCCTTCCTCGCCGCCGGTCACCCGACGACCGTCTGGAACCGGACCCCGGAGCGGGCCGGGCCGCTCGCGGAACGCGGCGCGACGGTCGCCGCGACCCCGGCCGAGGCCCTGAGGGCGAGCCCCCTGGTCGTCACCTGCCTCACCACCTTCGACGCCACCCGGGCCGCCCTCGACGCCGCCGGGTCGGCGCTCTCCGGCCGGACCCTGGTGACCCTCAACAGCGGGGCGCCCGCCGAGGCCCGGGAGACCGCCCTGTGGGCGGCCGGGCACGGGGCCGGGTTCCTGGCCGGGGCCGTCCTGGACGTGCCGTCGGCGGTCGGCTCCCCCGGCACCCTCCTCACCTACGGCGGCGAGCGGGCGGTCTTCGACGCGCACGCGCCGGCCCTGCGGGCGCTGGGCGGGGACACGGTCCACCTCGGCGAGGAGCCCGACCTGGCGGCGCTCTACGAGATGGCGGTGGGCGCCACCCTGCTGCCCGCGCTCGTCGGCTTCTTCCAGGGCGCCGCCGCCCTCCAGGCGCGAGGCCGGACGGCCGCGAGCATGGTGGACCTGACCGGCCGGCTCCTCGACATGGTCAAGGGGCTGCTGCCGGTGTTCGCCGACGAGATCGACCGGCGCGACTACAGCGCGGGCGAGTCCTCGGTCGACCTCTTCCTCGCCGGCAGCGCGCACGACGCGGCACTGGAGGAGGAGACCGGGGTCGACAGCGCCTGGCTCGCGCCGCTGCACGCGCTCGTGCGGCGGGCCGCCGAGGCCGGGCACGGCAAGGACAGCATCGCCGCCCTCACCGAGGTGCTGCGGAAGCCCGCCGGGCAGACCCGCACGCCCTGACCGCACCCCGCACCCCGCCGGCCGGTCGGCGTCCGGAGCGAAGCCCTCTGTCGAAGCGCTTCGATCTCTGCGTGCCGACAGTCTGGACACGTCAACTCCCCCGCGTTACCGTCTCGCTGAGCCGTCGACGCACCTGTTCGGCGGCTCCGTCGAAGCGATTCACCACAGGGCCGCGCGGGGAGATCGGATGGTCACGCTTGCCGAGGTCGCCCGGCACGCCGGGGTGTCGGCCAGCACGGTGAGCTATGTCCTCAGCGGCAAGCGCCCCATCTCCGACCTCACCCGGCGGCGGGTGCGGGACAGCATCGAGCGGCTCGGCTACCAGCCGCACGCCGGGGCACGGGCGCTCGCGAGCAGCCGGTCGCGGATCATCGCGCTGATGGTGCCGCTGCGCACCGACATGTACGTGCCGGTCATGCTGGAGATCGCGGTCGCCGTCGCCACCACGGCCCGCGCGCACGGCTACGACGTCCTGCTGCTGACCGGCGAGGAGGGGCCGTCCGCTCTGCGCCGGGTCACCGGCAGCGGACTCGCGGAGGCCGTGATCCTCATGGACGTGCAGCTCGACGACGGACGGCTGCCGGTGCTCCGGGGGTCCGCCCCGCCGGCGGTGCTGGTCGGACTGCCCGCCGACCCGGCCGGACTGAACTGCGTGGACCTCGACTTCGCCGCCGCCGGGGCGCTCTGCGTGGAGCACCTGGCCGGGCTCGGGCACCGGGAGATCGCCGTCGTCGGCGGCTCCCCCGGGGTGTACGCCCGGCACACCGGCTTCGCCGAGCGGACCCTCGGCGGGCTGCGGGAGCGCGCCGCCCTGCTGGGCGTCGGGCTGCTGCACCGGCCGTGCGACGGCAGCCACGACGCGGTCGCCGGGGTGCTCGCCCGGATCCTCGACGAACGCCCGGCGGTCAGTGCCTTCGTGGTGCAGAACGAGACGGCGGTGGAGCCGCTGCTCGCCCTGCTGCGGCGGACCGGCCGGGCGGTCCCGGAGGACGTGTCGGTGGTGGCGGTCTGCCCCGAGGCGGTGGCCGAGCGGGCGTCGGTGCCGCTCACCTCGGTGGCCATCCCGGCGCAGGAGCTGGGCCGGCGGGCGGTGGAGCGGTTGTTCGTCCGGCTGACCGCGCCGGAGGGTCCGGACGCCGCCGGGGTCGAACTGCTCACCCCGGCGCTGACCGTCCGGGAGAGTTCGGGTCCGCCTCCGGCCCGCCGGCCCCCGGGCTGAGGAGTACGCGCTCCGTCCCGGCCCGCAGGGTCAGCCGCCGCCGGCCCTCGGGGGCGCACAGCTCGACGGCGGCGTCGCGGTCGGGGCGCAGCACCGCCGTGTACTCCCCCGGCGCCCAGGTCAGGTCGATCCGGGCGCCGAAGCGGGTGCGGACACCGGTGATCCGGCCCCGGGCGCAGAGTCCGGGCGGCGGCGCGGGCAGCAGCACGAGCCGGTCGGGGGTGGAGCGGACCAGCGCCTCGATCAGGAGGGCGGGCAGGGCGTGGGCGGCGTCGGCGTTGTAGACGTCCCGCTTCGGGTAGTGGGCGCTCATCAGGGAGGCGTGGAAGTAGTCGCCGCCGAGGACCCGTCGGAGGGCGTCGCCGGTGCGTGCGGCGTCGCCGAGCCGGGCGGCGATGAGCCCCTGGTGGAGGTGGCCGTGGGCGGAGTCGTTCTCGCTGCCGCGCAGCGCGAGGGCGCGGGCGGCGGCGCGGGCGAGGTCGGGGGTGTCGTACGGGGTGATCGCGTCGAGCGGCCAGACGGGGTAGAGGTGGCTGAGGTGCCGGTGGTCGTAGCGGTCGCCGAGTCCGGGCCAGGCCCATTCGGCGAGGGCGCCGTCGCTGTTGACGCGGTAGGGCGGCAGCCGGTCGGCGAGGGCCCGCAGCCGGGCGGCCCGGTCGGCGGGGGCGCGGTCGGCCGCGGCGGTGAGGGCGTGACGGGCGGCGGCGAGGTCCATGGTGGCGTTGACGGCGCCCCAGCCGCCGCCGCGCGGGCGGTTCTCCGGGGAGTAGGAGGGGACGACGGCGAGCCGGCCGTCGGGGCCGGTGCGGGTGAGGAAGTCCTCGTAGAAGTCGGCGAGTTCGCCGAGGAGGCCGGTGAGCCAGGGGTCGTGCCGGCCGTCGGCCTCGTCCGCTTCGAGGAGGGGGAGGAGGAGCCAGTCGGCGGCGGCGGTCCACAGGTGGAGGGGGTAGGCGCGGTCGAAGTGGTAGGTGTGGCCGTTCTCGCCGTCGGTGTGGGCGGGAGCCACGATGCCCCGGGTCCCGAAGACGGCGCGGGCGTTGTCCCGCCAGTGCTCCGTCTGGCCCCGGATCAGGGTGCGGTGGGCCTCGGTGACCTCGGGAAGGTCGGCGGCGACGGCGGAGGCGGTCTGGAGGGCGAGGTTGGCGTCGGTGGTGAAGCCGCCCGACCAGGCGGTGTCCCAGTCGCCGGTCCACAGGCCGCAGAGGCGGGGCGGGTGGAGGCCGGCCGAGGAGAGCAGGTGGTGGCGGCCGGCGGCGAAGAGGCGTTCCAGGAGGGCGGGTCCGGCGGGGCGGGCGAGCAGCGCGGAGCCGGGCAGGGCCCGTTCGGCGGGGTCGGCGCCGAGGTCGAGGGCGACCCGGTGGTACGCGGCGGTGTGGAGCGCGGTGTGCCGGTGGAGCAGCCGGGCGTACGCGGTGGCGGGGCCGTCCTCCCCGGCGTGGGCGCGCAGGACCGCGGCCTCCTGAGCGGGGTCGTAGGGGCCGTCGTGCCGGCGGACCCGGGTGAGCAGGAGGAGCTTGGAGGCCCCTGTCACGCGGATGCCCCGGTCGGTGAGGGTGGTGCGGCCGGTGTCGGCGACGACGAGGGTGGTGCCGGTGTAGCCGAGGGTGGAGTCGGGGTAGCGGGCGCGCAGGGTGAGCAGGGTCTCGCCGTGGGCGGTGGCGATGCCCCGGCCGACGGCGAGGCCGGGGGGCACGCCGTCGAGCCGGTGGTCGAGTTCGACGTGGACGCGGGGCCCGGGCTCCGTCACGTACTGGACGAGGAGGTCGTCGGCGCGGGAGGCGAAGACCCGGCTGGTGCGGCTCCCGGTGGTGGCGGTGGCGACGCCGGTGGTGAAGTCGGCCTCGCGCCGTGTGCCGGGGCGCGGCCCGGGGTGCTCGGCGCGGACGCGGGTGAGGAAGCCGGGGTGGAAGGGCTGGATCCAGCGCAGCGGGCGCCCGTCGGTGAAGGTCTCGGCGGCGGTGAGGTCGCCGGAGAGCAGGGCGTCCTGGAGGGCGGGGAGCCGGTCGGCGAGGCGGGGCGGGTCGGTGTCGCCCGGCCGGTGGTGGGGGCGTACGAGGGTGTGGTGGGTGACGATCACCCGGTCGTCCGCGGGGTCGCCGTACACCAGGGCCCCGTGCCGGCCGTTGCCGGTGAGGAAGGCGTCCTCCCAGCGGGCGGCGGGCGCGGGTTCCCACGTGCCGTGCACGGGGGTGTGCGGGGGCTCGGGGACGGGTTCGCTCATGGGTGCTCCTCCAGGACGGCGGCGCCGAAGCGGTCGAGGGTGAGGGTGTCGTCGACGGTGGTGCCGGTGAGCAGGTCGCGGTGGCGGCCCGGTACGCGGACGGTGACCGGGGCGCGCCCGTGGTGGAGCAGGAAGAGCAGGTCGCCGCGGCGGACGGCCTCGACGCCGTCGGGGAGTCCGGCGAGGACGGGGTGGATCCCGGCCTCGCGGGCGGCTTCGGTGAGGAGGGCGCGCAGCGCGTCGGGTTCGGGGAGGGTGGAGAGGTAGCGGGTGCGGCCGTGGCGGAGGACGGCGGGGCGGCCGTCGAGTTCGCCGCCCCGGTAGGAGGCCAGGGTCTCGGTGCCGGGGCCGGGGACCAGTTCCTCGGACCAGAGGGTGGCGCGGAAGGTGCCGCAGTCGGTGTGCTCGCCGGGGGCGAGGGGCCACCGCTCGTCGATCCGGTCGATGCCGAGGAGGGCGCGGAGGCGGGCGTCCGTGCCGCCGGGGCGGATCCGGTCGTCGGGGTCGGCGACGCCGGTGAAGAAGCCGCAGACGAGGTGGCCGCCGCCGGTGACGTAGCGCTCCAGGGCGGTGAGGGAGCGGTCGTCGAGGAGGTAGAGGTGCGGGAGGACGACGAGGGGGTGGGCGGTGAGGTCGTGGTGGGGGTGGGCGAGGGTGGCGGGGAGTCCGGCCTCCCACAGGGCGCGGTGCCAGGTGCGGACGAGGTCGCCCTGGTCGAGGTGGGCGGAGAGGGCGCCTTCGTGGCGGCCGGCCCACCAGGAGTCCCAGTCGTGGAGGAGGGCGACGGGGGCGTCGGGGACGCGGCTGCCGGCGACGCGGGGGCCGAGGCGGGCGAGGTCGGCGCCGATGCGGACGGTCTCGCGGAAGCCGCGGCCGTGGGCGCCGCTGTGGCCGAGCATGGCGGAGTGGAACTTCTCGGCGCCCTGGCGGGAGGCGCGCCACTGGAAGAAGTGGACGGCGTCGGCGCCGCGGGCGACGGCCTGGAGGGTCCAGAGCCGGTTGAGTCCTTCCTGCTTGGGCCGGTTGACGGGACGCCAGTTGACGGCTCCGGCGGCCTGCTCCATCACCATCCAGGGGCCGCCGCCGGCCTGGGCGCGGGTGAGGTCGGCGACGAAGGCGTTCTCGTGGGCGCCGGCGCGGGGGTCGGCCGGGTCGGGGTAGACGTCGACGGAGACGACGTCCTCCTCGGCGGCCCAGGCCCAGCCGTCCTGTCCGGACCAGAAAGGCATGAAGTTGGTGGTGACCGGCAGGTGCGGGGTGTGCTTGCGGACGATGTCGCGTTCGGCGCGGTAGCACTCCAGGAGCTGGTCGGAGGTGTAGCGGCGGAAGTCGAGGAGGTGGGCGGGGTTGCGCAGGTAGTGGGCGCGGCGCGGGGGCAGGACCTCGGCCCAGGAGGCGTATCGCTGGCTCCAGAAGTCGGTGCCCCAGGCGGTGTTCAGGGCGTCGAGGGTGCCGTACCGGTCCTGGAGCCAGGTGCGGAAGGTGCGGGCGGCCTCGTCGCCCCAGTCGTAGGTGCAGTACTCGTTGTTGATGTGCCACATGACGAGCGCGGGGTGGGCGGCGTAGCGGGCGGCGAGGGCTTCGGTGATCGCGGCGGCGTGGCGGCGGTAGGCGGCGCTGGAGTGGGCGAAGTGCTGCCGGGAGCCCCACCATTCGGTGCGGCCGTCCTCGTCGCGCGGCAGGGTCTCGGGGTGGCGGTGGCCGAGCCAGGGCGGCGGGGAGGCGGTGGGGGTGGCGAGGACGACGTCGACGCCGTGCGCGCAGGTGAGGTCCATGAGCCGGTCGAGCCAGCCGAACTCCCGCGCGCCCGGCTCGGGTTCGAGCCGGGCCCAGGAGAAGACGCCGAGGGTGACGGTGGTGACGCCGGCCCGCCGCATCAGCCGCAGGTCCTCGGCCCAGGTCTCCTCCGGCCACTGTTCGGGGTTCCAGTCGCCGCCGTGGAGGATGCGGGCGGGACGGCCGGGCGGCCGGGTGAGGTCGTCGAGGCGGGGCATGGGGCCTTCCTGGGGGAGGTGGGGGCGGGCTCAGCCCTTGACGGCGCCGGTGAGCATGCCCTTCTTGAAGTGCTTCTGGACGAAGGGCGAGAGGACGGCGACGGGGAGCAGGGCGAGGACCATGACGGCCATCTGCACGGCGAGCCCGGACAGGTCCCCGGACTTGACGGCCTGGCCGAGGCCGACGGGGATCTCCTGTTTCTGGGCGAGCTGGATGAGGACGTTCTGGAGCGGCATCATGTCCTGGTCGTTGAGGTAGAGGGAGGCGTTGAACCAGGCGCTCCAGTAGCCGACCGCGTAGAAGAGGGTGATGACGGCGATCACCGCGCGGGACAGCGGCATCACGATCGTCCACAGGATGCGCAGGTCGCCGGCGCCGTCGATGCGGGCGCTGTCGGTGAGTTCGGGCGAGATGCCCATGAAGAAGGCGCGCAGGACGAGGATGTTGAAGACGCTGACGGCGCTGGGGAGGATCAGCGCGAGGTAGGTGTCGGTGAGACCGAGGGTCTGCACCAGCAGGTAGGTGGGGATGAGGCCGGCGCCGAAGAACATGGTGCCCATCAGGGTGAAGAGGACGGCCCGGTGACCGAGTGAGCCGGGCCGGGAGAGTCCGTACGCGGCGAGCACGGAGACGGTCGTCGAGAAGAGGGTGCCGGTGAGGGTGACGCCGAGGCTGACGAGGACGGCGCGGGTGACCTGACCGCCGCTCAGCAGCTCGTGGTAGGCGATGAGGGTGAAGTCCCGTGGGATGACGACCAGTCCGCCGGCCTCGGTGATCGTCTTCTTGCTGGAGACGCTGGTGACGAGGACGATCCAGAGCGGGAAGAGGACGGCGAGACAGGCGCCGCCGAGGACGACCGCCTTGGCGGTGAGTCCGGCCCGGGTCGGCTCCTCCTCCCAGACGGGCCGGGCCGGCGCCGCCCACCGGGAGGGGCGGGCGGCGCGGGCGGGCGGAGCCGCGGGCCGTTCGAGGACGCGCAGGGTCATTTCCGGTACACCCCCTGTTCGCCCATGAGGTGGGCGACCTTGTTCGCGGAGAGGACGAGCACGAGGCCGACGAGGCCCTTGACGAGTCCGGCGGCCGCGGCGTAGCTGAAGTCCTGGCTGCGCAGGCCGGTCCACCAGACGAAGGTGTCGAGGACCTCGGCGGCGGCGGGTCCGACGGCGTCGCGCTGGAGCAGCAGCTGCTCGAAGCCGACGGTGAGGGCGTCGCCGACGCGCAGGACGAGGAGCAGGGCGATGACGGGCCGGAGCGCGGGCAGCGTGACGTGCCACATGCGGCGCCACCGGTCGGCGCCGTCGATGGCGGCGGCCTCGTAGCGGGCCGGGTCGACGGCGGCGAGCGCGGCGAGGAAGACGATGACGCCCCAGCCGGCGTCCTTCCAGATGCCTTCGGCGGTGACGAGGAACTTGAAGACGCCGGGGTCGGTCATCAGGTCGAAGCCCTCGTGGCCGTGTTCGCGCAGGGTCTGGGCGATGATGCCTGCGCCGCCGAAGATCTGCTGGAAGACGGTGATGACGATGACCCAGGAGAAGAAGTGCGGCAGGTAGAGCACGGCCTGGACGAGGGCGCGGACGCGGGGCCGCAGCAGGCTGTGCACGAGCAGGGCGAGGGCGATGGGGACGGGGAAGAAGAGCACCAGCTGGAGGAGGAAGAAGACCAGGGTGTTCTCGACGGCGTCCCAGAAGGCGGGGTCGGTCAGCACCCGGTCGAACTGGGCGAGGCCGACCCAGGGGGATTCCAGGATGGCGGTGACGCCGTTGGTGGAGAGGTAGGGGTCGTACTCCTGGAAGGCGACGACGTTCCCGAGGACGGGGAGGTAGTGGAAGACGAGGACGAGGGCGAGGGCGGGCACCGTCATCAGGAGGAGGGTGCGGTCGCGCCGGAGCCGCCGGCCGAGGGGGATCCTCGGCCGGCGGTCGGTGGTGTCGCGCTTGGTCACGTCAGCTCGCCGCGGAGCCGGTGGTGTCGAGGAGCTCGCGGTACCAGTCGCGGAGTTCGTCGCCGCCCTTGCTCTTCCACTCGGAGACGGCCTGCTGCATGTCGGAGAGCTTCTTCCGGCCGCGGACGATGTCCTTCTCCAGCTGTTCGAAGTCGTTCATGAGGCCGGTCCACCGGCTCGGCTCGGCGACGGTGAGGCCGTAGAAGGAGGACTTGCGGGTGAGGGCGCCCATCCGCTGCTGCCAGCCGACCTGCGCCTCGGTGATCTCCGGCAGGTCGGGGTGGGCGATGTAGGGGGCGGGGCTGGCGATGAACATCCAGGAGCTGCTGACCTCCTGGTTGCCGGCGTCGGTCTTGACCGGCAGACCGTCCTTGATCGTGTGGTGGACGCCCTCGACGCCGTAGTCGGTGAGCATGCGTTCCTCGGTGCCGTAGGGCGCGGCGGTGAAGTTGGCGATGGCGAGGGCGTCCTCGACGACCTCCTTCGGGGCGCCCTTGCGGACGAAGGACCAGATGTTGGCGGGGTTGGTGGCCCACAGTTCGGGGGTGCCGCCGGCGTGGCCCGGGATGTCCATGGCGGCCATGGCGAAGTCCGGGTTCTGGGCGGCCATCTCGGCGGTCTTGCCGTACCAGTGGGCGAGGTCGTTGTTGTAGATCAGGCACTGGCCCGAGGTGAAGCGGACGCTGGTGTCGCCCTGGTTCTGGGCCTTCTCGTCGGGGTGGACGACGCCGGCGTCGAAGAGCTTGCGGGTCCATTCCAGGGCTTCGAGGTATTCGGGGGTCTCGATGCGGTTGACCAGCTTCCCGTCGACGAGGTGCCAGCCGAGCGCCTTGTCGCCGCCGTTGAGGACGCCGAACATGTTGTAGGCGGTCCAGGTCATGTCGGCGCAGGCCCACACCTTCGCCTTCGCGCTGGTGATCTCCTTGGCGAGGGCCAGGAACTCGTCAGCGCTCCTGGGGAGTTGCCAGCCCTTCGCGTCGAAGAGGTCCTTGCGGTAGAAGGGCGCGATGTTGGTGACGTACGAGGCTGGCATGGGCAGGCCGCGGAGCCTGCCGCCGAAGATGCCGCGCTGCCAGGCGTCGGTGGGGATGGCGGCGAGGTTGGGGTAGGCCTTGACCTTGTCGCCGGAGAGGTACGGTCCCAGGTCCTCGAACTTGGCGTCGACGGCGCTGGGGATCTTGCCGCCGAGGTTCCAGCCGGGGACGACGACGAGGTCGGGGACGGTGCTGGAGGCGAGGACGGCGCCGAGCTTCTGGTCGTAGACGTTGCCGTCCTGGTTCTGCCAGGTGGCCTGGACGCCGACGGCCTCGTTCATGGCCTTGTAGTAGGGGTTGCCGGAGGCGGGCGGGGTGCCCCAGAAGGGGGCCATGACGGTGAGCGCGCCGCCCTTGCCGAGCTTCTCCGGGACGGAGGCCTTGAGTTCGGCGCTGGGGATGGCGCGGGTGTAGCCGGCGGCGGAGCCGTTGCGCGCCGGGAGGTCGGCGGGGACGACGCTGCTGCCCACGTGGGCGGGAAGGATCTTCGCGGCGTCCTTGCCGCTGGTGGTGCCGTCCTTCCTGCCGGTGTCGCCACCGCCGCCGCAGGCGGTGAGCAGCGGGGCCCCGCCGGCGACCGCGACGGCGGCGACGGCGCCGGTGGCGAGGAAGCCCCTCCGGCTCGGTTCGGTTCTCGGGGAGCCCGTGGAGGCGGCGTTCGGCGTCATTGCGTCAACCCTTCATGGCACGCGCCAGGGCACACGGCGTCCGGGGGAGCGCCGGCCGGCTGCGGTGACGGAGATGGAGCAAGGTGCGGGGTGCGGGCGGGGCGGGGCCCCGGGGGCGCGGTGACGGGCGCGGCGGTTCGGCCGCGACGAGTCGAAGCGCTTCGATGTTGCTGTGAGGTTAAGTGACGCCCCCAGGTGCGGCAAGAGTCGTTCACCGGTTTCTCCCGACGCCTTCCGATGCGGCCGGCCGCCTTCAACTCCTTTGGCTGTGACACCGACTGACGCGGTCCGGCGCCTTGACAGCCACTGCGGAGCGGCTGAGCATCGAAGCGCTTCGAAACTTCCGGTCGCCGTCCGGCGACCGCCGTCCAAGGGACTCGTACGTGACCGCAGACCGGCCGCCCTTCCGTGACCCGGCCCTCCCCGTCGGCGACCGCGTCGCCGACCTCCTCGGCCGCCTCACCCCCGCCGAACGCCTCACGCTGCTCCACCAGTTCGCCCCCGCCGTCGAACGGCTGGGCCTCGGCGCCTTCCGGACCGGCCAGGAGGCGCTGCACGGCGTCGCCTGGATGGGCCCGGCGACCGTCTTCCCGCAGGCCGTCGGGCTCGGCGCGAGCTGGCACCCGGAGCTGGTGCGCCGGGTCGGCGAGGCCGTCTCCCGCGAGGCGCGGGCGATGCGCGCCGAGGACGAGCGGGTCGGTCTCAACGTGTGGGCGCCCACGGTGAACCTGCTGCGCCATCCGCTGTGGGGCCGGGGCGAGGAGGGGTACTCGGAGGACCCGGTGCTCACCTCCGCGATCGCGGTCGCCTTCACCCGCGGCCTGCGCGGCGACCACCCGGCGTACTGGCGCACGGCTCCGGTGCTCAAGCACTGGCTCGCGCACAACAACGAGACGGCCCGCGACACCTCCTCGGCCTCCGTCCGCCCGCGCGTGCTCCACGAGTACGACCTCCGGGCCTTCCGCGGCGCCGTCGAGGCGGGCGCGGTGGCCGGTGTCATGCCCGCGTACAACCTGGTCAACGGCCGCCCCAACCACCTCTCCCCGTACCTGGGTTCGGAGCTGCGTGGCTGGACGGAGCAGGAGCTGCTGGTCTGCTCCGACGCGGGCGCGCCCAGCAACCTCGCCGACTCGCAGGCCTACTTCGCCACGCACGAGGAGGCCGTCGCGGCGGCGCTCCGCGCGGGCGTCGACTCCTTCACCGACCACGGCACGGACAGCTCCGTGATCCTCGGCAGGCTCGAACGCGCCCTGGAGCAGGGCCGCATCGGCCAGGAGGACGTGGACCGGGCGGTGCGCCGGCAGCTGACCGTGCGGTTCCTGCTCGGCGAGTTCGACCCGGAGCTCGACCCGTACGCGCGGGAGACCGCCCACGACACGGAGGTCCACCGCGAGCTGGCCCGCGAGGCCGCGGAGGCGGCGCTCGTCCTGCTCCGCAACGAACCAGCAGGAGACCGACCCCTGTTGCCCCTGCGCGAGGGCGGCCGGATCGCGGTGGTCGGCCTGCTCGCCGACGCCGCCAAGCTCGACTGGTACAGCGGCTCGCCGCTGCGCCGCTCCACCCCGCTGGACGGGATCCGGGAGCGGTTCGGCGCGGACCGGGTGGACTTCGCCGAGGGCGTCGACCGGATCCTGTTGCGGACCGCCGAGGGGCGCGCCCTGCGGGTCCCCGACGCCAGGGGCGCGGAGTCCGCGCGCGGCGCGGAGATCGCCCTCGACCCGGCGCTGCTCGCCGGCCGCACCGACCTGCCGCCGCTCACCGTCGACGCCGAGGGCACGGTCCTCGACCTGATCGACTGGGGCGACGGGGTGCTCACCCTGCGCGCGCCCGGCGGGCGCTATCTGTCGGTCGCCGAGGACGGCCTGCTGCGCGCCTCGGCGGACGAGCCGGGCGGCTGGGTCGTCCAGGAGACCTTCCGCTTCGAGTCCCACGGCGGCGGGCATGGCGGGCTCCTCCTTCGGCACCTCGGGACGGGGGGCTACGTCTCTGTCGCCGCCGACGGCGTGAAGGTTGCCGCCGACCGCGAATCCGCCGTGATCCTCACCGTGGAGACGGTCGAGCGCGGCGAGGAGGCGGTGGCGAGGGCCACCGCAGGGGCCGGCACGGTGGTCGTGGTCGCCGGGAACGACCCGCACATCAACGGCCGCGAGACCGAGGACCGCACGGACCTGGCGCTCCCGCCGCATCAGGACCGCCTGTGGCGGGCCGCCCGGGCGGCGAACCCGCGCACGGTCCTCGTCCTCGTCTCCTCCTACCCGTACGCGGTGGGGGACGCGGCGGCCGAGCTGCCGGCGCTGCTGTGGACCGCGCACGGCGGACAGGCGGCGGGCACCGCGCTCGCCCGCGCCCTCGCCGGCGACGTGTCCCCCGCCGGGCGCCTGCCGCAGACCTGGTACGGCTCCGACGCCGACCTGCCGGACCTGTTCGACTACGACGTCATCGGCGGCCGGCAGACCTACCTCTACTCCGACCGGATCCCGCTCTTCCCCTTCGGCCACGGCCTGACGTACACGAGCTTCGGGTACGAGGCGCTGACGGCGACGGCGGAGGCGGAGGCCGTACGGATCTCCTGCACGGTCGCCAACACGGGGACGGTCGCCTCGGACGAGGTCGTCCAGGTGTACGCGCGCGTGGTCGCCCCGTCCGTGCCGCGCCCGCACCGCGCGCTCGTCGCCCACGAGCGCATCCACCTGGCACCGGGCGGGACCGTGACGCTCGCCTTCGCGGTGCCGCTGTCGCAGCTCGCGTACTGGGACGTGGCGCACGGGCGGTGGACGGTCGAGCCGGGCGCGTACGAGTTCCTGGCCGGCCCGTCCTCCGCCGACGTCCGCCGCGCCGTCCGCGTGGAGCTGGCGGGCGAGACGCCCGGCCCGCGCCCGGTCCTGGAGGCGGGGCTCGAAGCCGCCACTTACGACGAGCAGTCCGGCACCGTGATCGCCGACCGCTCACGGGAGGCCGGCGACGTGGTGACCCCGGCCGATCCGGACCTGCCGGGCACGCTCCTCTATCGGGCGTGCGACTTCGGCGACGGCGTCACGGAGCTGGCCGTGACGGCGGCGGGCGCGGGCGAGGTGAGGTTCTTCGCGGCGGACGGCACGGAGGCCGCCCGGGTCGCGGTGGGCCCCACGGACGGCCCGTACGCCCACACCACCGTGGGGGCGCCCTGCCTGCTCCGGGACGTGGCGGACCTGCGCGTCGAGCTGCGCGGGCCGGTGCGCCTCGCGCACGTCGGCTTCTCCGGCTGAGGGACCGGGGAAGCGGACGCCCCCTGGGGCCCGGCACCGAACCTTCCGGCGCCGGGCCCCGGGCCGGGGGGCCGGACGCTCCCTCCCGGTCCATGGCCCCGTGGGGACCCGCGACTTCATCAACAGGTGCGGGACGCAGGACCACCGGGACGACCATCGCTGACCGCCGCCAGTGCCAGGGCCGCGGCGACGAGCCCCGCGGCCAGCAGGAACGGCCCCGTCGGCCGGTCCAGGACGGTCGCGGCGAGCAACGGCCCCGCCACCGCGCCCACGTTGAGCGCGGCCGTGGCGTAGGCCCCGGCGAGCGCGGGCGCGCCGGCCGCCTGGTACAGGACGCGGGCGATCAGCGTGCCCCCGAGGGCGAACGCCAGGGCGCCCTGCACGAGGAGGAGCGCGAGAAGGGCTCCCGGGCGGTCCGCGAGCGCGGCGAGACCGACCCAGCCGGCGAGCAGCAGCGGCCCGCCGACGGCGAGGACGCGGGCGGCATGCCGGTCGGCCAGCCGTCCCGCCGCCGTGACCCCGGCGAAGGAACCCGCGCCGAACAGCACGAGGGCGACGGGGACCCACGCGGGCCCGAGCCCGGCCGGGCCGGTCACCACCGGGGCGAGGAAGGTGAAGGCGCCGAAGGTGGCGGCGTTCACCAGCGCGGCCAGGGCCAGGACCCGCAGCAGCCGGGGCGCCCGGAGCACCCCGAACTCGGCCCGCAGCGAGCGCCGTTCGGTCCGCCCGCCGGGCACCCCTCGCAGGATGCCGAGCGCGGCGGGCACGCAGAGCGCGGCGACCGCCCAGAACGCGGCCCGCCACCCGGCGAGGGCGCCGAGCAGCGCGCCCCCGGGCACTCCGACGACGGTCGCGACGGTCGTCCCGCCGAGCAGCACGGCGAGCGCCCGCGCCTTGCGGTCCGCCGGGACCATGGCGGTGGCGGTGGTCAGGGCGAGCGCGAGGAACCCCGCGTTCGCTAGGGCGGCGGCGACCCGGCTCAGGAGGAGGACGGTGAAGCTCTCGGTCACCGCGCCGACGACGTGCGCGGCGAGGAAGACGCCCACGAACACGAGCAGCCCGGCCCGGCCGGACCGCCCCCGGGCGAGCACGGCCATGAGCGGCGCGCCGATCACCATGCCGAGGGCGAAAGCCGAGGTCAGCGCGCCGGCGGCGCCGACGCCGACCCCGAGGTCACGGGCGAGGTCCGGCAGCAGCCCGGCGAGCATGAACTCCGAGGTGCCCATGGCGAAGACGGCCAGGGCGAGCAGGTACAGCGGAAGCGGAAGGGCCCGGCCGGGGATGGGCGGGGCCTGGGAATACGACTGGGGCACAGGTGGCTCCGGGGTGAGGCGAGAACGGTGGACGTCGTCTCGTCACCGCCGCCGCCTCCAGGGTGCCCGGCCCGTCCGTACGCCGCCGGGGCACGCGCGACCGGCCGCGCGCTCGCGCGGCGGGTCGGTGCTGTCACCGGCTCGGGGGCTCAGGCGCAGGGGCTGACGGCGCGTGACCGAAAGCCCCCGACTCTGGATGCCTCGGGGCTCGCCATACACGGCAGGCTACTGGAGGGCCGCTGGCCGCGTCTCGCCGGCCGGGCGGAGGACCGGCTGACGCTGCCGCACGGGGACGACGGGGTGCCCCCATCGCCCTGCCCGGGGCGCGCGCGCCGTGCCCGTGCTCCTGGTGATGACAGCGGTACAGGGCAGGGGTTCCGCCGACCTTTCTGCGATGGCGCAACGGGATCACGGAGCGCTGCTCGCGGGTGGAGGCGTGAGGGACGGTTCGATGGTCGACCGGACGTAGATCCGCGTGGTGCCGGGTGTGAACTCGTGGGCGAAGAGGTCGACGCAGCGCTGGAGGTATCGGCCCTCCGGGGACGCCAGGTCGTCCGGGCACAGGCTGGCCTTCCGGAGGCCCTGGACGAACGTCTCGGGTTCGGGCAGTCCGAGGTGACCGAAGGCGGCGGCGGGCCGGTAGCCCTTCTGCTCGGGGTGCAAGTTCCCGATCATCTCGGTGCCGCTTCGGATGAGTCTGCCTGTGTACCGTTCCGCGTCCTCGCTCGGCAGGACGAAGGCGAGCAGGCCTGTGTCGTGACGCAGGCCGGTCTTGTAGCCCGACCGCCGGTCCGAGGCTCCTTCCGGAATGCGGATACCGAGCTGGTCGCTCATCCAGGCGGGCGTGGCCCCTTCTTCCCAGCAACACGTCATTTCCTGGTCCGTCAGGTCCGACGACACGTCATCGGCGACCCAGGACACCACACCGATCGCGGTGGCGACGCAACCAAGGAGAACCGCAACGACGACGACTGCGACCGGCACGCGACGGCGGCGCACGGGCCGGGTGTCGGCAGCGGTCCGGGGGGAGGTATCCATTCGTGATCCTCTATCGCGCTTCCTGCTGCTCACGACCCGGATCCGTCCGGTCGCCCTCGCGGCCCGGCTGGTCCGGCTGTGGCAGAGATCCCTGGTTCGGGGCGGGTCCGCCCAGATCGTAGTGTTTGACGGAGCTGCTGCCCGCCATGTCGAACTCCTGGGCGATGCCCGTGGTGTGGAGGCGGGCCATCTGACCGTCTGGAATACTCATTTCGCTGCCCCACGGGAGCTCGATGGTCACGCCTTTGCTCTCGTCCCAGTTGTAGCGGTCCCAGGCGTTGGCCTGGTAGTCGAGACCGACCTTGGGCTGCCCGTTCTCGTCCGGTACGACGGTGACCACCCCGGTCACGTTCGACCGGGTGGACCCGACTGCGTAGAACCAGTTGTTGTCGACGTCCTGTGTGAAGGAGAAGTCCCGGTTTCCGGTCTCCACCGGCATCGAGACGGGTTGTCCGCCATTGCGCCGGAACTCCGCGAGAGCGTCGTCGCGCCAAGCCGCCTGATGCTCCCTGATGCCGTCCTCGATGTGCGCGTTGAAGCCGGGCACGTCCGACATCATTTTGTCGACGGGCAGTTCCATGTCCGTCCCGCTGTTCCCGAGGTAGTGCGCCATGTGCCGCGCGGCGTCGTTGTCGCCCTTCCAGTCGGCGGCCTCGGCGATCAGGTTCATCTTCTCCCGGGTCCTGCGCTCCTCGGCTCCCGGAGTTTCGACACCGTGGGGCCCGGAGCCCCGGTCGGGGGCGGCCTTCTTGATGGTCGGAGCGAGCAGTCCCGCCGCGAGAAGGCCGTCCCTGTGCCCGGTCCACAACTCCGCACGAGCCTGCGGGCTCAGCGATGTCCACAGCCGTCGCAGCTCGGCCCGCTGCGCCGTGTTCGCATCGCCCCCGAGGGAGGCGAGTTTGGTGGCGCGGGGGAGTTGGTCCTCGTCGAGCGACGTGTACGTTGCGTGCCCCGCGTTGTGCGGGTCACCGCCGTGGCTTCGCTTCAGCGCCCGGGTCACGGCGGCGTCGATCTCGGCCGCGTGCGCCACCAGGCCCGTGAGGGTATCGGCGTACCACTGCATCAGATCCTTGGTCCGCTGAGACGTGCCCTCCACACCGCAGAAGGCCTCGATGACCTTCACTGTCCCGTTGGGACCATCCGACACCAACAGCCCCGGATCAGGGCCCGCCGACCGGTCAGGATCACCCTTGCGGGCTTCCGCGGAAAGCTCGCGAGCACGCTTCTGCAGGTGCTTCAGCTCGGTGTGCCCGTCCCGGAGAACGGACGCGATGCTCTGCGCCTCCATCTGGAGATCCGCGACCTCCTTGACCGACTTGCGGACGAACTCCTTGGTGACGGTCGCATTCAGCCCAGCCCAATCGGCCCCGTCGGACAACTGCAGAAGACCGCTGTAGACCTCGGTTATCAACCTTTTTAGACCGGCCGCCGTCGAGGACCAGTCCTCGGCTGCCGAGCTCAGCTTGTCCAGGTCGGCTTCAACCAGATCCGTGTACGAGAACGCCCCCATGCTGTCCCGCTCCCCCTGATCACTTCACGTACTTCTGCAACTCCGACACCGGCACCGCGGAGCCGTCCCGCCCTCTGAGCGTGGCGGCGATCTCCACGTCGTCGTTGGCGTGTGACTTCTTCGAGTAGTCCAGGTGGTTGGAGATATGCGCGAACATCTGCAGAACTGTCTTCACCTGCGAAGTCCAGACTTCGAGCGTGGTGTACAGCTCGCCACCCGCGCTGAAGTTGTGGCCCTGCAACTCCGCCGCAGCCCGCGCAGTGGTCCCCGCGCCGGCCTTGTCGGCACCGGCACCCGCCACGTCAGCACGCTTCCGCAGCTCGCCGTGGATCCGGAAGGCCTCGTTACCGACCGCGCCCAGCTCGTCCCGGTGCACAACGAGGTCGGAATCGGTACCGGATGCCGGAACACCGGGCTGGGCCCCAGCCGTGTTGAGGCCCAGCCGCGCCGACTGCCTGTCTCGCGCGTCGGACTTGAGTGCCGCCCACTCGTCGTCGAACGTCATGGTCCCCCGCCCCTGATCGAAACCAACAGTTCACCCTAGCAACGGGGTTGGAGTCGCGCTCCGGGACCAAGGCCTGATGTGTCCAGGCTCCTCGCGGCAGGGTGGCCGGTGCCACTGCCGTGGGAGATGATCGCCCGCCCTCTGCCCGCCCCTCTGTGCCGCACGGTCGGCGCGGTGATCTCCGGCCGCCTCAAGGCCGCCGCTGCGATGCCGGTCCCCGGCTCGGCAGCCGGCACGCCCGCGGTGCCCCATCAGCCTCCCGGACCGGACCAGCCCGGACCGCACCGCACCGCACCGCACCGCACCGCACCGCACCGGGGGGTACGCCGCTGGGAGGACGGGCCGATGCCCACCCCGCCCGCGTGGGCCGACCTGTGGTGACGGGCTCGGCCCTCGCGCTCTCCTCCTGATGGGATGTTGATCTCCGCACATGCATAGCGGAGATCAGCTTCGGCTTGAGCTCTTCTCACGATGGGGCCATGGCTACGTTCGGGGTGTGCCGGTCCGTCTGGGAGGCAGGCTCCAGCGGCCCGGTCGCCTGCCCGCACCGGGTTCACGGCCCGTCCCGCTCCCCCGTCGGCGCTACTTCCTGGCCCACTCGCCGCCGGTCATCAGCTGCCGTCCCGGCAGCTCGGGCTCCTCGTGCCACGCCTGGAGCTCCGTCGGCCGGACCCGGAACCAGCGGTAGGCCGGACCGGCCCGGCGGGCGTTCCACCCGGTCTTGGCGTGGAAGCCGTCGGCGGCCTCGGCCGGGACCTCGTCGTGGGTGTACGTCGTGACCTCGCCGTCGAGGAGGACGACGTCCCGGGTGTCCCCGAGGGCGAGGCGGCTACGGGGGTTGGCCGCGAGGTTGCGCCCGGTGGGGTTGGACAGCCGCGTGACGAGCCAGACGTCGGCGCCGTCCCAGAAGAAGGAGAGCGGCACGAGGTAGGGCATGCCGTCGGGGCCGGCGGAGGCGACCCAGAGGTCCGTCTCGCGCGCGAGTCGGTCTCGTACGTCCGTGATGCGCTGGGCGCTGTCGCGGGGCGGCTTGGCGTCTGTCACTGCTTGACGGATTCGACAAAGGTCGCGAAGGCGGTGGCGGAGACGGCGAGGACCGGGCCCGCGGAGAGCTTCGAGTCTCGGACCGGGACAAGGCCGAGAGCGGGGATCAGGTTGCGGGCGACCTCCACACACTGGCCTCCGTCGGCGCTGTAGGAGGACTTGAACCAGAGGGGGAACTCGGTCGTCACAGCATGCCCTTTCGCGCTTCCTGGATCATGGCCACGGTGTCTGCCTGAGAGAGCGACTCCACCGCAAGCTGATGGTAGCCCGTGAGCATGGACGTCACCGTTCCGCTCTCCCGCTCCAAGTGGCCCTGGGACTGCGACTCCGCATAGAGCAGAACAGAGCGGTCCGGCAGGGTCGCCAGGGTCACCGGCCGGTTGAACGACCTTCTCTCGCCCATGGCGAAGGGCGCCACCTGGAGCACCACGAACGGGCGCGCCGCCAACTCCACGAGGCGGTCCAGCTGCGCGGCCATGACTCCAGAACCGCCCACCAGCTGACGGATGCAACTCTCGTCCATCACGACGAAGAGCATCGGCGGTTGATCTCGTTCCAAGATCTGCTGGCGCTCGGCCAGGACTTTCACGCGCTCCGCGGCCGGCTTCGCGGCGGTTGCTCCGCGCGCGACCGATCCGGCCGCCACCGCCTGAGCGTACTCGGGCGTTTGAAGAAGTCCTGGAATGATCCCGATCTCGAACAAGCGGATCTCTACGGCCTTGCGCTCCTGATGGACGTACTCCGGGAAGCCCTCCAGAAGCACCCCGTGACGCAACTGCTGACATTCACGATCGAACGACTGATCCGTGCCCGTCAGCCCGAACGCTTCGTCGAGCGCTCCCGAGAATCTGAGAGTTGAGGATCGGTTGCCAGTTTCTACAGCGGAGATGTGCTTGCTGGAGTACCTGGTCCGCTCGGCCAGAACCTCCTGTGTCCAGCCTCGCTCCTCGCGCAACCTGCGCATTCGCGCTCCGTAAGCGGCCAAGGGCCCGTTGTCCGGCTCCAGCTTTTTGCGATTGACCACAACTCTCCCTCCGGGATTCGCGCGTTGAAGGTCTCTCGACTGTAGGTCACGCTGATGGCTCCCGGTAGTGAATCCGCTACAGAGAGGAACCCTCATGCCCGAAAGCGACCACCCCACCCCCGTCCCCGACCTGGGGACGTACATGGCGGCAGACACACCCGAGGGCCGGCCCCGCCTCGGGAAGGTGACCGCCTGGGACGGCGAGCTGGTCCATCTGCAACAGCCCGGCGGCGGCACCGCCTGGACCGCCCCGCCGGCGGAGCTGCGCCGACCGACGCACGAGGAGCGGTCGCTGATCCGCGTCCTCACGACGCCCGTCCCGGGGGCGGCGCGGGGGGCCCGGCAGACGTACCCGGAACCTCCCGTGGTGCTGCCCGACCGCCCCACCCCGCCGGCCGTACCCACGCCGGGCTGCGCGACGTGCGAGCTCGTGGCCGTCTGGGAGCGCAGCTCCCTCCTCCGGCACGACTACTCCAAGGCGGCGGACTTCCGTGTCGAGATGCGCAACCACCCGCACACCGAACCGAAGTTGACGCTCCCCGGCGAACGACCGTGACCACGGACGCCCGCCCGGCCTGGGCCGGCGTCTCGAAGCCGGCGTCCTCGCGGTACCTCACGACGCGGGTCTCCGCCTCGGCGTCACCGATCTGATGGCCGAACCGGTCTCCTCCCTCAGGGTGAGAGCACCGCGCCGACACGCTCGCCCTCCCGGAGCCGTGCCGCCGCGTAGGCGCCCGGGGTGGCGGGCTCGACCCGTTCGCATGCCGGAGACCCGGGCGCCCTCGCTCCCCCGGCGACGCGCTCCTCCCGCCACTCCCCCGGCCCCAGGCAGTGGTCACGGCGCAGAGCGGTCAGCCGCTCCCCCGTGTCCGTCATCGGTCGAGGGACACCCTGCGGCCAGGGCCACCGCCCGCAGGGCGACGATCACCACTCCACGCCTCCGCCTCACGGCGGACCCCATCGACGAGTCCTGGGCTCCTGAGGGACCCCGCGAGCCCTGCCGCAGGGCACTCCGCGAGTGGATCCCGGCGCCTGCGGCGTCCGTCGCGGTCGCGGACGTCGAGGTCACCGGAGGGGTGACAGGTGCTCGCGCCACCCCACGGCGGTCGGCCACCGCTGCGGCGCGGCGGCGGGGACTCTCCGGGCCGACGCCGGTGCGCCCTCCCTGTCGGCTCCGTTCTTCCTGCCGGCGGCGGGTCGCGAGGATTGTCAGGGCACCCCTGACGACCTACCGTGTCAGGAGAACCCTGACAGCCCGGCCGACGGAAAGGAACGCCATGGACAGCGCCGCTCGACCCCCCGGCCCCGCGCTCTGCACCTTCTGCGGGAAGCCCGCCCCCGAGGCGGCCGAACCGGGCGGGGAGCCGGGTCTCCGCGTCTGCGACCAGTGCGCGGCCCTGGCGCGGCGGATCGTCGACGAGACGCTGGGGGCGCCCGACGGGGAGCGCGCGCGGATCTGGGCCGCCATGACGGACGAGGACCTCTTGGGCCACCTCCCGCGCGTCGCCCACCACATCGACCGGGCCGAGGCGGACCTGCGGCTGTGGGTGCGGGAGCTCAGGCGGCGCGGGGTGACCTGGAGCCGCATCGGCCAGACGCTCGGCATCACCCGTCAGTCGGCGTGGGAGCGGTTCTCGGGCGAGGAGTGACCCCTCCTGTCGGAGGCGGCCGGCCGCGTCGGCGTAGGCACTTCGAGGTGCGAGGACCCCGTGGACGGAGGGGATCGGCCGCGTCGGCGTAGGCACTTCCAGGCGCGAGAACCCGTTGTCGGGGGCGCGAGGACCCCTTTGACGTAGGCGGCCGGCATGGTCGGCACATGGCCCGCCGACCAGGAGAGCGGGGTCCCCGTCGAGGACCGGGACCCCGACCGGGGCGTCGCCCCCGCGTCACAGCATCCCACCGGGATCCGGAGCTCGCGGAACGACCACCTCCTGATCCACGCCTGCCCGAGCGAGCTGTGGCCTCCGCACCACCACGCTCTCATCCAGTGCGGCGGTCCCCCACTCCGCCGGGGCCCAGCGTCTCCACCGTGAAGGGCCGGCGTGTCCCCGTGGCGTCGGCCGTGGGGCCCGTCCCTCCGTGGGTGACGCGGTACTCGGCCGCCGGGTCGCCCCGGTGGTCCGGCACCGTGACGGTGGTCGTCGTGCCCGGCGCGCCGCCGGGGGCGACGAGGAGGGTCAGGCCGTCGAGCCAGGGGCCGTCGGGGCGGTCGGAGGGGGCGGCGAGGGGGAGGACGGCGCCGGGGCGGACGTAGAGGGGGAGGCTGTCGAGAGGGTGGGTCTCGCGGCGCCAGCGGGGGCCCGTGACCTCCTCGCCGGTGAGGAGGTGGGTCCAGGTGCCTTCGGGGACGTACACCTCGACCTCGCCGCCGGGGTCCATGACGGGGGCGACGAGCAGGTCGGGGCCGAGCATGTACTGGCGGTCCAGGGTGCGGCAGGCGGGGTCGCCGGGGAATTCCAGGACCATGGGGCGCATGACGGGGACGCCGGTCGCGCGGGCCTCGACGGCGGTCGCGTACAGGTAGGGCATGAGGCGGTGCTTGAGGTGGGTGAAGCGGCGGGCGACGGCCACCGCCTCCTCGCCGAACTCCCACGGCACCCGGTAGGAGTCGCTGCCGTGGAGGCGGCTGTGGGAGGAGAGCAGGCCGAAGGCGAGCCAGCGGGTGAAGACCTCCGGTTCGGGGGTGCCCTCGAAGCCGCCGATGTCGTGGCTCCAGAAGCCGAAGCCGCTCAGGGAGAGGGAGAGTCCGCCGCGCAGCGACTCGGCCATGGCCTCGAAGGAGGCCCAGCAGTCGCCGCCCCAGTGGACGGGGTACTGCTGTCCGCCGGCGGTGGCGGAGCGGGCGAAGAGGACGGCCTCGCCGGGGCCGCGCTCCTTCTCCAGGAGTTCGAAGACGGTGCGGTTGTAGAGGTGGGTGTAGTAGTTGTGCATCCGCTCGGGGTCCGAGCCGTCGTGCCAGACGACGTCGGTGGGGATCCGCTCGCCGAAGTCGGTCTTGAAGCAGTCGACGCCCTGGGCGAGGAGGGGGCGCAGCTTCTCCTGGAACCAGGCGCGGGCGTCGGGGTTCGTGAAGTCGACGAGGGCCATGCCGGGCTGCCAGAGGTCCCACTGCCAGAGGTCGCCGTTCGGCCTGCGCACGAGATACCCGGCGTGCGCGGCCTCGTCGAAGAGGGCGGACTTCTGGGCGATGTAGGGGTTGATCCAGAGGCCGACGCGCAGGCCCCGGGCCTTGAGGCGGGCGAGCATGCCGTCCGGGTCGGGGAAGGTCTCCGGGTCCCAGGCGAGGTCGGACCACTGGTACTCGCGCATCCAGAAGCAGTCGAAGTGGAAGACGGAGAGCGGGATGCCTCGGGCGGCCATGCCGTCCACGAAGGAGGTGACGGTGGCCTCGTCGTAGGGGGTGGTGAAGGAGGTGGTGAGCCAGAGGCCGAAGGACCACGGCGGAGGGAGGGCGGGGCGGCCGGTGAGGGCGGTGTAGCGGCGCAGGACGTCCTTGGGGGTGGGGCCGGCGACGACGTAGTACTCCAGGGTCTGGTCCTCGACGCTGAACTGGACCTGGCCGACGGCCTCGGAGCCGATCTCGAAGGAGACCCGGCCGGGGTGGTTCACGAAGACGCCGTAGCCGCGTGAGGAGAGGTAGAAGGGGACGTTCTTGTAGGCCTGTTCGCTGCTGGTGCCGCCGTCGGCCTGCCAGACGTCGACGGTCTGGCCGTTCTTGACGAAGGGTGTGAAGCGTTCGCCGAGGCCGTAGATCTGCTCGCCGACGCCGAGGGCGAGCTGGACCGCCATGTGGTGGGCGCCGTCGGGGGTGGTGACGAAGGCGGTGCCCTTGCGGCCCGAGGTGGTGAGGGGGCGGCCGGAGGCGTCCAGGAAGTCCAGGGCCCAGGGGCGGGCCCGGTCGAGGCGGAGGCGGAGCGGGCCGGAGGCGAGCTCGACGGCGGTGCCGTCGTCATGGACGGTCCCGGCCTCGGGGTCGGGGGCGGCGAGGGCGAAGTCGGGGCCGCGCCGGGCCTTGCCGGCGTGATGGGTGACGCGGACGCCGATCACGCCCTCGGCGGGCGCGTGGCACTCCACCGTGAGGAGCGCCGAGTTCAGGGTGTCGCCGCGGGTGCGGACCCGCTTGACGGAGGCGTGCGCGGTGAGGCGGCCGGGGGTGACGCGCAGGTCGCGGAGTTCGGTGGCGTACGAGGCGTGCACGCCCTCGCGCATCAGCCAGAAGCCGTCGGTGAACTTCATGCGGGTCCTCGGGGTGGGGTGGGGAGGGGCTGCGCCGGGTGGGAGGGACACACCGGCCCCCAATAGTTATCCCAGAAAACAAAACCAGGGAACAGCCTCGGGGCGATCACTCCGGGGCGCCCGCGGACCTCCGTCCCGACCGCCGTCCGGGCATCGGATAGAAAACACTTTCTCCCAACCCTGCGCGAAGCATTGACGAAACATCGGCGCCGCCTTAACTTCATGCCCGTTGCACTTCGTACGTCATATATGAGACGCCATACACGAGATCTGAGAGTGCTCCATGGCCTTCGCCCCCAGCCCCATCCCCTCCCGGACCCAGTACGTCCTGGAGGCGATCAAGCACGACATCCTCACCGGGGGGCTCAGACCCGGCCAGGCGCTCGTGGAGGCCGAACTCGCCGCGCGCTTCGGGGTGTCCAAGACCCCGGTGCGCGAGGCGCTGAAGACCCTCGCGGGCAGCGGACTCGTCGTCATGAGCCAGTACAAGGGCGTCACCGTGCGGATGGTGGACGCGGACATGGCCAGGGCCGTGTACGACGTCCGGCTGCTCCTGGAGCCGGAGGCGGTCCGCCGCGCGGTCGCCTCGGGCGCCCCGCTCGACGCCGCCCACGAGGCACTCGCCCGGGCCGCCGGAGCCGAGGACCCGGCCGAACGCTCCCTGGCCAACCGGGCGTTCCACCGCGCGCTCTACCTCCCCTGCGGCAACCCGCTGCTCGGGCGGATGCTCGACGAAGTGCGCGACCAGGCAGCACTCGTCTCCACCGTCGCCTGGGCCGCCGTCCCCTCCTGGGAGCGCGAGGCGGCCGAGCACGAGGAGATCCTGCGGCTCGCCGCCGCGGGCGACGCCGACGGGGCCCGCCGGGCGGTGCACGCCCACATCGCCTCGTTCGTGGAGCGCGCCTTCCCCTCGAACCCCCTGGAGTCCGCCGTGCACCCGGGCTCCTCCCTCCTGGACAGCGAGTGAGAATGAACTTCGAGACCCTTCGGGCCGCCCTCGCCGACGTCGTGGCCATCCCGGTCACGCCGTTCGCCGAGGACGGCCGGGTGGACTCCGCCGCCCACCGGGCGCTGCTGCGCCGCCTGCTCGACGGCGGGGTGCGCACCCTCACCCCGAACGGCAACACGGGCGAGTTCTACGCCCTCACCCCCGACGAGCGCCGCTCGATCACCGAGGCGACCGTCGCCGAGGCGGCCGGCCGCGCCGCGATCCTGGTCGGCGTCGGACACGACGTGCCGACGGCCGTCGACGCCGCCCGGCACGCCCGGGACACCGGGGCGCACATGGTGATGGTCCACCAGCCGGTGCACCCGTACGTCTCCGAGAGCGGCTGGGTCGACTACCACCGGGCGATCGCCGAGGCGGTGCCGGAGCTGGGCGTCGTCCCCTACATCCGCAACCCGCTGCTCGGCGGGGCGCGCCTCGCCGAACTGGGCGCCGCCTGCCCGAACGTGGTCGGCGTCAAGTACGCGGTGCCGGACGCGGCCCGGTTCGCCGGCTTCGCCCGGGACGCGGGCCTGGACCGCTTCGTGTGGGTGGCCGGTCTCGCGGAGCCGTACGCGCCCTCGTACTTCTCCGCGGGCGCCACCGGCTTCACCTCCGGCCTGGTCAACGTCTCCCCCGCGCTCTCCCTGGAGATGCTGGAGGCGCTGCGGACCGGGGACTACGGCACGGCGATGAAGGTGTGGGAGCGGATCCGCCGCTTCGAGGAGCTGCGCGCCGCCAACGGCAGCGCGGACAACGTCACGGTGGTCAAGGAGGCGCTGGCCTCGCTCGGCCTGTGCCGCCGGGACATCCGGCCGCCGAGCCGGGAGCTCCCGGAGGACGAGCGGGCCGAGGTCGCGGCGATCGTGGGCGGGTGGCCGATATGACGGGCCCTCAGGAGCGACGCGACGAGCCGTCGCGGGAGCGGCCGGTGAAGGCGCCTCACGAGCTGCGCAGTCACCAGTGGTACGGGACCGACGGGCTGCGCTCGTTCAGCCACCGGGCCCGGACCCGGCAGCTCGGCTACCTGCCCGAGGAGCACCTCGGCAAGCCCGTGATCGCGATCCTCAACACCTGGTCGGACATCAACCCCTGCCACGTCCACCTGCGCGACCGCGCCCAGGCCGTGAAGCGCGGAGTGTGGCAGGCCGGCGGCTTCCCGCTCGAATTCCCGGTGTCCACGCTGTCGGAGACCTTCCAGAAGCCGACGCCGATGCTCTACCGCAACCTCCTCGCCATGGAGACGGAGGAGCTGCTGCGCTCCTACCCGGTGGACGGGGCGGTGCTGATGGGCGGCTGCGACAAGACCACGCCCGCGCTGCTGATGGGCGCGGCCTCGGTGGACCTGCCGACGGTCTTCGTGCCGGCCGGTCCGATGCTGCCGGGGCACTGGCGGGGGGAGACCCTCGGCTCCGGCACGGACATGTGGAAGTACTGGGACGAGCGGCGGGCCGGCACCATCGGCGACTGCGAGCTGGCCGAGCTGGAGAACGGGCTCGCCCGCTCCCCCGGCCACTGCATGACGATGGGGACGGCGTCGACGCTGACGGCGGCGGCGGAGACCCTGGGCGTGACCGTGCCCGGCGCCTCCTCGGTGCCGGCGGTGGACTCGGGGCACGACCGGATGGCCGCCGCCTCGGGCCTGCGGATCGTGGAGCTGGTCCGCCAGGACCTCAGGCTCTCGCGACTGCTGACCCGGGAGGCGTACGAGGACGCGGTCGCCGCCGTCCTGGCGCTCGGCGGCTCGACCAACGCGGTGATCCACCTGATCGCGATGGCCGGCCGGTCGGGCGTGAAGCTGACGCTCGACGACTTCGACCGGATCGCCCGGACGGTGCCGGTCCTCGCGAACCTGCGGCCCGGCGGGGCGTACCTCATGGAGGACTTCCACTTCGCCGGCGGGCTGCCCGGCTTCCTGTCGCGGATCGCGGACGTGCTCCACCTGGACCGGCCGACGGTCTCCCACACCACCCTGCGCGAACAGCTCGACGGCGCCCTCGTCCACAACGACGAGGTGATCAGGGAGCGGCACCGGCCGCTGGCGGCCGAGGGCGGACTCGCGGTGCTGCGGGGCAACCTCTGCCCGGACGGCGCGGTCGTCAAGCACGTCGCCATGGAGCAGCGGTTCCTCAAGCACACCGGTCCCGCCGTGGTCTTCGACGACTACCGGACGATGCAGCGGACGATCGACGACCCCGCCCTCGGCATCACCCCCGACCACGTGCTCGTGCTGCGCGGCGCGGGTCCGAAGGGCGGCCCGGGAATGCCGGAGTACGGGATGCTGCCGATCCCCAAGTACCTCCTGGAGCAGGGCGTGCGGGACATGGTCCGGATCTCGGACGCCCGGATGAGCGGGACGAGCTACGGGGCGTGCGTGCTGCACGTGGCGCCGGAATCCCATGTCGGCGGGCCCCTCGCCCTGGTCCGTACGGGCGACACGATCACCCTCGACGTCGCGGCCCGCTCCCTCCATCTGCACGTCACGGACGAGGAGCTGGAGCGGCGGGGGGCCGCCTGGACCCCGCCGCCGGCCCGGTACGAGCGCGGCTACGGCGCGCTCTACATGGAGCAGATCTCCCAGGCCGACACCGGCTGCGACTTCGAGTTCCTGGCCAGGCCGGGGACGACCCCCGATCCGTACGCGGGCTGAGTCCCGCCCGGGCCGCCCACCACCCCACCCCGATCCGTACGCGGGGGCGCGCCCACCCCCACCCCCGCACCGCTGCGGGCCGCATCGGCCCCCGCCACCCCACCGGACTCCCCGTCCGGTCTGTCGAACGCCGTTCGCGAAGCGCTTCACCACAGGTGAGGCCGCTCCCGAACCCCGCACGCCCGCCCGAGAACGGAGCCGCCGTCATGGCCACAGCTGTGACCAAACCGCCCCGAGCCACCCCGCCACGGGGGCGCCGCCGCACCGGAGCGACGCCCCGCCGGCTGCCGTACCTGCTGATCGCCCCCGCCGGCCTGCTGATGCTGGGCTTCATCGCCTACCCCGTGCTGAGCGTCTTCTACTACAGCCTCCAGCACTACAACCCGACCAAGCCCTGGCGGAACGGCTTCGCCGGCTTCGACAACTTCACGAAGATCTTCACCGACGACCCGCACTTCTGGGGCACGCTCTCCTTCAGCCTCAAATGGGTCGTGGTGGAGGTGACGCTCCAGCTCCTCTTCGGGCTCGCGCTCGCCCTCATCGTGAACCAGACCTTCTTCGGCCGGGCACTCGGCCGGGCGCTCGTCTTCTCCCCCTGGGCCGTCTCCGGCGTGCTCACCTCGGCGATCTGGGTGCTGCTCTACAACTCGCAGACCGGCATCACCCGCTACCTGGCGGACCTCGGCATCGGCGAGTACGGCACCTCCCTGCTCTCCGACACCGGCACCGTCTTCTGGGCGGCGATCGTCGCGGACCTCTGGCGGGGCGTGCCCTTCTTCGCCATCCTCATCCTCGCCGACCTCCAGTCGATCCCCGGCGACCTGTACGAGGCCGCCGAGGTCGACGGAGCGGGCCGGCTGCGCCAGTTCTTCCACATCACGCTCCCGCACATCCGGGACGCGATCGTCCTCTCCACGCTGCTGCGCGCGGTGTGGGAGTTCAACAACGTCGACCTGCTGTACACGCTGACCGGCGGCGGACCCGCGGGCGTCACCACGACCCTGCCGCTGTACGTCGCCGAGACCAGCGTCGACGCCCACAACTTCGGCTACGCCTCCGCCCTCACCACGGTGGCGTTCGTGATCCTTCTCTTCTGCTCGATCGTCTATCTGCGCCTGAGCAAGTTCGGAGGCGACAGCAAGTGACCGCCGCAGCCACCCCCACCCGCACCGCGCCCGCCGGGCCGGCCACGCCCCCCGCGGACCCGCCGGACCGCACCCCGCCCGCGAGCGCCCGCACGAAGCACCGGGCCTGGGACGAGGTCCCCCGCTGGCAGATCTACCTGCCGCTCGGCGTCTACCTCGTCTTCACCCTCGTCCCCTTCTACTGGATCCTCCTCTTCGCCGTCCGGCCGGCCGGCTCGACCTCGCTGCTGCCCTGGCCGATGACGACCGAGCACTTCGAGAAGGTGTGGACCGACCGCAGCTTCGGCGTCTTCTTCCAGAACAGCCTGCTCATCGGCGTCGCCGTCCTCATCAGCACCACCCTGGTCGCCCTCGCCGGCGGATACGCCCTCGCCCGCTTCGAGTTCCGGATCAAGAAGGGCTTCATGCTGGCCCTCCTCTGCTCCCAGTTCGTGCCCGGCGCCCTGCTCCTGGTCCCGCTCTTCCAGATCTTCGCCGAGCTGCGGATGATCAACTCGATCGGCAGCGTCATCCTCGCCGAGACGGTCTTCCAGCTGCCGCTGTCGATGATCCTCATCAGCGGCTTCATCAGGAACGTGCCGCCCTCGCTGGAGGAGGCCGCCTGGGTCGACGGCTGCTCGCGCTTCCGCGCCTTCCTGATCGTGGTGCTGCCGCTGCTGCGGCCCGGTCTGGTCGCGGTCGGCTCCTTCGCCTTCGTCCACGCCTGGAACCACTTCCTCTTCGCCCTGATGTTCCTCAGCAGCCAGAGCAAGCAGACCATCCCGGTCGGCCTCAACACCCTCATGGGCGCCGACAGCGTCGACCTCGGCGCGCTCGCTGCGGGCGGCGTCATCGCCGCCGTCCCCGTCGTGATCGTCTTCGCCTTCATCCAGAAGTGGCTCGTCACCGGCTTCAGCGCCGGGGCGGTGAAGGGATGAGCCCGATGCCCGCCTCCGCACCCCTGCCCGCGCCCACCCCTCGACCCTCCTCCGCACCCCTGCCCACCCCTCGGCCGCCCGCCGCCGCGCCCCTGCCCGTCGTCCTCGCCGGCGCCCGCGGTCACGGCCGCAGCCACCTCCTCAACATCCACCGCCTGGAACGGCTCGGCCTCGTCCGCCTGGCCGGCGTCTGCGAACTCCGCCCGCTCGACGCCGCCGAACTCGACGGGCTCGGCGCCCCCGCCCAGTCCGACGACTTCGAGGCCCTGCTCGCCGCGACCGGCGCGAAGCTGGCCGTCCTCAGCACCCCCATCCAGACCCACACCGACATGGCGCTCGCCGCCGCCCGGCACGGCGCCGACCTCCTCCTGGAGAAGCCCCCGGCCCCCTCCTACGCGGAGTTCCAGCGGATGGCCGACGGGGTCGCGGCGGCCGGCGCCGCCTGCCAGATCGGCTTCCAGTCGCTCGGCTCGCACGCGATCCCCGCCGTCCGCGCACTCATCGCCCAGGGCGCGATCGGCGAGGTCCGGGGCGTCGGCGCCGCCGGCGCCTGGGTCCGCGACACCGCGTACTTCCGGCGCGCCCCCTGGGCCGGCCGGCGCCGCCTCGACGGCCGGGACGTCGTCGACGGGGCCCTGACCAACCCGCTGGCCCACGCCGTCGCCACCGCCCTCGCCCTCGCCGGGACCACCCGAGCCGAGGACGTGACCGGCGTCGAGACCGAGCTCTTCCACGCCCACGCCATCGAGTCCGACGACACCTCCGCCGTCCGCGTCACCACCGCCGCCGGCCTCCCCGTGACCGTGGCGGCGACCCTCTGCGCCGAGAGGACCGGCGAACCGTACGTCGTCGTGCACGGCACCCGCGGCCGGGTCACCTTCTGGTACCGGGAGGACCGCGTCCTGCTCCAGCGCGCCGGACACGGTCCCGAGGAGACCGTCCACGGGCGCACCGACCTCCTGGAGAACCTGGTCGCGCACGTCACCGACGGCACCCCGCTGCTCGTGCCGCCCGCGGAGACCGGCGCCTTCATGCGGGTCGTCGAGGCGGTCCGTACCGCGCCCGACCCGCTGCCGCTGCCCGCCGCCCACTGGCGCGCCGAGCCCGGCGCGAGCGCCGAACGGCGGGTCGTGGCCGGCGTGGAGGCGCTGGTCGACGCGAGCGCCGAACAGCTCAGGCTGTACTCCGAGCTCGGCGCCCCCTGGGCGGCCCCGGTCCCGGCGGAGGCCCGATGAACGCCGGCACCGGCACCACCGCCCTGCGGGTCGCGGGCCGCACGGTCGCCCACTGCGTGACCCGCCCCGCACTGGCCGCCGGCCACTCCCCCCGGCCCTACCTGCACCCCGTGACGACACTCGCCGGACGGACCGTCACCGAGGCGCTGCCCGAGGACCACGTGCACCACCTGGGCGTCTCCGTCGCCGTCCCCGACGTCGACGGACGGAACTTCTGGGGCGGGCGCACCTTCGTCCGGGGCCGCGGCCCCGTGGAGCTGGACAACCACGGCGCGCAGCGGCACGACGGCTTCAAACTGTGCGACCCCGACGGCTTCGTCGAGGAGCTGAGCTGGACCGCCGGCGGCGAGCGGCTGCTCGCCGAGCACCGCACGGTGGCCGCCGTCGCCCTCACCGACACCGCGTGGGCCCTCGACCTCACCTTCTCCGTCGCCAACGTCTCCGGCCGCGACCTGTCCATCGGCAGCCCGGCCACCAACGGACGCCCCGGCGCCGCCTACGGCGGCTTCTTCTGGCGCGCCCCCAAGGAGGCCGCCGCCCCCGAGGTGTTCGGCCCCGCCGGGCACGGCGAGGAGGCCGTCCACGGCGCCCGCGCCGACTGGGTCGCGATGGCCGGCGACGGCTGGACGCTGGTCCTCGCCGGCGCGACCGGGACCACCCGGCGCGATCCGTGGTTCGTCCGCGCCGCCGAGTACCCCGGCGTCGGCTCCTCCCTCGCGTCCGGGGAGCGGCTCGCGGTCCCGGCCGGCGGGACCTTCGTCCGGCGCGTGGTCACCGTCGTCGCCGACGGCCGCCTCGACCGGGACGAGGCCTCGGCCCTGGTGCGCAAGGCGGTGGCGTCGTGACGGGCCGGGGCGCGCGGGGGTGCGCGGTGCCCGAGGTCACCGGCGACCTGGGGAACGGCACGTACCGCAACCCCGTCCTGGCGGCCGACTGGTCCGATCCCGACGTGGTCCGGGTCGGCGAGGACTTCTATCTCACCGCCTCCAGCTTCGGCCGCGCCCCCGGCCTGCCGCTGCTGCACTCCCGCGACCTCGTCAACTGGACGCTCGTCGGGCACGCGCTGCGACGGCTCGTCCCCGAGGAGGCGTTCGCCGCGCCCCGGCACGACCGCGGGGTGTGGGCGCCGTCCCTCCGCCACCACGACGGCCGGTTCTGGATCTTCTGGGGCGACCCCGACCACGGCGTCCTCCAGGTCAACTCCCCGGCGATCGAGGGGCCGTGGAGCTCTCCGCACCTGGTGAAGGCGGGGCTGGGCCTGATCGACGCGTGCCCGCTGTGGGACCCGGAGACCGGCGAGGCGTACCTCGTGCACGGCTGGGCCAAGTCCCGCGCCGGCTTCAACAACCGGCTCACCGGCCACCGGATGAGCCCGGACGGCACCGAGGTCCTCGACGAGGGCCGGACCCTGATCGACGCCGACCTCCTCCCCGGCTGGTTCACCCTGGAAGGGCCCAAGCTGTACCGGCACGAGGGCCGGTTCTGGATCCTCGCCCCGGCCGGCGGTGTCGCCACCGGCTGGCAGGGCGCCTTCCGCGCGGACTCCTTCCCCGGCCCGTACGAGGAGCGGATCGTCCTCTCCCAGGGCGACACCGACGTCAACGGCCCGCACCAGGGCGGCTGGGTGCGCACCGGAGCCGGCGAGGACTGGTTCCTGCACTTCCAGCAGACCGGGGCGCACGGCCGGCTCGTCCACCTCCAGCCGATGCGCTGGGACGAGGACGGCTGGCCGGTCCTGGGCGACGAGGGCTCCCCCGTGCGCGTGCACCGCAAGCCGGCCCTGCCGGAGGCACCGCCCGCCCGGCCCGCCGTGGACGACGCCTTCCCCGGCGGCGCGTTCGGCCCGCAGTGGACGTGGACCGCGAACCCCGGCACGGGGTGGACGGCCCCGCACGAGGGGCACGGACTGCGGCTCGGCTGCGTCCGTACGGACCGGGCCCACGACCTGCGGGCGGTACCGCACGTACTGACCCAGCGGCTCCCCGCCGGCGCCCGGACCGTCGAGGTCCGGCTCCGGCTGGAGTCCGAGACGCCCGGGGCGCGCGCCGGACTGGTCGTGCTCGGCGACGCGTACGCCTGGATCGGCCTGGAACGCGCCGCCGACGGCGGGGTGCTGCTCGCCCACCGCTTCGCACCCGGCAACGCCGACCGCGAGCGGGACGCGGCCCGGGCCCGGCCGCTCCCCGCCTCCGAGGCGCTGCTGCGGATCGAGGTCACGGCCGACGCCCGCTGCCGCTTCTCCTACGACACCGGCGAGGGACCCGTCCGGATCGGCCCCGAGTTCGCGGCCACCCCCTGGCGGTGGGTCGGCGCCCTGCTGGGCCTGTTCGCCGCCGCTCCCGAGGCGGACGGGACTCCGTCCGGGGCGGGCGCGGACGGGGCGGGCGCGGACGGGGCTCCTTCCGGGGCGGGGGTCTTCACGGACTTCCGCAGCCGCGCCGCCGCGGTGACCGCCGTCGACCCCGGGGTCACCGCCGACCGCTGAACCCCGGCGGCTCCCTCGTACTCCCCCACACCCACAGGCACACCCATCACCATCCCCATCCCCACCCCCATCCCCCGCACCACCCCGAGAGAAGAGAGCCGACGATGACCATCTTCCCCGGCCGGCGCAGAGCCGCCCTCGCCCTCGTCCTGTCCGGCGCCCTCGCGCTGACCGTCACCGCCTGCGGTGACGGCGGCAGCGGCGCCGGGAGCGAGGGAACCGAGGGATCGGGCAAGGGCAAGATCACCTTCTGGGACAACAACGGCGGTGTCCGCACCGACGTGTGGAAGGAGATCATCGCCGACTTCGAGAAGGCGAACCCGGACATCGACGTCGAGTACGTCGGCGTCGCCTCCAAGGAGGTGCAGTCCAAGTACGACACCGCCATCCAGGGCGGCGCGCTGCCGGACGTGGGCGGCGTCGGCGCCGCGATGCTCGCCGGGATCGCCGCGCAGGGCGCCCTGGAGCCGCTGGACGCGCGGATCGAGAAGAGCGCCCTGTTCGGCAGGTTGAACAAGGGCATGGTCGACTCCGTCCGCGCGGCCGGCGGCCAGGACAAGCTCTTCACGGTGCCGACCTCCGCGAGCAACGGCGTCCTCTACTACCGCACCGACCTGTTCGAGGCGGCCGGCCTCGAAGAGCCGTCCAGCTGGTCGAAGTTCTACGCGGCCGCCGACAAGCTCACCGCGAAGGACAAGAACCGCTTCGGCTACACCATCCGCGGCGGCGCGGGCTCCATCGCCCAGGCCCTCGACGCCATGTACGGGCAGAGCGGCATCCAGACCTTCTGGGAGGGCGACAGGACCACCGTCAACGACCCGAAGAACGTCGCCGCGCTGGAGAAGTACGCGGCCCTCTTCAAGAAGAACACCCCGGCGGCCGACGTCAACAACGACTTCACCAAGATGGTCGCCCAGTGGGACAGCGGCGAGATCGGCATGCTGAACCACAACCTCGGCTCGTACCAGGACCACGTGAAGGCCCTGGGCACCGAGAAGTTCCGCGGCATACCGAACCCGACCCTGGACGACGGCAGCCGCGTGATGGTCTCCAACCCCGTCGACGGCCTCGGCCTCTTCTCCTCCAGCAAGAACAAGGCCGCCGCCTGGAAGTTCATCGAGTTCGCCGCGGGCCACGAGTCCAACTCCAAGTGGAACAAGTCCGCCGGCGCCATCCCCGCCCACACCGAGGCGGCCAAGGACGCCTGGCTCCAGGAGGCCGAGCCCACCAAGCTCGCCGCCGAGGTCCTCTTCAGCGGCAAGGCCACCATCGTCCAGCTGCCGTACTACCTGCCCGACTGGAACACCATCTCCAAGGCCGACAACGAGGCCGACTTCCAGAAGGTGCTGCTCGGTTCGATGACGGCCCAGGCCTTCGCCGACTCCCTCGCCGAACAGCTCGACGAGGCCCAGGCCGAGTGGAAGTCCCAGCAGAAGTGACGGTCGGCCGTCGTGAGGCGGTCGCGGCCGGGGCGGGGCTGGTCCTCGCCCTGGCCGCCGGGCCGGCCGCCGCCCGTACCGAGGGCCCCGGCGGGTCCTCCTCCCGGCGCCCCCGGACGCTCTTCCTCGCCGGGGACTCCACCGCCGCGCCGAAGTACGCCGACGCGGCGCCCGAGACCGGGTGGGGGACGGCCCTGCCGTTCTTCCTGCACCGGGGGGTCGCGGTCGCCAACCACGCCGTCAACGGGCGCTCCACCAAGAGCTTCCTCGACGAGGGGCGGCTCGACGCGATCACGGCCGCGCTGTGCCCGGGGGACGTCCTGCTCGTGCAGTTCGGCCACAACGACGCCAAGACCGCCGACCCCGCCCGCTTCACCGACCCCTGGGGCTCCTACCAGGACAACCTGAGGGTGTTCGTCGAGGCGGCCAGGTCCCGGGGCGCCCGCCCCGTGATCGCGACCTCCGTGGAGCGGCGCCGCTTCGACGCCGCCGGCACCGCCCAGCGCTCGCTCGGCGACTACCCGGCCGCGGCCCGCGCGGTCGCCGCCGCCTCCGGCGTACCGCTGCTCGACATCGAGGCGCTGTCGCTGGCCCTGTGGCAGCGGCTCGGCCCCGAGGGCACGAAGACGTACTTCAACTGGACCGCCACCGAGCAGGACAACACCCACTTCAACCCGCCCGGTGCGATCGAGGTGGCCCGGCTCGTCGCCCGCGAACTGCTCCGCACCCGGGTCCTCGCCCCGCGCGAGACCCGCCGGCTCGACGCCGGGATCCCCCCGGAGTGGATCACCTGGCCTCCCGCGGATCCTTCCCCGGATCCTTCCGCCGCCGCTGTCGCAGACCCTCCCGCAGCTCCATCCCCTGCCCCTTCCGCAGCCCCTTCCGCATCCTGAGGAGAACCGCGCGTGAACAGAAGCACGAAGCTGGGAGCGGTGGCCGCCGCCGCCCTCGTCCTCACCGTCACCGCGCCCGCCGCCGGCGCCCACACCGGCCACCGTCCGGCCGCCGACCCGGCCCGCGCCACCCTCCCCGCCGGCGACGGCTGGGCCTCCGACGGCACCGGCACCACCGGCGGCGCCGCCGCCGACGCCTCCCGCGTCTTCACCGTCACCACCTGGGCCGAGCTGCGGGCCGCGCTCTCCGCCCCCGGCACCGAGCCCCGGATCGTCAAGGTCGCCGGCACCCTGGACGCCACCGAGGCCGGCTGCGCCGCCTTCGAGGCCCCCGGCTACGACCTCGACCGGTACCTCGCCGACTACGACCCGGCGGTCTGGGGGTACGAGAACGAGGTCAGCGGCCCGCAGGAGGAGCTGCGCGCCGCCTCCGCCGCCGCCCAGGGCGAGGCCATCAAGGTGAAGGTGCCCGCGAACACCACCCTCGTGGGCGTCGGCAGGAACGCGACGATCCTCGGCGGCAGCCTCCAGGTCCAGGGCGTCGACAACGTGGTGATCCGCAACCTCACCCTGGAGAGCCCGCTCGACTGCTTCCCGCAGTGGGACCCGACGGACGGCGCCACCGGCGCCTGGAACTCGGAGTACGACAGCCTGGTCGTGTACGGCTCCACCCACGTGTGGATCGACCACAACACCTTCACCGACGGCGCCCACCCGGACAGTTCGCTGCCGTCGTACTACGGCGAGGTCTACCAGCAGCACGACGGCGAGCTGGACGTGGTGCGCGGCGCGGACCTCGTCACCGTCTCGTGGAACGTCTTCACCGACCACGACAAGACGCTGATGATCGGCAACAGCGACAGCGCGGGCGCCACCGACCGCGGCAAGCTCCGTGTCACCCTCCACCACAACCTCTTCGACGACGTGGTGGAGCGCGCGCCGCGGGTCCGCTTCGGCCAGGTCGACGCGTACAACAACCACTTCAAGGTGCCGGACACGAACTACGTGTACAGCCTGGGCATCGGCCAGGAGTCCCAGCTGTACGCGGAGAAGAACGCCTTCTCGCTCTCCTCCGACGTGCCCGCCGGGCAGATCCTGAAGAAGTGGAAGGACGCGCCCGTCACGACGAAGGGCAACTACGTCAACGGGCGGCCCGTCGACCTGCTGGCCGTGCACAACGAGCAGTTCCCGGCCGAGGCGCTGCGCGGCGACGCGGGCTGGACGCCCGTGCTCCGCACCCGCGTCGACCACCCGTGGGCGGTGCCCCTCCTCGTCGGTCTCGGCGCCGGAGCCGGCCGCCTGCGCTGACCCTCCCCCCTGCCCCGGACCGGGGCGGAGCGCGGCAACCCCCGTCCCGTCGCGCCCGCCCCGGCCCGGTCCCTCCCTTCCCCCCTCCCCCTGTCACCGCTTCGGCGAAGGAGCCTCCGCATGCCCGCGCACCACCTCCACCGCGGTACGTCCCCGGGCCGCCGGGCCTTCCTCACCGGCGCGGGCGCGACCCTCGCCGCCCTCGCCCTGCCGGCGGCGCCGGCCGTCGCGGCGGGACGGCCGGCGCGGCCCTTCGGGAGGTACGGTTCGCCGGCCTCCCGGCTCACGAGCCGGACGCTCTACGTCCATCCGGGCGGGCTCGGCGACCACACCTCCGTGCGGGCGGCCGTGAGCGCGGCGGACGGGCCCGGCTGGACGCTGGTGCTCGCGCCGGGCACGTACCGGGAGACGGTCTCGGTGAGTCAGGACCGGACCGGGATGACCTGGATCGGGGCGAGCGGAGCCGCCGAGGACGTCGTGGTCGTGTACGACAACGCGGCGGGCACCCCGAAGCCGGACGGCTCCGGCCCGTACGGCACCACCGGATCCGCCACGGTCACCCTCCAGGCGGCGGACTTCACCGCCCACGCGGTCACCTTCGCCAACGACTTCCTCCGCACGGACCTGCCCGGCGACCCGGGCACGCAGGCGGTGGCGGTGAAGGCGCAGGGCGACCGCTCGGCCTTCTTCCACTGCCGCTTCCTGGGCCACCAGGACACCCTGTACGCGGACTCGATGTCCCTCACGGCCTTCGCCCGCCAGTACTTCGCGCACTGCTACGTGGAGGGCGACGTGGACTTCGTCTTCGGGCGGGCCACGGCGGTCTTCGAGCACTGCCGCTTCCGGACGCTGCTCCGCACGGACCTGGCGGGGGCGCCGTACGGCTTCGTCTTCGCCCCGTCGACGGCCCGCGCCAACCCGTACGGCTTCCTGGCCTCCCGCTGCCGGGTCACCAGCGAGGCCCCGGACGGCTTCTACAAGCTGGCCCGCCCGTGGGTGCCCGGCTCGGACCCGACGGCCCGGCCGTCGCTGGTGGTCCGGGAGAGCGTGCTCGGCGCGGGGATCGACGCGGCGGCGCCGTACGCGAACATGCGGGACGTGTACCCGTGGCAGGAGCAGCTCTTCGCCGAGTACCGCAACACGGGGCGGGGCGCGGCGGTCACGGTCCCGGAGAACCGCCCCCAGCTGACGGCCGCGCAGGCGGCGACGGCGACCCGGACCGCGTACCTCGGCGACTGGAGGCCGGCCGCCGAGGTGTGCCGTTGAGGCGTGCCACCGAGGTGTGCCGCTGAGGTGACGGGCGGAGCCGCCGGGCCGGGGGGCCGCGCGGTCAGCCGAAGGTGCCCCGGAGGGTCGTCCGGCCGCCGTCGCGGCCGGTGAGGACGACCGCGTACGAGTCGCCCGAGGCGTCCCGCGTGCCCTCGGCGTGGTTGTACTGGGCGGCGAAGGTGTGCGGGCCGGCCGGGACCGTGCGGCCCGGTCTCAGCGTCCAGCGGTAGACGAGCGCGCCGGACTCCTCCGCGACCGTCACCGTGAAGTCGTCCGCCGACCGGGTCTGCCAGTGGCCGGTGCTGACGACGCCGCCGTCGAGGACGACCCTCACCTCCACGGTGACCCCGGTGACTTCGGCCTCGGTGGTGACGGCCAGGTCGCTCTGGGCCCACCACTCGTTGCTGCCGGGGTCGATGGTGCCGGCCGCGCGGGCCGCCGGGCCGGGCGCCGAGACTCCCGCCGGGGGCGCGGACCTGTCCTGGAGGGCCGTCACGGCCAGACCGCCGAGGCCGACGACGCCGACGACGGTCGCCACGGCCGCCGCCATCACCGGCCACCGGCGGCGTCCGGCCCAGGGGGCGGCCCCGGACTTCCGGGTGCGGCCCGCCGGTGGCGCGGCCATGCCCTGTTCGACGCGGGCCAGCATCCGGGCCCGGTCCGGCCGGTGCGCGAGGGCCGCCTCGCGCAGCTCGCCGCGCAGCCGTGTCTCGTCCATCAGCGCCTCCCCGCGGCGAGTTCGGTGGCGGCCCGTTCCCCGAGCAGCTTCTGGAGTTCGGCCATGCCCTTGGCCGTCTGGCTCTTGACCGTGCCGACCGAGACGCCCAGGGCCAGGGCCGTGTCCCGCTCGGAGAGGTCGAAGGCGTGGCGCAGCACGACGCAGGCCCGTTTGCGGAACGGCAGGGCGCGCAGCGCGGTGCGGACGTCGATGACGGCGGGCACGTCCGGGTCCTCGGTGTGCTCGGGGCGCCGGTCCCAGAAGGCGGCGATCCGGCGGCGCTCGCGGACGGTGCCGCGGATGCGGGTGCGGACGAGGTTGGCGACGACGCCGCGGGCGTAGGCGGCGGGGTGGTCGGCGGCGCGGACCCGGTCCCAGCGGTGCCAGAGGGCGAGCATGGCGTCGGCGGCGAGGTCGTCGGCGGCGTCGGTCTCGCCGGTGAGCAGGTGCGCGAGGCGGGCGAGCTCGGCGTAGTGGCGGTCGAAGAACTCCCGGAACTCGGCGGCCTCGTCGCGCTCCCGGCCGGCGTCAGCCCCGGCCACGGGCGTCCCCGGGGGCGATGGGCGGGGCCGGGGCGGGCGCCGGACCGGTGGCGGCGCGGACCGTGAGGCGGGGGGCGAGGAGTTCGGTGCCGTGGGCGGGTGCGCCGCGCAAGCGGGCCACGAGCCGCTCGACCGCGATCCGTCCCAGGTCCTGGGCGGGCACGGCGACCGCGGTGAGCGGTACGGAGGCGTGGGCGGCGACCTGGTCGGGGCAGAGCGCGGTGACGGAGACGTCTTCGGGGACGGCCCGGCCCTGGTGGCGCAGGACGGCGAGGAGGGGTTCGACGGCGGCCTCGTTCTGCACCACGAGGGCGGTGGTGCCCGGCCGTTCCTCGAAGATCCGGGTGACGGCCGCGGCCACGGCCGCGTAAGTGCCGTCGACGGGCCGGTGCAGCACGTCGAGGCCGTGCTCCGCGGCGGCGGCGCGGATGCCGGTGAGGGTGCGTTCGGCGTAGCCCGTACCGCGGGCGTAGACGGCGGAGGGTTCGCCGAGGACGGCGAGGCGGCGGTGGCCGAGTCCCGCGAGGTGCTCGACGCAGCGGGCGCCCGCCGCGTCGAAGTCGAGGTCCACGCAGTCGAGTCCCGCCGTGTCGGCGGGCAGGCCGATGAGGACGGAGGGCCGCTCGGCCTCGCGGAGGAGCGGGAGGCGGGGGTCGTCGAGTTCGACGTCCATGACGATCATGCCGTCGGCGACGGCGCTGCCCTCGACGCGGCGGACGGCCTCGGGGCCCTCCTCGCCGGTGAGGAGCAGCACGTCGTAGCCGTGGGCGCGGGCCGTGGTGGTGACGGCCATGGCGATCTCCATCATCACCGGCACGTAGAGGCCCGTGCGCAGCGGCATCATCAGGGCGAGGATGCTGGTCCGGCTGCTGGCGAGGGCGCGGGCGCCGGCGTGCGGACGGTAGCCGAGCTCGTCGATGGAGTGCTGGATGCGCTCGCGGGTGGCGGCGGAGATGGACCGCTTGCCGCTCAGGACGTAGCTGACGGTGCTGGTCGACACCCCGGCGTGACGGGCGACGTCGGCGAGGGTGACCACGTGCGTGCTCCTGGGCTGGTCCGAGGTGGGAGGGGTGCCCGTCGGCGACAGGGACCCCCGACCCTAAGCGCCCGTTCGACGGCCTGTCCAGGCGCGGCGGGAGGAGTCCAAGGGCCGGGGCTCGGCGCGGGGTTGTGCGGGGGCGTCCGGCGCGAGGGGACGGACCCCGTCGCGCCGGCGCCTTCCGGCGGGTGTCGCACCGGGTGGGCGGACGGGGACGCGTGGTGCGGAACGGGTCAGCCCAGCACCAGCAGCACCGCCAGGGCGACGAGCAGGGAGTCGATCCGGTCGAGCAGACCACCGGCGCCGGCGAGCCAGTTGCCCGCGTCCTTCGCGCGGGCACCCCGCTTGACCATCGACTCCAGCAGATCGCCGAGCGGACCGCCGACGGCCACGGCCACCGCCGTCTGCCAGGTCAGGGAGGACAGCAGGGCGAGCGTGAGGAGGCCGGCGGCCGCCCCGGCGAGCGTGCCGCTCCAGCGCTTGGCCGGCGAGAGCGGGGAGAGCCGGGGGCCGCCGAGCCGGGGGCCCGCCGCGTACGCGACGATGTCGGCGACCGACACGGCCACGAAGAGGACCAGTCCGAGCGGGCCCGAGGACACGAGGCCGGCCAGGACGCCCAGCCACACCAGTCCGAGCAGGCCCGCCGCCAGTCGGCGGAGACCGTGCTCCGCGTCGCCCGACAGCAGGGGCACCCCGGCGATCACCAGCGCACCGGCCGCCGCCACCCGGAACACCTCCCCGGGCGCGAGCCACGCGGTCAGGACCAGGGCGACGACCGCGGCTCCCAGCACCGCCCGGTCCACCGTGCCCAGTCCGAGCAGCCCGCCGTACTCCACCACCGCGACCGTCCCGACCACCGCCGCGAGCACCGCGATCCCCGGCGGTCCGGCCCAGAACGCGGCGGTGACCAGGGGCACTCCGAGCGCCCAGACGCACCAGCGGACGATCAGCTCGCGCCGCCGGGTCGCCGCCGCGGCGAGTCCTCCGACCGCGAGCGCCCCGCCGAGGTAGGGGACGAGCCCGGCGACCGTCGTCACCGGGAGACCCCGAACAGCCCGCCCGGCGCCACGGGCGCGGTCCCCGGCCCGTCCGGCACCGCCGATACGGATCCGGGCCCGCCCCGCACCGCCTCCGACGCGGCGGGCCCGCTCGGCGTCACCGGCACCACCCGCTCCGGCCCCGGCGCGCGCAGCGCCGCCAGGGCGGTCCGGCAGGCCGCCACGATCCGCGCGTTCTCCGCCGTGTCGCGGACGGCGACGCGGACGGTCCGGCCCTCGTACGCCGGGGACATCGGCGACAGGTCGCGCAGGTACACGTCGTGGCGGCGGCACTCGCGCACCAAGCGCGCCGCGCTCGGGCCGTCCGGCGGCAGGGTCACCGTGAGGAAGTTGGCGATCCCCTCGTCGACCGAGGAGAGGCCGTCGAGCTCCGCGAGCCCGGCGGCGAGACCCCGGCGCAGCTCCGCGGTGCGCGCCCAGCGTTCGGCGTAGTAGGCGGGGTCCCGCAGGGCCGTCACGGCGGCCAGCTGGGCCGGCAGGCTCACGGGCCACGGCGGCGTCCACCGGCGCAGCTCGGCGGCCGTGTCCGGGTGCGCCACCAGGTAGGCGGCCCGCATCCCCGACAGCGCGTACATCTTCGACAGGGAGGTGCAGACCACGACCCTGCGGTCGAGGGGGGCGAGCGCGGCGAGCGAGTCCGCCGGGTCGACATAGCCGAGGTACGCCTCGTCGATCCACCACCGGGTGCGCGCGGGTGAGGCCTCGATCACCGCTCGCAGCGCGTCGGCGGGGGTGTGGCGCCCGGTCGGGTTGTTGGGGTTGACCACCACCACGAGGTCGTAGCGTCCTGTCCGGGTCGCGGCGGCGAGCCGGTCCGGGTCGAGCAGCCAGCCGTCCTCGCGGCGCAGCCGGAGCCGGTCGACCCGGCAGCCGATCACCCGCTCGGTGACGTGGGCGTACTCGCCGTAGCTCGGATCGAGCAGGAGCACCCGGCTCGCGGGCGTCAGCCACCGGCCGAAGGCCCGGAAGATCAGGTCGGACGAGCCCGCCCCGACGACCAGCGACTCCTCCGGCAGTCCCCGGGCGGCGGCGAGTTCCGTGAGCAGTCCTTCGGCTCCCGTGGGCGGCGAGGTCCGCGCCGCCCATCCCGGGTCCTCCGTCAGGACCGCGCGGACGGCGGGGGACGGCGCGAACCAGGCGTCCAGCACATCGGCCGGCACCACCTCGTGACGGCGGCTCAGGGTGCGGAAGTCCGTGCCGACCGCCGAGAAGAAGGCGCCGCCGTGCTCGCAGCCGTCCGCGCGCGGCGCGAACGGCACGTCGAGTTGCCAGTCGAGGCCGGCCCGCAGCCGTTCCAGGGTGCGGCCGTGGCGCTCCTGGACGGTCCTCGTCAGCTCGGCGACGGATCCGCTCAGCACCTCGAAGGTGACGGCGCCGGAGCGGACGGTGCGCCCCTCCGGCTTCAGCCCGGTGGCGAGGTACATGTCGAGCAGCTCGGTGCGTCCCATCGCCACGATCCGGCGTCCGCCGCGCGCCGCGGCCCAGCGCAGCGCCGCGTACATGAGGAGCGGCGCCGCGGCGGTGGACCGCCAGCGCTCCTCGACGGTCAGGACCCTGATCTCGAAGGGCGGGTCCTCCGTCAGGACCGGCAGTTCCCCGCGCGTCAGGTACTTGTCCAGGGAGTAGCGGCCGACCCACGGCGGGGTGAGGCTGACGAAGCCGATCCGGGTCCGTCCGCGCGCGGCGACGAGGTAGACGTTGTCGCCGTCGAGCCCGTCGCTCAGCCGTCCCGACGGATCCTCCGGATGCTGCCCCAGCTCCCGCGCGTACACCCGATGGCGCAGCTCGTGGATCCAGTCGCGGTCGTCGGGCGTGGCTGCGCGCAGCTGCAGGGTGTGGTCCATGTACGTGTCCCCCAAGGCGGTTCGGCGTTCGCGCCTCAGCATGGAGGAGCCCCGGCGGCGGCACCTGAGTACGCGTACTCACCCCGGTGGCGGCGCCGGGGACGGTGTCGGGGGCGGTCGGAGGCCGGGCGGGCCCCTCGTGGGGTCCACCCGGCCTCGTCGTACGCGGAGCCCCTCGCGCGGGGCGGGCTGTTATTCGAGCAGCTCCGCGTACGAGCCCATGGCCAGGGCGATGTCCGCCTGGGCCCAGAACCGGTGGTAGGTGAAGACGGGGGCGGCGCCGCCCGCCAGGTAGGCCTCGATCTTCGGCCAGGCCGGGTCGTCCTGGTAGAAGGAGCGGATGGAGGCGAAGGTGGAGGTGGAGTCGACCTTGTCGCCGTTGGGCATCACGCCGGTCCAGCCGGTCGGCACGTGCACCGGGTCGTCGAAGCGGTGGTAGTCGGCGCGGGTCTCCTGCACGGCGATGCCCAGCGGGTCCTGGTGGTGGTCCCACATGCCGTCGAGGAGTGCCTTGGCGACGCGCTTGGCCTCGGCGTGGCCGGACTTGGCCGCGTAGTAGGTCAGGGTCTTGGCGTAGGCCGCGGCGACGCCGACGTCGTTCGTGTAGTCGGCGACGGTGACGTGCAGGCCGGCGTTGTCGCCGGGGTTCGCCGCGTTCCAGGTGTCGGGCGCGCCGGACCACTGGAGGGTGGACGGGATGCGGTAGGTGCCGTCGGGGTTGACGGTGGTCTTCGACAGGGCCCAGGAGACCCACTTGTCGAGGACGGTCTTGGCCTCGGCGTCGCCGGTCTGCTGGTAGTACTCGGCGACCCGCTCCATCGACCAGGCCTGGAAGCCGAACCACTGGTTCGACGCCGGGTCGTGGTAGACGGGCTTCTCGTCGTAGTACATGCCGTGGAAGGTGGGGGTGCCGGCCGGCGGGGTGGCGTACCGGCCCTGCCAGCTGTTGGTGGCGCCGCCCGCGATGGCGCCCTCGCTCGACTGGAGCCAGCGGTAGAACTCCAGCTGCCGGTCGAGGCTGGTGGCCCAGTCCGTCCGCCCGGTGGCCGACTTGGGCTTGAGCGGGGCGTACGAGCTCAGCGCGTAGGCGGCGAGGGGGTTCTGGTAGCCGCCGTGGGCGTGGCTGGAGCCGATCCGCCAGGACCAGCCGGCGGAGGTGTCGGTGGCACCGCCCCAGGCGTAGTACCAGGACATCAGGTAGTGGGCGCTGTCCTTGCCGGTGCCGGCCGGGCAGGCCGTCGGGCCGACGCAGCCGCCGACCTTCTTGAAGTACTTGTCGAACATGGCGTACCGCAGGTAGTCGCCCATCTTGGCGGCCTTGCCGATGGTGCCGGCGACCTGGTCGCCCTTGCCCTGCTGCTTGGCCCACAGGTCGGCCCAGTAGGCGGCCTGGACGGCGCGGGCGTCGGCGTCGGGGGCGTTGGTGAACTTCCACTGCTTGGCGTAGGAGGCGTCCCCGGTGAAGAGGTCGAGGTAGCCGTTCTTGCCGCCGTAGGTGAAGTTGTCGCAGGTCGGGTGGGTCACGGTCTCCCAGACGGACTCCTGCGGGCCGCGCTGGAAGGTGTTGACGTAGGAGGGGCCGGTCGCCGTCGGTCCGGCGGAGCACTTGCCCGGTTCGTTGCCGAAGCCGTAGACGTTGTCGACGTCCTGGATCCAGTGCATGCCGTAGATGTCGTCGGTGCCGTAGGCGCTCTTCAGCTCGCCGGCGATCGGGTCGGAGCCTGAGGCGACGCCGCCGTCCAGCTTGGCCGGGTACTGGGACGGCAGGTCCCACTCGGGCGCGTAGGTGGCCGGCTTGGAGGCGTTGTAGGTGCCGGTCGTGGGCGTGTCCGCATGGGTGGGGATCATGTACTTCTCCATGATCGTCCACGCGCCGTTGAACTTGCTCCAGTCGCCGGTGATCTTGCCGTACATGGCTTCCAGCCAGATGAGGTAGCTGTACGCCTCCGAGGTCGTCTGGTGCCCGTGGTCGGGAGCCTCGACGATCAGGGTCTCGACGGAGTGGTACGGGATGCCCTCGGGCGAGAAGTAGCCGTTGGCCGGGTCGGTGATCTTCCCGTACATGTCGAGGAAGCGGGCGTCGTACGTCGAGTCCGCGGCCAGCTGGGTGACGGAGACCTCGGCGCCGGCGTGGCCGGGGGCGGTCGCGCCGAAGACGGCCACGCCGGTGCCGGTGGCGGCGGCGGAGACGGTCACCTTCTGGGCGGTGTTCCAGTTCGCCGGGGTGAAGGCGAGCGTGGCCGGGCTCGCGGTCAGACCGGTGTTGCCCGAGGTGCGGGCGACGCTCACGGTGACGGTGGAGGCGGGGGCCTTGGAGAGCTTGAGGTCGAAGGTGCCGGTGGCGCCCTGGCGGACGCTCAGCGCGCCCGGGGTGGCGACGAGGGCGGGGCCCGCGGCGACCGTGATGCCGACCGGGGCGGACTCGGCGGAGGCGCCCCGGTTGTCGTACGCCTTGGCGTAGAGCGAGTGGGCGCCGGTGGCGAGAGCGGTGGCGCTGTGGGTGAAGGGGGCGGTGGTGTCGGTGCCGAGCAGGGTCGTGTCGCTGTAGAACTCGACCTTGTCGACGGTGGCGCCGCCGGCCGCGGCGGCGGTGGCGGCGAGCGGGACGGCGTCTCCCTGGCCGTAGACCGCGCCGGCGGCGGGGCTGGTGAGCACGGCGACCGGCGGCTGCTGGGCGCCGGTGCAGGGGGTGCCGTTGACGGCGAAGTCCGTCGGGGCGGCGTTGGTGCCGCTGTAGGTGAACTGGCCGCCGGCGGTGACGGCGGCGCCGGGGGCGACGGTGCCGTTCCAGCCGGCGTTGGTGACCGTCACGTTCCTGCCCGACTGGGACCAGACGCCGTTCCAGCCGTTGGTGAGCTTCTGGTCACCGGCGTGGGAGTAGGTGAGGGTCCAGCCGTTCAGGGCGGTGGAGCCCCGGTTGGTCAGGGTGAGTTCGGCGGTGAAGCCCGAACCCCAGTCGTTCGTCTTGTGGTCGACGCTGCACTGCACGGCGGCGGCCTGCGCGGTGCCGGCTCCGGCGCCGGCGGCCAGCAGGCCGAGGGGGAGGGCGAGCGCCGCGGTGAAGGCGGTGAGGCGCCTGCGTGGGCGGCGTGGTCTCAGGGGTGGCATACGGGTGGATCTCCTCGCGGCTCGGGAGGTCGGGGTGTGCGAAGAGCGGACCGTTCAGGGGGTACGTGAACAAGCCGTGAACCAGTGGGAGCGCTCCCACTGTGCAAGCGTGACGCAACCACGTCAAGATGCGTGAAGAGTCGAAGGCAAACGACGAGGAATTTCCTCAACTCCTCTTTTGCTTGGCCTCGGTTGCCGCTACGGTCTGCCCCGACCAGTGGGAGCGATTCCATCCAGGCGGCACGCCGTAGGGGGCGTGCCCTCGCTGTGAGGACTCGCTCATGCGACATCCCCCACGTCTCACCGCGCTGCTCGCAGGAGCAGCGGTCACGATGGCGAGCACCGCGCTCGCCCTCGTGGGTACGGCCTCAGGAGCCGCGGCCGCACCCGCCTGCACCGTGGAGTACTCGGTCACCAACCAGTGGACCGGAGGCTTCCAGGGTGCCGTCACCGTCACCAACAACGGCACCGCGCTGAACGGCTGGAGCCTCGGCTTCTCCTTCCCCGCCGGCCAGCAGGTCAGCCAGGGCTGGGGCGGCAGGTGGACCCAGTCCGGCGCCGCCGTGACCGTCGTCAACGAGAGCTGGAACGGCCGGCTCGACGCCGGCGCGAAGGCGACGACGGGCTTCATCGCCTCGTGGACGGGGGCCAACACGGCCCCGACGGCGTTCACGCTGGGCGGTGCGCCCTGTGCCGTGGACGGGCCGACCACCCCGCCCACGACTCCTCCGACCACCCCACCCACGACACCCCCGACCGATCCCCCGACCACGCCACCCACCACTCCCCCGACCACACCCCCGACCACCCCGCCCACCTCACCGCCGCCGACCCCGGTCACTGGCGCGCCCGAACTCACCGTCAGCGGAAACAAGTTCACCGACCAGAACGGCGCGGTCCGCCGCCTCCTCGGCGTCAACCGCTCCGGCGGCGAGTTCATGTGCGTCCAGGGCCACGGCATCTGGGACGGTCCGGTCGACGACGCCTCCGTGAAGGCGATCGCCGACTGGAAGGCCGACACGGTCCGCATCCCCCTCAACGAGGAGTGCTGGCTCGGCCTGGACAACATCAAGCCCGAGTACCGGGGCGCCCACTACGTCGGCGCCGTCAAGGACCTGGTGGCCAAGGTCCTGGCCCACGGCATGACCCCTGTGCTCGAACTCCACTGGACCTACGGCCAGTACACCGGCAACTCCTCGGGCTGCGGCGACGTGCACGCCTCCTGCCAGAAGCCGATGCCCAACGCCCGGTACACGCCGGCGTTCTGGACCTCGGTGGCGAACACCTTCAAGGACGACAAGCGCGTCGTCTTCGACCTCTTCAACGAGCCCTATCCCGACCGGGCGACCTCCACCGCGGCCCAGGCATGGACCTGCTGGCGCGACGGCGGCACCTGCCCCGGCATCGGGTACGAGGTCGCCGGCATGCAGGACCTGCTGGACGCGGTCCGCGCCACGGGAGCGAAGAACCTCGTCCTCGTGCCCGGCATCGCGTACTCCAACGACCTCAGCCAGTGGCTGACCCACCGACCCACCGACCCGGCGCAGAATCTCGGCGCCGCCTGGCACGTCTACAACTTCAACACCTGCTCCACCGAGACGTGCTGGAACGACACCCTCGCCCCCGTCGCCGCGCAGGTCCCCCTGCTGGCCGGCGAGATCGGCGAGAACACCTGCGGACACGCGTTCATCGACCGCGTCATGAAGTGGTTCGACGACCGCGGGCTCTCGTACCTGGGCTGGACCTGGAACACCTGGAACTGCAACTCGGGTCCCGCGCTGATCAGTTCGTACGACGGCACACCCACCGCGTTCGGCATCGGGCTGCGCGACCGCCTGCGCGCCCTCAAGCCGTGACGTCCGCCCGTCCGGCCCGGCGAACCCCTCGCCGGGCGAACTCCCCGAAAGGAATCCCCACCCCCATGAGCCGCACCAGCCGTACCGCCCTCCTGGCGGCCCTCGGCCTCGTGACCGCGACCGGAGCCACCGCCACGGTCTTCGGCACCGCCACCGCCGGCGCAGCCACCCCCGGCTGCAAGGTCGACTACAGCATCACCAACCAGTGGAACACCGGCTTCGGCGCCAACGTCAGCGTCACCAACACCGGCGACCCGGTGACCTCCTGGACGCTGGAGTGGAGCTACGGCGGCAACCAGCAGGTCACGCAGGGCTGGAACGCCACCATCACCCAGTCCGGCGCCGCCGTCACCGCCAAGAGCCTGTCCTACAACGGCACCCTCGCCACCGGTGGTTCGACCTCCTTCGGCTTCAACGGCTCCTACAGCGGCAGCAACGCCGTGCCGGCCACCTTCAAGCTGAACGGCGTCACCTGCAACACCACCACGCCGCCCACGGACCCGCCGACCACGCCCCCGACCACCCCGCCCACGACGCCTCCCACCACCCCGCCGGGCCAGAAGGCCGACAACCCCTACGCCGGCGCCAAGGTGTACGTGAACCCGGAGTGGCGCGCCAAGGCCGCCGCGGAGCCCGGCGGCACCAAGATCTCCGACCAGCCCACCGGCGTCTGGCTGGACCGCACGGCGGCCATCGCCGGCGCGAACGGCGGCATGGGCCTGCGCGCCCACCTCGACGAGGCCCTGGTCCAGAAGGGCAGCGGCGAGCTCGTCGTCCAGCTGGTCATCTACAACCTGCCCGGCCGCGACTGCGCCGCGCTCGCCTCCAACGGCGAGCTGGGCCCGACGGAGATCGACAAGTACAAGACGCAGTACATCGACCCGATCGCGGCGATCCTGGCCGACCCGAAGTACGCGGGCCTGCGGATCGTCACGACCGTGGAGATCGACTCGCTCCCCAACCTCGTCACCAACGTGGCCGGGCGGCCGACCGAGACCGCCAACTGCAACGTGATGAAGGCGAACGGCAACTACATCAAGGGCGTCGGCTACGCGCTCAACAAGCTCGGATCGATCGCCAACGTCTACAACTACGTCGACGCGGGCCACCACGGCTGGCTGGGCTGGGACTCCAACTTCGGCCCCTCCGCGGAACTGTTCAAGCAGGCCGCGACCGCCGAGGGCTCGACCGTCGCCAACGTCCACGGCTTCATCGTGAACACGGCCAACTACAGCGCCCTGAAGGAGGACCACTTCAAGATCGGGGACAGCGTCAACGGCACCTCGGTCCGCACCTCGAAGTGGGTGGACTGGAACCAGTACGCCGACGAGCTGTCCTACGCCCAGGCCATGCGCGACAAGCTGGTCTCGCTCGGCTTCGACAGCAAGCTCGGCATGCTGATCGACACCTCCCGCAACGGCTGGGGCGGCACCCAGCGGCCCACCGGCCCCGGGGCGCTGACCAGCGTCGACACCTATGTCAACGGCGGCCGCTTCGACCGGCGCATCCACCTCGGCAACTGGTGCAACCAGTCCGGGGCGGGCCTCGGCGAGCGTCCCCAGGCGGCCCCGGCCGCCGGCATCGACGCGTACGTCTGGATGAAGCCCCCGGGCGAGTCCGACGGCGCCTCGAAGGAGATCCCGAACGACGAGGGCAAGGGCTTCGACCGCATGTGCGACCCGACCTACACGGGCAACGCCCGTAACGGCAACAGCATGTCCGGCGCGCTCCCCGACGCCCCCATCTCGGGCCAGTGGTTCTCGGCCCAGTTCCAGGAGCTCCTGAAGAACGCCCACCCGGCGCTGTAACCCTCCCGAGCCCGTGCCCCGGTCCGGCGGGACCGGGGCACGGGCGACGGGCGGGCGACAACGGCCGGACGGGACCCCCGGGTCCCGTCCGGCCTTCGGCCTGCCCGGCCGCGTGGTCCTCGGATCGCCCCGCCGTCCGTCCGGCCGGGCGATCCGGCCGCCCCGCCCCGTCAGCAGGACCCCCGGACCACCAGCTCCGTCGGCAGGACGCGCCTCGGGGCGGGGTCCAGGGTGCCCGCCACGTCGTCGAGGAGCATCCGGGCCATGGTCCTGCCCATCTCCTCGATGGGCTGGCGCACGCTGGTGAGCGGGGGGTCCATGAGACGGGCCACCGGGGAGTCGTCGACGCCGACCAGCGCGACGTCCTCGGGGACCCGGCGGCCCGCATCGCGGAGCGCCGCGCGGGCGCCCGCGGCCATGACGTCGGAGGCGGCGAAGACCGCGTCCAGGTCGGGGCGGCGGTCGAGGAGGCCGCGCATGGCGCGCCGGCCGCCGTCCTCGGTGAAGTCGCCCGCGGCGACCAGGCCCTCGTCGGGGGCGTGCCCCGCCTCCGCCAGGCCGGCCCGGTAGCCGCCGAGACGGGCCCTGGCCACGTACATGTCGAGGGGCCCGGTGACGGTGGCGATCCGCTGCCGGCCGCGGCCGACCAGATGGGCGACGGCGGCGCGTCCGGCGCCGATGTTGTCGGAGTCGACGTACGGGACGGATTCGGCCTCGGAGCGGCGGCCGTTCATCACGACCGGGATGCCCAGCTCGCGGACGCGGTCGGGAAGCGGGTCGTCGCCGTGCACGGAGGCGAGGAGGACGCCGTCGACGCGCTGGGCGGCCAGGTACTGCTCGAAGCGCTGCCGCTCCTGCTCGCTGCGGACCAGGGTCAGCAGCAACTGCTTGTCTGCCTCGGCGAGTTCGGCGCTGACGCCGCGGATCAGATCGAGGAAGTAGGGCTCGGCGAAGAGCCTGGCCTCGGCCTCGGGGATGACGAGGGCGACCGCGTCCGTACGGCTGCCGGCGAGCGCGCGGGCGGCCTGGTTCGGCACGTAGCCCAGTTCGGCCACGGCCCGGGCCACGGCGGCGCGGGTCTGCTCGCTCACGCGCGGGGAGCCGTTGATGACCCGCGAGACGGTGCCCCGGCCGACCCCGGCGCGGGCCGCGACCTGCTCCAGGGTGGGTCTGCTGTTCTGCCGTCCGTTCACCGTCGTCGTACTCCCCTCGCCGGAACCTCGTGCCGCTCACCAGGGCCGCGATGGGCGGACCCTCCGACGGGACGGAGCGGCCGTGCCGGAGGAGGAGGCCGTACGGAAACCACGGCGGTCCCCCGTACGGCGCCTCACCGGCGCCCCGCGCGGGGGCCGCACCGGTGCCCCGTACGGGGTCACGCCGGCAGCCCGTACGGGGCCACGCGGGCGGCCCGTACGGGGCCACATCGGATGGGAGCGCTCCCACCCTAGAGCACCGCACTCCCCCGGCGCCACGCGTGCGTTCAGGAGATGACGTGAAGACCCGGGCCCCGGCGCCCGGAAACCCGCCGAACACCTTCCGGTAACGAATCCGCGTTCATGTCTTGACACCCCCCACCCCCCGGCGGCAACCTTCCGGCAACGACGTGGGAGCGCTCCCATCACGGGACGCGGAACAGCCTGCATCAGGTCCCGGCAGGGCCCGCCGAGCCGCGAGCAGCCGGCCGGACCTCTTGGCGCACAACGAGCACCACCTTGGACGAGGAGAGTGGAATGCGCACTTCCAGCAGCAGACGCGGACGCCGCACGGCCGCCGCGGCGGTCGCCGCAGTGGTCACCGGCACGGTCCTGCTCACCGGTTGCGGAAGCGACAAGGACGACGAGGCCGGGAAGGACGGCGGCAAGATCACCCTGCGCGTCGGGACCTTCGGTTCGTTCGGCTACGACAACAAGACCGGCGCGAAGCTCTACGCCGAGTACGAGCGGCTCCACCCGAACATCAAGATCGAGGAGTCGAACGTCGCCGACGGCCAGAAGTACTGGGACACCCTGAAGCTGCGCCTCTCCCGGAACAGCGGCGTCGCCGACATCCAGGCCATCGAGGTCGGCTACATCGCCGAGGCCACCGGCCCCACCATGGCCGCCAAGTGGCTGGACGTCGTCAAGGACGGCGGCGCCGACACCTCCAAGTTCCTCGACTGGAAGGTGAAGCAGGCCACCACCGCCGACGGCAAGGTCATCGGCCTCGGCACCGACATCGGCCCGATGGCGGTCTGCTACAACAAGGACCTCTTCGCCAAGGCCAAGCTGCCGACCGACCGCGACGAGGTCGGCAAGCTGTGGAACGGCGACTGGGCGAAGTTCCTCACCGTCGGCGAGACGTACAAGAAGAGCGCCCCCGCCGGCACCTCCTTCCACGACTCCGCCAGCGGCCTCTTCAACGCCGTCCTCTCCAGCGACCCCGTCCAGTACGCCGACGCCACCGGCAAGCTCGACTGGGAGAACAGCCCCGGCGTGAAGAAGGCCTGGGAGCTCGGCGTCAAGGCCGCCGAGAGCGGACTCACCGCCAAGCTGCGCCAGTTCGACGAGGCGGGCACCTGGAACGCCGCCTTCAAGAACTCCAAGTTCGCCACCGTCGCCTGCCCGAGCTGGATGACCGGCATCATCAAGGACCAGGCCGGCCCCGCCAACCAGGGCAAGTGGGACATCGCCGCGCCGCCGGTCGCCGGCAACTGGGGCGGCGCCTTCCTCGCCGTGCCCAAGGCGGGCAAGCACACCAAGGAGGCCGCCGAGCTCGCGGCCTGGCTGACCGCCCCCGAGCAGCACGCCAAAGTCTTCGCCGTGAACGGCAACATCCCGTCCTCCAAGGACACCCTGCTCTCCCCGGCGGTGCAGGACGCCAAGCTGCCGTACTTCGGCGACACCCCGGTCGGAAAGATCTTCTCCTCGGCGGCGGCCGGCATCACCCCCGCCGTCATCAGCCGCTACGACGGCCAGGTGAAGACCTTCCTCACCGACAACGGCATCCTCGACATCGAGCAGCGGGGCACCGACCCGGGCAAGGCCTGGGAGAACGTCAAGAAGCTGGTCGACGACAAGATCCAGCAGTAGCGGGGACCGCGCGCCGGCCCGCCGCCACCTGCCGGCGGCGGGCCGGCACCGTCCGCACCACCGCACGCATCGACCTGGAAGGACGCCACCCGTGGCCACCTCCGTACGGGCGGAGCGCGGCGGCACCCCGCCGCCCGCCGCACCGCCCTCCCCGCCCGGCCCCCGCGGCCGGCGCCGCCGCTCCGGCCCGGGCGGCTGGCGCAGCACCCTGTACCGCTGGGACGTCAAGGCGATCCCGTACGTCTTCATCACCCCCTTCTTCCTCACCTTCGCGGCCTTCGGCCTCTTCCCGCTGCTCTACACCGGCTACCTGTCGCTCAACCGCGTCGAGCTCGGCGGCACCCCCGAGTGGAAGGGCCTGGAGAACTACACCGACCTCGCCACCAGCGAGTTCTTCTGGAACGCGCTCCTCAACACCTTCACCATCGGTGTCATCTCCACCGTCCCGCAGCTCCTGATGGCCCTCGGCCTCGCCCACCTGCTGAACTACAAGCTGCGCGGCCGCGGCTTCTTCCGGGTCGCGATCCTCGCCCCGTACGCCACCTCGATCGCGGCGGCGACCCTGGTCTTCGCCCAGCTGTTCAACACCGACTACGGGATGATCAACGGCGTCCTCGACTGGGTCGGGATCGGCCCGATCGACTGGAAGAACGCCAAGTGGCCGGCGCAGATCGCCATCTCCGTCATCGTCACCTGGCGGTGGACCGGCTACAACGCGCTGATCTACCTCGCCGCCATGCAGGCCGTGCCGCAGGACCTGTACGAGGCCGCCTCGCTGGACGGCGCGTCCCGCTGGCGCCAGTTCATCAGCGTCACCATCCCCTCCATCCGCCCGACGATCTTCTTCACCATCATCGTCTCCACCATCGGCGCCACCCAGCTCTTCGGCGAGCCGATGCTCTTCGGCGGCAGCGTCGGCATCAGCGGCGGCAGCGGCCACCAGTACCAGACGCTGAGCCTCCTCATGTACGAGAAGGGCTGGATCACCGGCGCGCTGGGCTCCGCCTCGGCGATCGCCTGGGTCATGCTGGCGCTCCTGCTGCTCATCGGCGGCATCCAGGCGCTGGTCTCCCGCCGCAACCGCACGAAGCTGGGGGACTGACCATGGCCCGCACCCTCGACACCACCGCCACCACCGAGCCGAAGACGCCCGGGGAGCGCCCGGGGCGCCGCCGCTTCCGCCAGACGGCGGGCCGGCAGCACCACGCGGGACCGCTCACCTACGTCCTGCTCGTCATCGCCACGGTGGTCTCGCTCTTCCCGCTGTACTGGAACGTGGTCGCCGCGTCGCACACCGGCGAGCGCGTGGTGCAGGCCCCTGCCCCGCTGCTGCCCGGCTCCCGCCTCCTCGACAACCTCAGCTTCGCCTGGGACCAGGTCGACATGGGCGAGGCGCTGATCAACACCACGATCGTGGCGAGCCTGGTGGCCGGCTCCACCGTCCTCTTCTCCACCCTCGCCGGCTTCGCCTTCGCCAAGCTGCCCTTCAAGGGGCGCGGCATGCTGCTGTCGCTGGTGGTCGCCACGATGACGATCCCGCCGCAGCTCAGCGTCATCCCGCTGTACCAGATCATCACCGACCTCGACTGGTTCGACCAGCTCCAGTCGGTCGTCCTGCCCTCGCTCGTCGCGGCCTTCGGCGTCTTCTTCATGCGCCAGTTCCTCGTCGAGGCGCTGCCCGTGGAGCTGGTCGAGGCCGCCCGCATGGACGGGGCGCACAGCCTGCGGATCATCTGGCACGTCGTCTTCCCGGTGGCCCGCCCGGCGATGGCCGTGCTCGGCATGCTCGTCTTCGTCCAGGCGTGGAACGACTTCTTCTGGCCGTTCATCGCGCTCACCCCGGACGGCAACCCGACCCTCCAGGTCGCACTCGCCGGCCTGGGCGCGGGCAACCACACCGTGGACCACTCGATCGTCCTGACCGGCGCGCTGATATCCACCGTGCCGCTGCTGCTGGTCTTCGCCTTCCTGGGCAAGCACATCGTGGGCGGCATCACCGCCGGCGCGGTCAAGAGCTGACCGGGCCGCACCGCCCTTCCGTACCGCATCCCCCGGCTCCGCCGGGTCCGCCGCAGTCGCCGGACCCGGCCGGGCCCACCCGTACCCTGCGTTGGGAGCGCCCTCCTATGACCGCGTCCGAAACCCGGCCGCTCACCGCCGTCCGCCAGTTCCCCACCGACTTCCTCTGGGGCGCGGCCACCGCCGCCTACCAGATCGAGGGCGCGGCCCGCGAGGACGGCCGCACCCCGTCCATCTGGGACACCTTCTCGCACACCCCCGGCAAGGTCTTCGAGGGGCACACCGGCGACGTGGCCGTCGACCACTACCACCGGTTCCGTGAGGACGTCGCCCTCATGGCCGAACTCGGCCTGAACGCCTACCGGTTCTCCGTCTCCTGGTCCCGGGTGCAGCCCACCGGGCGGGGTCCCGCCGTCCAGAAGGGCCTGGACTTCTACCGGGCGCTGGTGGACGAGCTGCTCGCCGCCGGCATCGAGCCGGCGCTCACCCTCTACCACTGGGACCTGCCGCAGGAGCTGGAGGACGCGGGCGGCTGGCCGGAGCGCGCCACGGCGGAGCGGTTCGCCGAGTACGCGGGGATCGTCGCCGACGCGGTCGGCGACCGCGTCAAGCGGTGGACGACGCTCAACGAGCCCTGGTGCACCGCCTTCCTCGGCTACGGCTCCGGCGTGCACGCCCCCGGGCGCACCGACCCGGTCGCCTCGCTGCGCGCCGCCCACCACCTCAACCTCGGCCACGGGCTCGCCGTCCAGGCGCTGCGCGCCGCGCTGCCGGCGGACCGTCAGATCGCGGTCTCGCTCAACCTGCACGAGGTGCGGCCGCGCAGCGGTTCGGCCGAGGACCTGGACGCGGCGCGGCGGATCGACGCCGTCGGCAACCGCGTGTGGCTGGGCCCGATGCTGGAGGGCGCCTACCCCGAGGACCTGCTCGCCGACACCCGGCACCTGACCGACTGGTCCTTCGTCCGGGACGGCGACACCGCGGCGGCGCACCAGCCGCTCGACTTCCTCGCCATCAACTACTACGCGCCCACCCTGGTGGCGCACGTCGCCGACGGCGAGGAGAAGCCGCAGGACGACGGGCACGGCGACAGCGCCCACTCGCCCTGGCCGGGCGCCGACCGGGTGGCCTTCCACCGGGCGCCGGGCGAGCGGACGGCAATGGGGTGGCCGGTCGACCCAAGCGGCATGTACGACCTGCTGCGCCGCACCTCCGAGGCGTACCCGGATCTGCCGCTGGTGATCAGCGAGAACGGCGCCGCGTACGAGGACGTGGTCGGCGAGGACGGCGGGGTCCACGACCCCGAGCGCACCGCCTTCGTGCACGCGCACCTGGAGGCGGTGCACCGGGCGATGGCCGACGGCGTCGACGTCCGCGGCTACTTCCTCTGGTCGCTCCTCGACAACTTCGAGTGGGCGTACGGCTACGCGAAGCGGTTCGGCATGGTCCACGTCGACTACGACACCCTGGTGCGCACCCCGAAGACCAGCGCCCGCTGGTACGCGCGGGTGGCGCGCTCGGGCGAGCTGCACGCGCCCGGCGCGGTCTGAGGCCGGATGCGACGGAGGGCCGTGCCGGGGTCACCGGCACAGCCCTCACGCATTCTTGACGACTGCTCAGATGTCGATGACCCGGTAGCCGATGACGTAGACGCCGCCGGAGCCCTCGACGCTGCGCCACTGGGTCTCGGCGCCGGCCTCGGTGCCGGTGACGAGGGTGGCGCCGAGCTTGTCGTCGCCGCCGAAGGTGTCCTTGTCCCAGAGGGTCAGGGTGCGGGCCTGCTGCTTGCCGAGGATGAGCGCGGCGTTGGAGTTACCGTCGGCCATGGAGCGGACGTAGCCGGTGCCCATGGTCTGGTAGCTGATGCCGTTGCCCGGCCAGACCTTGACGGCGTTGCCGTTGGCGTCGGTGATCTTGAGGTAGGCCTCGTCGTGGTCGCCCTCGCTGTTCTTCTGGCAGTGCAGTTCGACGAGTTCGATCCGGACGTAGTCGATCGGCTCGGCGTGGGCGGTGCCGGCGAAGGCGGCGATGCTGCCGAGCCCGAGGAGGGCGGTGGCGGCGAGGCGTGCGGCTCGGTTCTTGCGCATGGTCGTGTCTCCCCCGAAGGTGTGCGTGCTTCTCGGTGTCTCCGTGCCGTTCCCCCGGCACGTCCCTCACTGTGCCGCCCTTCGCCCGCTCCGTTCTACGCGCGTTCCGCTCAACGGAACGGCGGGGCGGTCGAGTCGGGGCGGGTTCAGGGGGCGAGCGCGGCGGCCGGGACCGCGCGGTGCGGTACGCCGCGGGTCAGGGCGCGGCCGAGCGCGGCCCCGGCCTCGGCGACGGACGCGGCGAGGGCGTCGAGCCGCCGTCCGGCGGGCACCATCGCGGCGAGCGCGGCGACGGTCCGCCCGTCCCGGCCCCGGACGGGGAAGGCGGCACAGCACACGCCGTCCATCACGTCCTCGCGGTCGAGGACGGGCCCGCCCCCCAGAGGGCCGCGCAGGGCGTGGCCGGCGGCGGTGTCGAGCCGGAAGGCGGTGCCGTCGCGGACCGGCACCAGCGGTTCCAGCTCTCCCGGGGCCGAGGCGACGACGATGGCCTGGTCCTCGCGGAGCACGGCGAGGACGACGCTGGCGCGGGTGGCGGCGCGCAGCCGCTGCACGGGCAGCCGGGCGGCGGGCCGGAGCCCCGGGTGCGGCTCCCATGCCTGGCCGAGCCGGTAGAGCTCCGGTCCGACGCGGTAGCGGGAGCCACGTCGCTCCACGGCGCCGACGGTGACGAGCTGGTCGAGCAGCCGGTGGGCGCTGCCCTTGGGCACCCCGCAGGCGAGGGCGAGTTCGGTGACGCCGGCCTCCTCGCCGCACCGGCGGAGCGCGTCGAGGAGGGCGAAGGCCCCTTCGAGGACGCCCCGTCCGCGTCCGGGCCGGTCCCGCGCCTCCGTCCGCTCCGGGTCGCCGGGTCTCGGACGTGTCCCGTGGTCCATGGTTCGTGTTCCCCCTGTCTGTCCGCCCGGCCGCTGTCCCCCGATGGCACGGCCGCGGGCGCCTCCCCACGATGCCGCAGACCCGGACGAATCACCTAGGGGTTCGGCGCCGGTGCGTCGCGGCCGGGGGAAGGCCGAGGGCCGGGCCCGTCCTGGAGGACGGGCCCGGCTCGGTGACCGGCCGCGCGCGGGATCAGACGCGGTCGGCGGCGATCAGCACGTACTGGAAGGAGCCGTCCTTGTACGACTCGATGAACGCCTCCTCGATGCCGGTGACCAGCGACGAGGTGGCGCGCAGCTCCCAGTAGGGCAGCGTGTCGGGGGTCAGGTCGATGACGGCCTGGGGTACCAGGCGGTTGTCGGCCATTGCCTTGAGGTATTCGCGGCGCGAGTGGATGTTGCACTCGAAGTGGGCGTTGATCTGGGAGACCCACTTGGACGGCTGCCCGTACTTGGGGTTCCAGCAGCCGGTGATGGTGACGTAGCGGCCGCCGACCTTGAGGAAGCGGGAGTGCTCGGCCATCAGGTCGTCGAGGTCGACGTACATGCTGGACTCGTTGTTCCAGGAGGCGGTGATGGAGCCCTTCTCGAACGGGGTGTCGAGCATGTTGCAGACCTGGGCGCGGACGTGGCCGTCGATGCCGAGCTCGCGGGCGCGCCTGTTGCCGAACTCGGCCTGGGTGGTGGAGAGGGTGACGCCCTCGACCTTGCAGCCGAAGCGCTGGTGGGCCATCACGCTGGAGCCGCCGCGGCCGCAGCCGGCGTCGACCAGGGTGTCGGCGGCGGTGATCGGGCCGAGGTGGTCGAGGAGGACCTCGGCCTGGGCGGACTCCAGTCGGTGCAGCTCCGAGATGAGCTTCTTCTCGTACTCGCTGTCCTCGGGGGTGCCGAGGGAGGCGTGGTCGACGGCGCCGATGCCGTAGTGGTGGTGGTAGAGGCCGTCCACGTCACCGAGGCGCAGGTTCACGGGCCGGGCCTCGGCGTTCCAGTAGCGGGCGATGTCGCCCTGGTACGGGGTCGCCGGGCCGGGGATGCGCGCGGAGGCTTCGGTGGAGGTCAGCTCGGTGGTCACAGAGGAATCCATTTCTCGGTGGAGGTCGTCTACCAGAAGTCGGGCAGGCTGTAGCGGAACGTGTTGGTCTGGTGCCAGTAGTGGTTGCCGTCGACCCAGGTGGCGACGCCCTTGAGGAAGCGCAGCACGGTGGGGACGGCGAAGGCGGCGGCCACTTCGGCGGCGGCGGCCTCGTAGGCGTGCATGAGGTCGTTGTGCACCTCGACCGCCTTGAGGTAGGCGTCGCGTTCGGAGAGCTTCTCGCGCTCCGCGAGCACCACCGGCAGGTTGAGGTGGACGCCGGGGCTGGAGAGCTCCTTGGTGTAGGAGTACAGGTCGTTGACGATGGTGGTCGCGTTGCCCGCGAGGGCGATGACCCGCTGCATCTCCGGCCGGGCGTGCAGGTCCGCCGGCAGTTCGTAGCCGCCGACGGTGTCGGTGATGGTGGGGCAGGGGCGGAAGTTGTTGTACTGGCGCATGGCCAGGTACTCCCACACCTCGGGCATGTGGTCGGTCTCCGCCCAGGCGGCCTCGGCGAGGTAGCCCATGTGGAGCCGGGCCATGTCGTGCCGGAAGCGGTCGGACTGGGAGGGCGAGGCCGCGCGGACGAAGTACTCCATGGCGGAGCGGTAGGCGCGGCGCGGGGCGTCCGAGCCGAGCGATTCCGCCCACGCCGGCGCGTACTCCGCCGTGGTGTGGAGGGGGTCGAGCGCGGTGTGCGCCATGAGGAGGCGGCCGCCGAGTCCGATCGGGGAGCCGCCGTGGTCCTCGCAGTAGCAGTCGTCGACGGCGTTCTCCGCGACCATGAGCCGGGTGGCGAGCATGACGTGGTCGACGGTCGGGGCGTCGGGGTGGCAGGCCACCATGTAGCGCCCGACGGAGAAGCCGTCGAACTGCCCCTCCCACTCCTCCGGGTAGAGCTGGACCTCGTCCAGGGCCCAGTCCTTGATCCGGCGGCTGACCTCCTCCACGCGGGCGGGGTCGGGCTCCGGGACCGGGTGGAAGTAGAGGCCGGGGATGGGCCGGCCCTCGGCCGCCGGGACGGCGTCGGCCGGCCCGTCGGCCGGGTCAGGCAGCCCGGCCGGCACCGGGAGCGGTGCCGGACGGGTGAACGAGACGCTGGCCGTGCCGAGTCCGCTGGGTCCGCCGGGGATCCAGCGGGGCGCGGCCTCCGGCGCGGGCGCCTCGCCGGCCGGGCCGGTGAGGGCCCGGTCGAGGACGTCGGCCCCGAGGCGGGCCGCCGCCGCGGGCAGGTGTGCCGGCAGGGGGGAGAGCCCGGGGTCGGGCATCCGTAGCTCCTTGCTGGGTGGGGTGGTCCGTCCCGGATGCGGGACGGCCGGGGCCGTCAGTCGCGGCGGCGGGCGATCTGCACGTTCTCCATCACGCCGAGGGCGTCGGGGACAAGGACGGCGGCCGAGTAGTAGGTGGTGACGAGGTAGGACATGATCGCCTGCTCGCTGATGCCCATGAAGCGGACCGAGAGGCCGGGCTCGTACTCCTCCGGGATGCCGGTCTGGCGGAGGCCGATGACGCCCTGGTTGTCCTCGCCGGTACGCATGGCGATGATGGAGCTGGTCTGCTCCTTGGTGATCGGGATCTTGTTGCAGGGGAGGATCGGGACTCCGCGCCAGGCCGGGACGGACTGGCCGCCGAGGTCGACGTGGTCCGGGTAGAGGCCGCGGGCGTTGAACTCCCGGCCGATGGCTGCGATGGTCCGCGGGTGGGCGAGGAAGAGCTTGGTGCCCCGGCGGCGGCTGAGCAGCTCGTCCATGTCGTCCGGGGTGGGCGGACCGGAGTGGGTCTGGATGCGCTGCTTGAAGTCGGCGTTGTGGAGGAGGCCGAACTCGCGGTTGTTGACGAGCTCGTGCTCCTGCCGCTCGCGCAGGGCCTCGATGGTCAGACGGAGCTGCTCCTCCGTCTGGTTGTGCGGGCCGTTGTAGAGGTCGGCGACGCGGGTGTGGACCTTGAGGACGGTCTGCGCGACGGAGAGCTCGTACTCGCGCGGCTTGAGCTCGTAGTCCACGAAGGCGCCGGGGAGGACGGCCTCGCCGACGTGCCCGGAGGACATCGCGATCTCGGCCTCGCCGTGCTTGTTCTGGCGCTGGTCGGGGAGGGTGCTGAACGCCTCGATGTGGGCCTGGAGCGCCGGGGAGTTGGCCTTCACCGCGGCGAAGTCGGCGCGGGAGAGGGTGAGGAGGGTGCCGCTCGTCTCGGCGGTGGCCGTGTAGTCCCAGGTGGCGTCGGCGTCGAGGAGGGCGTTCTCCCCGAAGCGGTCGCCGTCGCCGAGCACGGCGACGGCGACGTCGTCGCCGTAGGGACCCTCGGAGGTCTGGCTGACGCGGCCGTGGGCGAGGAGGTGGATCTCGCCGGCCGCGTTGCCGCGGGTGACGATGATGTCGCCGGCGGAGAAGTCGCGCTGGACGCAGCGGTCGGCGAGCGCGGTGAGCACCTCGACGTCGTCGAAGCCGCGGAGCAGGGCGAGTTCGCCGAGCTCGCGGGGGATCACGCGGACGGTGGCGCCGTCCTGGACGAACTCCACCCGGCCGTCGCCGACGGTGTAGCTGAGCCGGCGGTTGACCCGGTAGGCGCCGCCCTTGGTCTCCACCCAGGGGAGCGTCCGCAGCAGCCAGCGGGAGGTGATCTCCTGCATCTGCGGGGCGGACTTGGTGGTCGAGGCGAGGTTCCGGGCGGCGTGGGTGCTGAGGGACTGCTGCGGGGGTGCCGCCTGGGCTTCCGGGCTGGTGTCGACGGTCATCGGACCGGGGTCTCCTTAGCGAGGGTGGGGACCGGGCACGGCGACACGCCGGACCCGTCGAGGAGGGTAGGGAGGGAGGGCGTCCGGTCATCCGTCCGGACCCGGGGAACAGTAACGGCCCGTCAGCACGCTCCGCCCGGAGAGCCGAGGGGCATTACCTCGATGCGGTGATCTTGTTCCGGCTCTGGTTTACCGGTCGCCCCGACGGCTTTCCGCCACGCGATCCGGGGCTCGGCGACAGCCGGGCCGGTGGGAGGTCCGGGGGAGGGTCGGACGCCCGATCGGACGGCATGGGTTCCGGCCACGTACCCCGTCGGAACCCCCGCTTGACAATCCGCCCCACCCGTCACACAAGTCAACCGACCGCGTCAACGCGGGGTCCCCGACTCTCCCCACCCCCTCGGGAATCACGCGTTCCACTCCTCGCGGACGACTCAACTCACCTGCGTGCAGCGGCTGTTCATGGGAACATCCGGGTCGGACGACCGAGGTGGTCACGGGGGTACCGGGGGGTACGTACGGTGGAGCGGCATGCCTGTCGGCGGGACGAGGTCGGCACGGGGCGGGGTGCGCGGTGAGCGGGGCCGAACACGCGTACGCGGAGACGGAGGGGACACCGGACCGGCGGTTCTCCAACGCGGATCTGCTCCCCGCCGGCACGGGTGAGTTCCGCTGGCGCTGGTGGGACTTCGCGGCCATCTGGATCTGCGTGTCCTGGAGCCTGTCCTACCTGATGATCTCCGGGATGCCGGGCCAGGACCGCTTCACCTGGCCGCAGACGCTGCTGATCGTCGGCCTCGCGCAGCTCGTCGTCCTGCTGCCGTCGCTGCTGGTCGAGCACGCCGGGGACCGGCACGGGGTGCCGTTCGCGGTCTTCGCGCGCAGCGCCTTCGGAGTGCGGGGAGCCGCGCTGCCCGCGCTGCTGCGGTTCGCCTCGGCGTGCGTCCTCTTCGGCTTCCAGGCCGATCTCGGCGTCCAGGGCATCCAGCTGCTCACCGGCGACCGGGTCGGCTCCGGCTACGGCGACTTCCTCAGCCCGGCCTATCTGGTCTTCCTGGGTCTCCAGTTGTGGATCATCTCGAAGGGTCCGAACGGGCTGCGCCGGTTCGCGGACCTCGCCGCACCGGTCCTGCTCGCGGGGCTGGCGGTGGCGATGCTGTGGGCCTCCGCGCACGGGGAGGGTCCGCTGCTGCCCGAGCCGGCCCGGCCGATCGGCTGGGGCTGGGACTTCTGGTCGGCGGCGGCCCCGGCCCTGGCCTCCGCGACGGCCCTGTTCGCCGCCGTCGGGCTGACCGTGCCGGACCTGGTGCATCTCGGCTCCCCCGGCCGACGGGCGGAGGGCTCCCGGCGGCGACTGGGCGTCGGGCTGCTGCTCCCGGTCCTGATGACCGGGATCGTGCTGTACACGATGGCGCTGATGTCGCTCTCCTCGTACGGAACGGACGGGTACTCCGGCTCGCTGACCCTGCACGCGCTGGACGACATGCCGGCCGGCAGCCTCCTCGCCGCGACGATGCTGATCGTCGCCACGCTCTGCGCCAACCTCGGCCTCAATCTGGTGTCGGCGGGGTACGACCTGTCGAGCACCGCCCCGTCGGTGATCGGCTTCCGGGGCGCGGCGGTGCTGGCGGCCCTCGTGGGCACGGCGGTGGCGTGGTGGGCGCGGAGCAGCAGCGACTACCAGGTGCTGGCCTGGGCGAACCTGGCCGAGGGGTTCTTCGGCACGGTGTCCGGGATCCTCGTCGTGGAGTACTGGGTCGTGCGCAGGACCCGGCTGCGGCCGGCGGAGCTGTACCGGGCCGGGGGGCCGTACTGGTACGCGGGCGGCTGGAACTGGCGGGCCGTCGTGGCCTTCGTGGTGGGCGGCCTGCTGGCGGTGGGCGGCTCCCGGGAGGGCGCCGGGGCGGCGTCGGACGGCCCGCTGCTGCCCTTCCTCGCCCCGCTCGACGACTTCGGCTGGCTGGTGGGCCTGGTCGTGTCCGGCGGACTGTACGCGGCACTGACCCTGCGGGCACGGAGGGGCACGCCGGCGGAGGGCCGCGCCGGCGGAGGAGGCGCGGCCGTCGGCTGACGGCTGACGGCTGACGGCTGACGGCTGACGGCTGACGGCTGACGGCTGACGGCTGACGGCTGACGGCTGACGGCTGACGGTACGTCCGGACTGGGCAGTTGCACAGGCCGGGCCGCGCAGGACTGGGCCCGCGCGCACAGACACGCGGGCCGGGCCGCTCCACGATGTCCCTGGCCACGGTCGCGAGGACGCGCGACCGTACGGAACCACAGAGGAGTTCCCATGCCAGGGAGAACGAGGCGCCGCCTGTTCGGCGGTCTGCTGCTCGCCGTGCTGCTGGCGCTCGGCACGACACCCGCCACGGCGGAGCCCGGGACGGCGACGACCGGCGGGATCCCGTCGGTGGGCACCGCCTGGGGCGAGCCCGGCCCGTACGAGGTCGAAGTCGACATCGAGGCGGTGCACACCTTCTACCACCCGCGCACGATGGGCCCGTCCGGCGAGCGGCACCCGGTGGTGATCTGGGGCAACGGCACCGGGGCCGTACCCGGGTTCTACAGCTCGCTGCTGCGGCACTGGGCGAGCCACGGCTTCATCGTCGCCGCCGCCAACACGCCCACCTCGAACTTCGCGATCAGCATGCGGGCCGGGATCGACGTGCTGGAGCGGCGGAACGCCGACCCCGGCAGCGAGTACTTCGGCAGGGTGGACCTGGAGCGGATCGGCTCGGCGGGGCACTCGCAGGGCGGGGCGGCGGCGGTGAACGCGGCGATCGACGCGCGGGTGGACACGACGGTGCCGATCCAGCCGGGACCGCTGACCGACCCGGACCTCACCGGCGTGCCGGTCTTCTACCTGGCCGGGCAGCGCGATCTGACGGTGTGGCCGGCGCTGGTGAAGGCGCTGTACCGCGACTCGGGGCACCTGCCGGCCGTGTACGGGGAGGTGCGCGGCGCCGGACATCTGTCGTCCATCGGGGACGGCGGGGACTTCCGCGCGCCGACGACCGCGTGGCTGCGGTTCTGGCTGATGGGCGACGAGAACGCGCGCGGGCTCTTCTTCGGCCCGGACTGCGGCGCCTGCGGGGACAGCCGCCTGTGGTCCGGGTGGGAACGCAACGCGAGGGCGCTGGAGATCCCGGGCCCCGGCGGCCTCTGAGCCGAACGCCCACGGTCGTCCCGCCCCTGCGAGGCATCGACTGCGCCGATGGGCTCAGGAGCTCCGCGCCACTCGACTCGACGACGCCGTGGCCGCCGGGCCGCTCTACGGCGCGGTGGCCGCCGGGCCGCCCGAGGGCCCCGTGGCCACCGCGCCGCCCTACGGCGCGGTGGTCGCCGGGGGCCGTCGAGGACGCCGGCCACGACCGTCCCGGCCGGGCCTGAGCCTCGGCCCGCGCCCGTACCACAGCAGGACCGGGCGCACCGCCGCCCCGGCCGGCCCCGCGACCGGCCCGACTACGCTGAGGCCGGTCGCGGGGCCGGTCGCGGGGCCGGGGACCAGGGCCGGTCGCGCGACCGGCACCAGGGCCGCGACCAGGGCCGGGATCGGCGGAGAGGACGGGCACGCATGCGTCGGCTCGGGGAGCTGGAAGCGGAGATCATGGACCGCTTCTGGCGGTGGCAGCGCCCCGCCACCGTGCGCGAGGTCGTCGACGACATCAACCGCCACCGCGACGTCGCCTACACCACCGTCACCACGGTGACGGGCATCCTCTTCCACAAGGGCCACCTCACCCGCACCCGCGAGGGGCGGGTCTGGCTCTACCGTGCCTCGGCCACCCGCGAGGCCTACGCCGCCGCCCTCATGGAGGACGGCCTCGGCGCGAGCGAGGACCGCACGGCCGCCCTCGCCCGCTTCGTGGAGAACCTCGACGCCGACGAACTCGACGCGCTGCGCACCGCGCTCCGCGACGCCGAGCGATGGACCGAGGGGTGAACACCGCCCCCGCCCTGTTCGACACCCCGCCCCGCTCGGCCACGCCGCCCTCGTCGGCGTCGCCGACCCGCCCGGACGGAGGCGCGTCAGCGGCCGAGCCGCGCGTCCAGCCAGCTCAGCACCTCGGGGGTGACCGGGTCGGTGATGTCGGCGAACTCCTCGTGCTTCTTCAGGAACTTGGCGACGTACGGGCAGACGGGCACGATCCGCAGGCCGGCGGCGCGCACGTCGGTCAGCGCCTGCTCGACGAGGATCCCGGCGAGGCCCCGGCCCGCGTAGGCGTCGTCGATCTCGGTGTGGAAGAACACCCGGCGGTCCTCGCGGTCGCGGTACGCGGTCAGTCCGGCCCGCGCTCCGTCGACGAGGATCTCGTACCGGTGCCGCTCGTCGACGCGGCGGACGACGGGGGTGGCGGGGGTGACGGTCTGTTCGACCTGCTCGGTCATGCGGCGGCCCTTCGGGTCGTGACGGTCGGACGCTCTCGGTCCCGATGCACCCTACTCCGCGGTATCCGCAGGTGGGACGGGTGAGGAGGGCGGACCGGACAGGGGGACGGCGCGGGGCGCGTCCGAAACACCTGTGCACGCCGGGCGGGTCGCGCTCGTTGAACACGGGCGACCCGCCCCCCCCGCCCCACGGAGACCCGTCATGCAGCCCCTGCCCGTGCCCACCGCCCCCGCCGCCGCGCCGGCCCTGCTCCCCGTGGACGAGTTCGTCGCGACGCTGCCGAAGGCCACCCTGTTCGGGGCGGTGTACTTCACCGACGGGGAGGACCGGCCGGTGCAGCTCCACGCCGTCTACAGCGACGAGCACCCCTGGCAGCTGCCGGGCGGTACGGCGGAGGCGGGCGAGCGGCCCTGGCAGACCGCCGTGCGGGAGACCGAGGAGGAGACCGGACTCGTGGTGGCCGGGCCCCCTCGTCTGCTGGCGGCCGTCTTCGGCCTGCCGGGCGCCGCGTGGCCGCTGGCGACCGCCGGGTACGTCTTCGACGGCGGGCGGCTCAGCGACCGGCAGATCGAGGAGCTCGTCCTCGACCCGGCGGAGCACGACGAGGTCCGCGTCCTCCCGCTCCAGGAGTGGCGGGCCCTGATGCCGCCGCGGGACTTCGTCCGCCTCACCGCCTTCGCGGAGGCCCGGCGCACGGGCAGCGCCGCCTACGTCGGCACCTGGGACTGGGACGAGCCTCCCGCCGCGGAGCCGCTGGGGGCCGCGGAGCCGGCGGGGGACACCGCTCCCTGATCGTCCCGCCGCGAAGCCGCCGGCGGACGCCGCTCCCTGATCCTCCCGCCCCGGAGCCGACGGGGGGACGCCGCTCCCTGATCGTTCCTCCGTCTCGTCCCTCCGTCGCCCGCTCAGGCGCTCGGGGCGCGGCGGAGTCCGCGGATCGCCGGGACGGCGAGGAGCGCCGCGCTCGCCGCCACGCAGGTGCCCGCCGAGACCAGGAGGAAGTGGTGCGGGCTGGCCAGGGCGGTGGCGGGACGGACCTGCCGGTGGAGACGATCGCCCGGCGGGTCGGCCTCTCCTCGGCCGTGAACCTCCGGCGCCGCTTCCACGAGGCCCTGCGCACGACCCCCGCCGCCTACCGGCGCGCCTTCCGGGCGAAGCGCTCCGGGACGGGGTGACGGGGGTCGGGGCACGGGGGCGGCGGATCAGTCCTGGTCGGCCACGAAGGAGGCCATCCAGGTCAGGGCCGAGTTCCAGTTGATGGTGATCTCGTTGGTGGACCAGGACTGGATGTCGTCGATGTAGCAGAACTGGCCGGTGCAGCCCTTGAGCCTCGCCTGGGCGAGCGGGTCCTGGATGCTGGAGTTGGGGCCGCCCGAGAGCGAGCCGGCGGGCGGGTGCGGGAGGTTCGGGTCGAGCTGGTGGGCGTACCAGCGGCTGTGCTGGTTCCGCGCGTGGACCTCGCCGTAGCCGGTGACGTAGGAGAGGTTGAGGGCGTTGCGGCCGAGGACGTAGTCCATGCTCTGGACGGCTCCGTCGCGGTACTTGGCTCCGCCGGTGAGGTCGTGGGCGGTGGCGAGGACGACGGCGTTGTTGAGGATCTGGTGGGTGGAGCCCCAGTCGTACTTCTGACCCTCGGGGGCGTACGGCATGCCGTAGGGGTGGGCCTTCAGGGTGGCGAGGTAGCGGTCGGCGCCGGCCCGGACGGACCCGCGGACCCGGTCGCGGCCGGGGAGGCGGCTGGGGACGGTGGCGAGGTCGAGGCGGGCGGGGACGGCGGTGGCGGCCCAGTCGAAGGCGACGGGGCCGAAGATGTCGGCGGTGTGCAGCGGTGAGGTCAGGACGTGGTCCTGGAACTCCTTCTCGCCGGTGGTGAGGTAGAGCTCGGCGGCGGCCCAGTAGAACTCGTCGGCGACGTTCCGGTCGGCGTAGGTGCCGCCGCCGACGCCGTCGCTCTCGGAGGCGAGGACGTCGGGGTGGGCGAGGGCGGCGGCCCAGGCGGTGCGGGCGGCGGTGAGCGCGGTGGCCGCGAACCGGGCGTCGTACTTCTCGTAGAGGCGGGCGGCCTGGGCCGCGGTCGCGGCGAGGTTGAGGGTGGCGGCGGTGGTGGGCGGGTGCAGCTCGCGCTTCTGCGGGTCGTCGGCGGGCATCAGCGGCAGGCCGGTCCACTGCTCGTCATGGATCTTGTGGTGGGCCATGCCGGCGAGGGGTTCGCCGGCCGGGACCTGCATCTTGAGCAGGAACTCCAGTTCCCAGCGGGCCTCGTCGAGGATGTCGGGGACGCCGTTGCCGCTCTCGGGGAGGGCGAGGGTGCCGTCGCCGAGGGCGCCGGGGTCACCGGTGCGGGCGTGCAGGGCGCGCTCGTGGGTGGCGAGGAGCTGCCAGACGGAGATGCCGCCGTTGACGACGTACTTGCCGTGGTCCCCGGCGTCGTACCAGCCGCCGGTGACGTCCCGCGTGTAGTCGCAGACGCCTGGCTGGCAGGGGACCGCGCTGTCGCCCTGGTTGGGGGCGACGCCGAGGTGGCCGGCCGCGCGGCCGTAGCCGGGGCGCAGGTCGTCGCGGACGGGGGTGCCGCTGCGCTGGGTGTAGTAGAACTTCGCGGCGTCCAGGCGGAGTCGGTCGTACGCCTCGGTGCCGATGTCGAACGGGCGGCTGGTCTCGCCGTCGGCGACGAGGGTGAACCCCTGCCCGGTGCGCCGGTGCGCGCCGAAGTCGAGGGTGTGGACGTTCTGCCCGGAGGACGGGTCCACTCCGCGCGGGAGGGTCAGACCGTGCGCGACGACGGCGCCGGCCGCGTCCTTCAGCTGCCAGGGGAGGCGGCCGGTCGCGTCGGTGACGAGGGTGGCGTTCTTGGGGCCCCGGGGCAGGTAGGCGACCTGGTTGACCCGGACGCGGGGACCGGTGTCGGGTTCGTACGCCTCCGGGGGCACCCCGCCGAGCAGGGAGACGTCGTCGAGGCAGAAGCGCCAGGGTTCGGCGGCGCCGCCGAGCTGGAAGGCGACCTGTCCCTGGGCGGTGTCCACCGGGGAGGCGAAGGTGTACGTGTAGGTGTCGCCGGAGACGCTCAGCTGCGGCACGACCTCGTAGTAGGCGTCGTACGGGGCGACCTGAAGGCCGACGACCGCGCGGACGGAGTGGCCGGCGGGGGTGCCGGTGGCACGGAAGGCGATGCGGTACGACTCGCCCTTGACGAGCGGGAGGTCGTTCTGGCCGACGGCGGCGTCCCAGGTGTTCGCGGTGCCGCCGGGTACGTCGGCGCAGAGGGTGCCGCCGGTGGTGGCGGCGGTGACGCCGCTGGTCCACCAGGAGTCGGCGCCGGCGTCGAAGGTGCCGTTCCTGATCGTCTCGACCTCCTCGGCTCCCGCCGGTCCGGCGGGCATCGCGGTGAGGCCCGCCGCCAGCAGGGCCGTCAGGGACAGCAGGGCGGTTCTGCGTCGGTTCACGTCCGGACTCCTCCGAGGGGGGTGGTGGGGAGCACAACAAGAGTGGGAGCGCTCCCAAGCGGGCGCCGGCCATCCTCGCGGCCGGGCCGCGGGGCGTCAACGGCCCGGACCGGACCAGGTTCTCGCGACCCGGACCGAACCCGTCGCACGACGCGGACCGGGCCGGGTTCTCGCGGCGCGGACCGGACCCGTCGCACGACGGACCTGAGCAGGTCCTCGCGGCGCGGACCGAACCCTTCGCACGACCGGGACCGGACCAGGTTCTCGCGACACGGACCCAACCCGTCGCACGACGCGGACCGGACCCGGTTCTCGCGGCGCGGATACGGCCAATCGGAGAGCGAGGCTCCGCCCGAGGAGGCGGCACACCCCGAAAAGCCCCCCGCACCTGGGGCGCCGGCCTCCCGTCCGGCACCTCCGTCGCACAGGCATCGCACGGGTGTCACAGGCTCGTCACACGCTCGTCGTCACCCCATCGAACTCGCGCCCTCCGGCGTGGCCGGAAACCACATGCTCCACCGCCCCGCTCCCCCAGCGCCGTTGATCACCTCCCCCGTGACCTCGGATACTGCGCTGGCCGACCGCGGGCGCCGTTCGCGCCGCAGGCCGGAATCGACCACCCCACCTCATCCCAAGCTCCTGGGGGAGACTTGCGCGCACCCGTGCAGAAAGCACGCGCCTTCACGATCGCCGCGGCCACCTCGGTGGCCCTCGTGGCGGGCATGACCGGCCCCGCCATCGCGACCGCCCCGACCACCCCGTCCGTCCCGCGCACCTCGGACGCCTCCGCTCCGCACCCGGCCCGGATCGGCGGTGACCAGCGGATCACGCTCGTCACCGGCGACCGGGTCGTGGTGGACGCCGAGGGCCGGATGGTGCGCTTCGAGGCCGCACCCGGCCGCGAGCGCATACCCGTCGAGGTGCGGCGCACCGGCGACCGCACCCTCGTGGTGCCCGCCGACGCCCGGCCCCTGGTCGCGGACGGCCGGCTCGACCAGCGGCTCTTCGACCTCTCCGTGCTCACCGACCCCCGGCTGCGGGCGAGCCACGGCTCCGGGCTGAAACTGATCGTCCGGTACGACGGGAACGCCGGCTCCGCGCGGGCCTCGCTCCGCGCGGCCGGGGACACCGAGGTGCGCCGCACCTTCCCGACGCTCGGCGCCGACGCCCTGCTCGCCTCCCAGGACGACCTGACTCGGGTCTGGGAGGCGCTGACCGACCGGCGGGCGAGCGGCGCCCGGGCCACGGCCGCCGGCATCGGCACGGTGTGGCTGGACGGGGTGCGGGGCGCGAGCCTCGACCGCAGCACCCGGCAGATCGGCGCCGACCGGGCCTGGGAGTCCGGTTTCGACGGCGCCGGCGTGCGGATCGCCGTCCTCGACACCGGCGTCGACAGGACCCACGAGGACCTGCGCACCCGGGTCGTCGGCGAGAAGAACTTCTCCGCCTCCCCCGACGCGGTGGACCGCGTCGGCCACGGCACCCACGTCGCCTCGATCGCCGCCGGCACCGGCGCACGGTCGGGCGGCCGGTTCAAGGGCGTGGCGCCCGGCGCCGAGGTGATCAGCGGGAAGGTCCTCGACGACGAGGGGTACGGCGACGACTCGGCCGTCCTCGCGGGCATGGAGTGGGCCGCCGCCGAGGGCGCCGACGTGGTGAACCTCAGCCTGGGCAGCCCGGACAGCCCCGGCGTCGACCCGCTGGAGGCGGCGATCGACCGGCTCAGCGCCGAGAAGGGCATCCTCTTCGCCGTCGCGGCCGGGAACGACGGCGAGGCCGGCGCCTCGACGGTCGGCTCCCCCGGCAGCGCGGACGCGGCGCTGACCGTCGGCGCCGTCGACCACGAGGACCGGCTCGCCCCCTTCTCCGGCACCGGCCCGCGGGTCGGCGACGGCGCCGTCAAGCCCGACGTGACCGCGCCCGGTGTCGCCATCACGGCGGCCGCCGCCTCCGGCAGCGCCTTCGACACCCGCCCCGGCACCCCGCACCCGGCGCCCGGCTACCTCCAGCTCGACGGCACCTCGATGGCGACCCCGCACGTGGCGGGCGCGGCCGCGCTCCTGAAGCAGCGTCACCCGGGCTGGACGGCCGCCGAGCTCAAGGGCGCGCTGACCGGGTCCGCCGAGGGCGGCGCCGGCCTCGGCGCCTTCCAGCAGGGCACCGGCCGGATCCAGGTCGACCGGGCACTGGCCGGGACCGTGATCCCCGCGCCGGTGTCGCTGGACTTCGGCACGGCCCGGTGGCCGCACGCCGACGACGAGCCGGTCACCCGGAAGGTCGGCTACCACAACCTCGGGACGGCCGACGTCACCCTCGACCTGTCGGTCTCCGGCCTGGGCCCCGCGGGCGAACCCGCCCCGGCGGGCTTCTTCACCCTCGGCGCCTCCCGGGTCACCGTGCCGGCCGGCGGGACCGCGGAGGTCGAGCTCACCGCCGACACCCGCGCGGGCGGGACCGACGGCTCCTTCACGGGGTACGTCACCGCCACCGGTGCCGGCCTGTCGGTCCGTACGGCCGCGGTGGCCGTGCGGGAGGCGGAGTCGTACGACCTCACCGTCCGCACCCTCGGCCGCGACGGCGCCGACGCCCGGGACTTCGCCAACACCCTGACCGGCATCGCCGGTCCCGCGGCCGGCTTCCAGACCCGGATCGACAACGAGCCGGGCAGCCACACGATCCGTGTCCCCAAGGGTTCGTACACCCTCAACACCGCCGTCTACGAGGACCCTTCGGACTACACCAAGGGCACCGACTGGATCGCGCAGCCGAAGCTCGACGTCTCCGGGGACACCGCGGTCACGGTCGACGCGCGCACCACGAAGCCGGTGGACCTGACCGTTCCGGGGATCGACCGCGCCGACTACGCGGGCACGTACTACGAGCGCGACACGGAGATCGGCCGGGTCGGCAACGGCTGGGTGCTGCGCGGCTTCGCCGGCTTCCGCACCGCCCACCAGGGCCCGGCCGTCACCGACGGCTCGATGCTCCAGACCTGGGACGCGCACTTCCTCGACGGCGCCACCGGTCAGTACGCGGTGGCCTTCGGCGGCAAGGCGCGGACCGTCGCGACCGGCTACACCCGGCACGTGAAGGCGGAGGAGTTCGCCACCCTGAAGGTGGACCTCGGCGCCTCCGCGCCCGGCAAGACCGCGCTCGCCTCCCCGTACGCGCACCTGCCCGGGGCGCCGGAGGGCAACGGCTTCTCCGCCCCGCAGCCCGCGCCGGGCACCCGTACCTTCCACATCTCGACGGCGGACGGCGTCCGCTGGCTGACCCGCTTCAACCAGCTGGGCGCACCCGACGAGTGGGGCTACCCGGCCTTCGAGGGCAGCTACGAGATGGCCGCGCCGAAGCGGTACGAGGCCGGCCGGACGTACGGCGAACGCTTCAACACCGGTGTCTTCGGCCCGCTCCTGGGCGAGGGCACGGGCGTCTTCCGCACGGCGCCCGATCCGGCGACGGGCGAGCAGCGGCTCGTCGGCGCGGTGCCGCTGCTAGCCGACGGCCGGGGCCACACGGGCTTCGCCCGGTACTCCTCGGTCACGACGACGCTCTACCGCGACGGCGTGAAGGTCGCGTCGAACGAGGACCCGCTGAGCGGTACGGAGCCCTTCGCGGTCGACGGCGCCGACGCCGCGTACCGCCTCGTCACCTCGGCGGAGCGTCCGGCGGAGGCCGCCGGGGTGTCCACCCGGATCGAGACCTCGTTCGCCTTCCGGTCGAAGCAGGTCACGGCGACGACGGCGCTTCCGGTGTCCACGGTCCGCTTCGCCGCGCCGGTCGACCTTCAGACGCGGGCCCCGGAGCGGGCCTGGGTCTCGGTCCCGGTGACCGTGCAGGGATCGGCGGCCGGGAAGAACCTCAAGTCGCTGACGGTGAAGGTCAGTTACGACGCGGGCGGTACGTGGCAGGCCGTGCCGGTCGTCGGCGGCCGGATCGCCGTGCGGAACCCGGCGAAGGGCGCGGGCATCTCGCTGGCCGCCGAGGTCACGGACAAGCAGGGCAACACCTCGACGCTGTCGATCCGCGACGCGTGGACGGGCAGGTGAGCTGAGCCAGACCCTTCGAGGGTCGGCACCTGGCGAGCCGGTGTCACCGCCTGGGGCGGTGGCACCGGCTTGGGGTGGTGGCACCGGCTTGGGGTGGTGGCACCGCTTGGGGCGGGTACCGCCGGCTCGGGGTGGTGACAGCGCCTCGGGGTGGTCGCACCGGCTCGGGGGTCAGGAGACGCGGCGGGGCAGCGCGGGGGGCGGGAGTCGGGAGTCGGCGGCCGCGATCGCCGCCGCGCCGATCAGGCCGGCGTCCAGGGCGAGGGCGGCGGGGAGGACGCGGACGGTCCTGGTGAAGTCGAGGACCGCGTAGGAGGCGAGGTGGTGGCGGAGCGGGGTGAGGAGGGTGTCGCCCGACTGCGCCACGCCGCCGCCGATCACCACGAGGTCCAGTTCGACCAGGGCGGCGGTCGCGGCGACGGCCGCCGCGAGGGCGCGGGCGGCGCGGTCGAAGGCGTCGAGGGCCCGGGCGTCGCCGGCGCGGGCGGCGGCGGCGACCTCGCGGGCGGTCGCGGGAGCGCCGGGCGGGGGCGTCCAGCCGGCTTCCAGGGCGTGGGCGGCGATGGCCGTACCGCTGGCGAAGCGTTCGACGCAGCCCCGGGCGCCGCAGGGGCACAGGGGGCCGTGCTGGTCGACGGTGATGTGGCCGATGTGGCCGGCGTTGCCGGTGGTGCCGGGGTGGACCGTGCCGCCGAGGACGAGGCCGCCGCCGACGCCGGTGGAGACGACCATGCAGAGGGCGTTCGTGGCCCCCCGGGCCGCGCCCAGCCAGTGCTCGGCGGCCGTCATCGCGACCGCGTCTCCGACGAGGACGGGCCGGATGCCCGCCGGGACCGCCGGGTGGGTCATGACCCGCTCGACGAGGGGAAAGGCGCGCCAGGCGGGGATGTTGACCGGGCTGACGGTGCCGGCGACGGTGTCCACGGGCCCTGCGCTGCCGATGCCGAGGCAGGAGAGCGCGGTCCAGGCCGGATGCGCGGCCAGCTCCTCGACGACCTGGGAGACGACGTCCGCGAGGACCTCCGCCGACTCCCGGGCCGGGGTCGGGCGCTGGGCGCGCGCGACGAGCCGGCCGTCCGCGTCCACGAGCGCCCCGGCGATCTTCGTGCCCCCGATGTCGAGCGCGCCGTACACCATCACGTCCCACCTCTCCGTCACGGCCGACCGGCCGCGATTCGCCCGCGTCCAGCTTCTGACAACGTTGTCCATGTTGTCCAGTCGCGCCCCTGACCCGCCGGGCGGTGCTCGACGCGGGCCCGGACGGTGCCTTCCCCCGGCGGGGCCGCGTGACTAGGGCTCGCGGCGCCGGACCATCTCGGTGATCCAGGCCGGGGCGTAGGGGGAGGTGCAGCCCGGCGAGGTCGGGTAGTCCTTGAGGACCTCCAGGCGCTCGCCGATGGCCAGGGCCCGGGCGCGGTGCGCGGGGTGCTCGATGCCGATCTGGGCGAGGCAGTGGTTCATGGCCCACTGGAGCCGGTCCGGAGCGTCCTTCATCTCCGCCTCGACGGTGTCGAGGAGGGCGTCGAGGTCGAGTCCCGCGGGGCGCTTCGCGACCCGCTCCGTGGTGAGGGCCCAGCCGGCACTCGCGACGACGGGGTCCGGGTCCGCGAGCCACGCGCCGCGCAGCTCCTCGGCATGCGGGCTCTTCTTGACCACGTAATTGACGAGCCAATCGTGGACCTTGGGGGCGCGGGCCTCGCGGAGCATGGCGTCGAGCTCGGCCCGCTCGAAGGCCTTGGGGCGGCAGACGAGGGTGGCGAGGAGCCGGGCGGCGGTGTCGCCGGTGGCCCAGAGCCGCCGCGCCGTCTCCTGCCGCGTCTTGAGCCGCTTGGCGATGGCACGGAGCTGGGAGAGGTTGACGCCGTGGTCGTCGCCGTGCCGTTCGTTGACCTCGCGCATCCGGGGGTTCTCCAGCGCGGCCAGCTCGGCCAGCACCTCGGCCAGCACCTCGTCCGCCGACGCGTCCACCGACTCGCCGGCCGTCCTGCCGACCGACTTGCCGGCCGATTTACGGGCCGACTTGCCCGCCGCCGCTGCCGTCCCGGTCATCCGGCCCTCCGCTCCTTGACGCGTACGGCTGTCAGCGTACGGCCTGAGATGTGCGGAGCGAGGTGTGCGGAGGGAGGTGCAAGGTCTGCGGGCTGCGGGCTGCGGGCTGCGGGCTGCGGGCTGCGGGCTGCGGGCTGCAACGGTCGGTCGTCCGGAGCCGTCAGGGACTGCCGTACCGTGCCGGGGTCGAGGCGGTGCCGGCGTCCGCGGCGGCCGTTGGGTCTCCGTCGAGGGGGAGGCGGTAGAGGGCGAAGGCGTGGTCGATGACGGGCTGGGCGACGTTCCTGACGCGGACCCCGCCCGCCGTCATGCCGTGCTCGGTGCCCAGGTGGGCGTGGCCGTGGACCGCGAGGTCGGCGCCCTGGGCGTCGATGGCCTCGGCCAGCAGGTAGCTGCCGAGGAAGGGGTAGATCTCCAGCGGCTCGCCCGCGAGGGTGTCGGGCACCGGGGAGAAGTGCGTGAGTGCGATCCGGACGGCGCAGCGGTGCTCGGCCAGCTCGGCGAGCGCGCGGGCCAGGAGATCGGCGCTCCTCCGGGTCGTGCGGACGAACGCCTTCATCTCCGGCTCCCCGAACTCACCCGCGCTGCGTCCGACGAAACCGCCGCAGAAGCCCTTCACCCCGGCGACGCCGACCCCGCGCCCGGCGACCGGCAGGACGGTGCTCTCGCCCTCCAGGACGCGCACCCCGGCGTCGCGGAGCACCCGGGCGACCTCGGCGGGCTGGTCGGCGTGGTGGTCGTGGTTGCCGAGGACGGCGACGACGGGGACGCCCAGGTCCGCGACCTCGGCGGCCACCACCTCGGCCTCCGCCGCGTACCCGTGACGGGTGAGGTCTCCGGCGAGCAGCAGCAAATCGGCGCAGTCGGGAAGGGTTTCGAAGGCGGGGCGGAGCAGGCCATGGCAGTCCTCGCCGAGGTGGATGTCGCCGACCGCGGCCACGCGGACGGCGGCGGTCTCCCGGCCGGTCCCTTCCGGTCCGAGCGGGGTCATGGCAGGTCCTCCCCGTGGTCCGGTGCGTCCCGGCCCGCGACGGCCATCTCCGCGCGGACCGCACGCCCGGTGAGGGTCGAGCGTGCCAGGTCGAGGATCTCGTCACGGCGGGCGGCGTTGGGCACGGTCCCGGTGAGCAGGATGACGCCGCCGCGTCGCTCCACCCGTACGCCGAGCTCGGCCTGCCCGCCTACGGCGAGCCGTTCCCGGAGCAGGGCGATGAGGTAGTCGTCCGTGTACGGCTCCGGGTCGGGCGCCCGGCCGCCCGGGCGGCGTTCCGGGCCGGACGCCGGGGCCGCCTGCGGGTCCGGGCGGCTTGGTGCCGAGGTCGCGTGCGGTCCCGAGCGGGTCGACGACGTCGTGGACGGCTCCGGTTCGGTCGACGGGGTCGTGTACGGCTCCGAGCCGGTCGACGGTGTCGTGTACGGCTCCGGTTCGGTCGGCGGGGTCATGTACGGCTCCGAGCCGGTCGACGGCGTCACCGGCTCGCGCGGCTCCGCGCCGGCCGTTCCCTCGTACGGTCGCGGGGGGCCGGGGGTCCGGGTGCCTGGAGGGCGCTCAGGGCCGGGTGCCGCGGGTTCGTGTCGCTCCGGACGGTCAGTCACGGCCTTCCGCCTCCTCCCCTCCGTTCGACGGAGTGTGCGGGAGGACCCCGAGGAGGCCGAGGAGGTAGAGGAACGCCACCGCCATGGGGTGGTCGCGGGTCTCCTCCCGGACCCGGTCCCAGTCGACGCGCTCGCGCAGGCCGCGGGCGACCGGCAGCAGCGCCCCGTAGTCGCAGTGGTGCTCGGAGAGCGCGGCGAGGCGGCCGGTCATCAGGTCCGTGGGGTCGATCACCGGCAGGTGGACGGAGTCGACGGGCAGGGTCCACGCCCGGTCGAGGAGCTCCGTGGTGACGGCCCGGCCGGCGAGGGCGAAGATCAGGTCGATCTGCTCGCCGCCGCTGCGGGCCTTGACCAGCCAGTCCTCCGGCGGGTCCACGATGCGGATCCCGCGCTCGCGCAGCAGCCCGACGACGGTCCCGGCGTCCTCCGCGCGGAGCGCGAAGTCGGTGTCGTGCTGGAGCCGGACCGGGATCCCGTACGCGTAGGCGGCGACGCTGCCCACGAGAGCGAAGGGGCAACCCGAAGCCTTCAGGACGGCGCCGACCTCCTTGGTGACCTCCAGGATGGCCTGGGTGTGGTCGGGCGGCAGGACGTCCGGTGCCCTGGCCCCTCCCCCGGCGTCGTCTCCGATGCGATCGGCGTGTGCCATGAGAATCATGTCTCCTCCTCGACGCGGGCCCGTGGGGCGGTACCGCCGGGGCGCCGGGCGTCCACGGCACGGGCGGCCGGCGGAGCGGCGTCGGCCAGTGGGGGCCGGACGCGGGGCCGGATGCGGAGCCGGGCGCGGCGACGGTGGCGGGTGGCGCGGAAAGGGCCCCGCGGGCTGCCGTGGCACCGGGGGAACGCGCCGACGGGCCGGTCGCCGCGGCGTACGGTCCCGTCGGCCGTCACCACCCCCACGGGCCCGCCGATCAGCGGCGGGCCCTCCGCGAGAGGGGCCACCCGGACGACGGGGACACGGGCTCGGGGCGCCCTGACCTGCGGCGGGGCGGGGTCCGTGGCGACCGTGGACGTGGAGGGCGGGGGTGGTCCGGAGGTGGGGGGTGTGGATTGCTCGTGCTCGGGTTTCACGGCGTACCTCCGGGGGCCGGGGGCGGAGGGGGCTCCGGTCCCGCGGGGCGGACGCCCAGGCACCTGCCCGCTCTCCGCCCCTCCATGCCCGGGGAGGTGCGGACCGGTCCGGGCACGGCCCTCCGCCTTCGGCTCGGGCGGCCGTGCGCGGCTCAGCGCGGCGGGCGGGCCAGGGGGCCGGTGTCGAGGTGGCGGAGGAGGGTGAGGGCGTCCTCGTGGACGGCGACGGCGCCGGCGTCCTCCAGCTCCCGACGGGTGGTGCCACCGGTGAGGAGCCCTACGCAGGGCACGCCCGCGCGTCCGGCGGCCTCGACGTCCCAGACGGTGTCGCCGACGAGGACGGCGTCCTCGGGGGCGGCGCCCACCTTGTCCAGGGCGGCCCGCACCAGATCGGGCGCGGGTTTGGTGGCGGTGACGTCCGCGCCGGAGGTCGCCGCGTCGATGACGTCGTCGGCGTCGAGCCGAGCGCGTGCGGCTGCCACCTCCTCCTCCGAAGCCGAGCTGGCGAGCACCACCCGCCAGCCCCGGGCGGCGGTGGCGCGCAGCAGTTCCGCGGCGCCGTCGAAGGGAGTGAGGCTGTCGAACCACGTGGCGTAGAGGGTGCCGTGGGCGTCCGTGATCGCGCCGTCCTGGGCCGCCCGGTGGTCGGCCCCGAGCACGGCGTCGAGGAGCTTGTCCGCGCCCATGCCGACGGCGCGGTGGATCCGGGCCATCGGCACGGTGTGGCCGTGCTGCCGCAGGGCCATCCACCAGGTGAGGGTGTGGAGGTGGTTGGTGTCGACGAGGGTGCCGTCGACGTCGAAGAGGGCGACGCCGCGGGCCCGGGCTGCGGGGTGCGGGGTCATGACGTCTCCCGTGGACGAAGGGGTGCCGCCGGTCCGGTGCCGTCGTCGGGGGCCGGCAGGGCGCGGCTGCCCCGGTTCGGCGCGGAGCATGCGGAGGTCGGGGCCGTGGACGGCACCGCTGACCGCGAGCTCTTCGGTCCGCGTGCCCGGCGCGACGGGGCCGCGCCGCTCGAACCGTGCGGCCCGGACCGTCGTGACCGGCCCGTACGGCTGCGCGCGGCGGACGACCCCCGGGTCGGCCGACCTCCGGCGTTCAGGGCGGTGAGTCCGTCGGAGACTCCGCCGAGCGGTGTCGGACGGGGAGCAGAACCCTGTGGGGCGCGAGGACGACGGGTGTGGCGCGCCGGACCCTGTCGAGGAGGAGCCGGTAGTCGAGCCCGATGTCCCAGGCCCAGGCGGGTCGTGAGCCCCGCGCCGGAGCCGGTGCCGGCGCCAGTGCTGGCGGCCGATGCTAGCGCCGGGCTGACGCCGGTACCGGTGCTGACGCCGGTACTGGTGCTGGGCTGGGTGCCGGTGCCCGGGTCGACGGTGCGGGGGCGGGGGCGGGGCTCTCCGGGAACAGGGACAGGGCGGCGTCGCCCGGGCCCGTACACCCCGGCGGTCCGAACGGACTCACGCGTCGCACCCGGCGCCGCTACCCGCTCGCCCCCGTCCCCCACGCGCGCGTGGCGGACGGGGGCGAGCGGTGGTTACGGCCTGCGCGCGCGGGTAGCCGCGCGCCGACAGGCACTCCGTCGCACAAAGGGAGATGACCGAGATGGTGCACGACACGATCGAGGTGGAGGCCCCGCTGCGTGAGGTCTACGACCAGTGGACGCAGTTCGAGGAGTTTCCGCGTTTCATGGACGGGGTCGAGGAGGTCCGGCAGCTCGACGACCGGCTCTGCCACTGGCGGACCAAGATCGCGGGCGCGACCCGTGAGTTCGACACCGAGATCGTCGACCAGCTTCCCGACGAGCGCATCGCCTGGCGGACGGTCGGTGGGGACGTGAAACAGAAGGGCGTCGTCACGTTCGAGCGTGTGGACGACATGCACACGCGCGTACAGCTCAGCATGGAGGTGGAGCCCTCCGGCATCACCGATCGGGCGGCGAAGGCGCTCGGCGTGCTGGAGAGCCGGATCGGGGGCGACCTGCGGCGCTTCAAGGACTACATCGAGGAGCGCGACCACGCCACCGGCGGCTGGCGGGGCCGGCTGCGCCCCGGCGACAGCGCGGGCGGATCCGTCCCCGTCGACCCGGCCACCCCGACCGACGACATCCCCCCGTACGGCATGGTGACGCCGCCCTCCGAGGACACGCCGCGGCGGGCCGGGCCGCCGTACGACGGCCCCATGTAGCCATGGACCCCGTGATCGCCGTCATGGACGAATCCCGCTCAGGCTCCGCATCCGGCCCCAGCCCAGGCTCCCGCCTCGCCCCCGGTTCCCACCCCGATTCCGATTCCGATCCCGGGCTCCGGCTCCTCGACGTCTCGCTCCACACGGAGGACCGCGGCCGGCTCCCGGTCGTCCTGGGCGGCGGAGCGGGGGAGGCCGTCCCCCTGGTCCTCGCGGAGGGCACGGTGGTGAGCGTCGGGCTGACCTTCCGGCTGGGGCACGCGGTGGACGCGCTGACCTTCGAACAGGTGCGTGCCCGGGACGGGCGGGTGCTGGACACCGTCCGGACGCTGCTCGGCGGCTTCCGCCGGGGCGGGCCGTACGAGGTCTGGCTGCCGCCGCAGCGGATGCCGGTCGGCAGGACGCACTGCGGCCTGTACCGGATCACCGGCCGTCTGACCGACGGCCGCGGGCGGGAGCTGGCCCGCGAGGACCACCACGTCCGTCTGGTCCACGTGACCGGAGTGCCCACGACCCCCTCCTGAACGGAGCACGGGTCGGAGCACGGGGCCCTCGGCCGAACGGCCGCCGCGGATGCGGACGGCGGGGCCCGGGTGGACGATCGGTGGGGCGAGAGGCCCCGCCGTCTCGGGGACCCGCCTCCCTCCCCCACCCGCCCGCGTGAAGGGGCCCTTTCACCCATGTGCCTGTACGACAGCGGTCCCGGCCGCCACCGACGGACGTCCTCATGAACCCCGGCGCGGGCGACGACGCCGGCGGGCGGTACGGCGAGGCCGTGTTCCGGCCGGAGCAGGCGGGCGAGGGCGAGCGGATCGACTTCGGCGCGCTCGCGTACGACGACGTCACCCTCGCCCGGCTGACCGCGCTCGGCGCCGGTCCCGGGTGGAGCTGCCTCGACGTGGGCGCGGGGACGGGCACGGTGGCCCGCCGGCTCCTGCGGGAGGCCGGGGTGGACCGGGTGCTCGCCGTCGACCGGGACGTGCGGTTCCTGGCCGAGCGGCCCGTGCCGGAGCTCGGCCTCCTGGAGGCCGACGTCACCGCCCCGGACTTCTCCCCGGGCCGGTTCCGGCTCGTCCACGCGCGCTTCGTGCTGATGCACCTCCCGGAGCGGGAGCGGCTGGTGGCACGGCTGGCGGAGCTTCTGGAGCCGGGCGGGGTGCTGGTGCTGAGCGACGCGGTGGACCTCACGAGCGAGGTGGCGCCCGCGACGCCGTACACGCGGGCGATGCGGGCGATGTGGCGGGGGCTGCGGGAGACCATCGGCACGGACGTGTCCTGGGTCCCGTCGTATCCGGCGCTGCTGCGCGCGGCCGGTCTGACCGGGGTGGCCGCCGAGATCCACGTGCCGCCGCTGGTGCCGGGCAGCCCGATCAGCCGGTTCTGGGCGGACACCTGGGAGCGGAGCCGGGCGGCGATGGTCGCCACCGGTCTCGTGGACGACGCGGCCCTCGATGACGCGGCGCGCCATCTGGCGTCGGAGGAGTGCGCGGCGCTGTCGGCCGGGATGCTCACGGTGTGGGGGCGTCGGCCCCCGTCCTGATCCTCCGCAGCAGGTAGACGGCGGCGGAGACGACCAGGACCAGCATGCAGGCGATGAAGACAAGCCCGGCGCCCTCCAGACCGAGCGGGTCGGCCAGCAGGCCGACCCCGATCACCGGGAGCGAGATGCCGGTGTACGCGACGACGAACAGCGACGAGATCACGGCGGCCCGCCGGTCCGGGGGCGAGGCCGCGGCGACGGCGGAGAGCGCGGCCCGGAAGGCGAGGCCCTGGCCGATGCCACCGACGAGGGCGGCGAGGATCACGAAGACGAGCTGGTCGGTGTAGAGGGCGCAGGCCAGCAGGACGAGGCCGCCGAAGAGGACGGCGCAGCCCAGGGGCAGCGAGCGGGTCGGGCCGAAGTGGCCGGCGGCGACCTGTCCGGCGGTGGAGGCGAAGAAGGCGAGGGCGACGACGAGGCCGCTGACGGCGTGGTTGTCGACGTCCAGGTAGCGGACGAGGAAGGCGGGGCTGACGGAGGTGAAGACGCCGAAGAGGGCGAAGCCCACGAAGGAGGCGACGGCCGCCGGCACGAAGACCGCCCGCACGCGCGCGGGGAGCGCGGGTTTCCGGGGGCGTACGGCGCTGAGGGGCTTGCGGTCGGCCACCGTCTCGGGCAGCCACTGGAGGACGAGGGCCGAGCCGGCGACGAGGATGAGGTGGACGGCGAAGGGCAGCAGCAGCGGATCGGGGGCGTACTCGGCGAGGAGGCCGGCCAGGAGGGGGCCGCAGCCGAGGCCGCCCATGTTGGCGGCGGTCGCGACGAGGGTGGCGCGGGCGGTGCCGCCGGGCGGGGCGAGCTCCATCACGTACGCGGTGGCGGCCCCGGTGAAGAGGCCCGCCGAGAGCCCGGACAGCAGCCGGCCCGCGTACAGCCAGCCCAGCGCGTCGGCGCAGAGGAAGCAGACGGCGCTCGCCGCCGCGAAGGCGAGTCCCCACCGCAGGGTGGGGCGCCTGCCGAGGGTGTCGGAGGCGTTGCCGGCGAGCAGCAGCACACCGATGACCCCGAACGCGTACACGGCGTACACCACCGTGACGGTGAGTTCGGAGAAGCCGAACTTCTCCTGGTAGAGGGGGTAGAGCGGGGTCGGGAGCGTGGTGCCGGCCATGCACACCACGAACACCGCTCCCGCGAGCAGACAGGGCAGCCACCCGCGTCGATCACCGGCCATACCGGCGACCGTAACCCGCCGGCCGCCCCGCTCCCCGGCAGCACGGCGGACCGGCCACACCGCTGGACGCACCCGGAGTACGGGCGTGAGTCCCCGGGTGGTGCCGGTCCGGTCGGGGGTGCGGTCTCAGACAGGCTCTAGAGGGCGAACCCGAGGAGGGCCACCTCCAGGGGGAGGGCGGGGCGCTCGGGGAGGGCGGGCGGCTCCTGGCCCCGGCCGGTGTGGGTGGGGCGCACGGGGCGCAGCGCGGCGATGCCGTCGGCTGCCCAGCCCGCGCCGTCGGCGGGGAGGGAGAGGGTCATCCTCCGGCCGTCGGGCAGGGTCGTCTCCAGCGTGTCCGGGTCGTTCGTCGGCATGGCACCTCGCTCGGTTCGCGCACGGTGGATCGGATGGCGGTTTCGGAGGGTACGACGGACGGGCCGGCGGAGGGGTTCCTTCCGTGCGGACGGGCCGGCGGCGGGGGTCCCTGCGCGCGGACGAGCAGACGGCGGGGGCCCTCCACGCGGACGGGCAGACGGGCAGACGGCCGGTGCTGCCCACCCCAGCCCGCCCCAGCTGCCCCAGCCCGCCCCAACCGAGCACGCCCTCCCCCGTCGGCCGGTTCAGCCCGCGTCGGGGGCCGGTTCAGCCCGTGTCGGGCGCCGGTTCAGCCCGCGTCGGGGGCCGGGGCCGACTTGGCGGGTTCCGGTTGCTGGTCCGGGTCCTTGGCGGCGACCCGGCGGGTGAGGCGGGTGCCGATGCCGAGCTGGGCGACGGCGGCGGCGAGGGCGACGGCGAGGCAGCCGATCCACAGCGGGCCGGCGCCCCAGGTGTGGATCACCCAGCCGCCGACGAGCGGCGCGACGACGGCGGAGCCGGTCCAGGCGACCTGGTAGAGGCCCTGGTAGCGGCCGCGCAGGTGGTCCGGGGAGATGCGGGCCACGAGCGCGAAGCTGGTGGGGGTGTTGCCGATCTCGCCCAGGGTCCAGACGACGATCGACGCGCCGTAGATCCAGGCCGAGTCGCCGAGGAGGAGGACGGAGTAGCCGATGCCGACCGTGGCCGAGGAGCCGGCGAGCACCCACGACTCGGGGAAGCGTTTGTAGAGCCGGGTGAGCGGCAGTTGGACGGCGACGATCACGATGCCGTTGAGCGCGGCCACCTGTCCGAAGGTGCTCGGCGAGAAGCCGTCCAGGCTCATCGCGATGGGCAGTCCGCTCTCGGACTGGAGCAGGATGGTGAGGACGAGGAACTGGGCGGCGACGAAGGCCACGAAGCTCCGGTCGCGCAGCACGGTGCCGAACCCCCCGGCCGCTTCCTCCGCCTCCGTCGCCTCGGTGGTCCGTGCCCGGCCGGGCACGCGGGTCGCGATCATCACCGCGCCGATCAGGGTGGTGGCGCCGTTGAGCCAGAAGAGGGCGGTGTAGCCGGTGAAGGAGACGAGGCCGACGGAGAGCATCGCGATGGAGTAACCCACGTTGATGGCCCAGAAGTTGAGCGAGTAGGCGCGGACCTGGTCCTTGCCGGGGATCACGTCGGCGATGAGCGCGTTGTGGGCGGGGCGGGTCGCGTTGTTCGTCACGCCGACGACGAAGGCGCCGACGATCAGGGCCCATGGGGAGCGGGCGTACGCGAGGGCGATCATGCTGGCGGCGGTGGCGCCCAGGGCGGCGACGAGGGTCGGTTTGTGGCCGAACCGGTCGCCGAGCGCGCCGCCGAACGGTCCGGCCACGAGCGAGCCGACGCCGATGCCGGCGACGACGGTGCCGGCGAAGGCGGCGCTGCGGTCCAGCTCCTCGGTGATGTAGAAGGCCAGCAGGGGCATCACGAACCCGCAGGCGCGGTTGATGAGCTGGGCGGTCCAGAGCCACCAGAAGCCGGACGGAAGCCCGCCGAAGGTCGCGGCGAAGGACGCGCGCGCCTTCGTCAGTGGCCGGATTCCCATGCGTTCCCCTTCGTCGTGGCACCGTCGGATGTGGCGGATGGTACGAGACCGGAGTTCCGGCCGTCCGAACATCGAATGAATACCGGTCGGAGCGGTTCCGCGAAAGGCGGGAACACGCCATGAAACAGGCGACGTTGATTCCCGGACATTGCTTCCCGGCCATCGCCTTCCGGACTCCGCGCGCTGAACACGACTGCGAGGAAAGCGAGTTCGGGCAGATGTGTGGACCGCCCCCGAATGTCGTTCACCGAGGCGTTGGGGAAGCTTTCGACCGAAGAGTGACGGTGTTCCTCACCCGAGGTCTACGGTGGACGAGACAGAGCGCCCTCGCCGGCCCCAGGGCGGGGAAGTTGAACAGGTTTCACACAAACGGCGAGGTCAGCGGGGTCTTTCGCACGGGCCTCCGGATCTCTATGATCTTACTCGCGCACCGGTCCCATGCAGTGATGTACGGCTGTATATGAGGATCCGTCACTGAAGTTCCTCTCATTGTTCAAAGCACTTCCGCACCGCTGATCCACGACAGCCCGGAGGCGAAGAGCACGTGACAGGCATGGAACGCGAACCGAGGGCGGGGAACAGTCCCGCATGAACCCTCTGACCTACACACCGCGCCTCGTGAAGGCGCTTCCCCCGGTGCACGTGAACGGCCGGGTGCTGAAGGCGTACGCGATGTTCGCGGACCCGGAGCTCGCCGGCGAGCTGCCGAAGCCGGAGTTCCTGGAGCGGCACGCGGCCACGGTGCTGAGCGGGTCCCCGGCCCCGGGTGACCACCCGGCGGGCTTCCTGATTCTGCACCGCGGTGCAGAAGGAACGTATCTTCTGGTCAGCCAGTGGTACGACGCCGACATGCTGAAGCACTGGGTGCGCGGCGCGGTGGTCGACGCCGAGGGGAACACGGCCTTCACCCCCCTCGCCGAGCGGGACCTGATCGCCTGCGTCTGGGAGCTCGAAGTGGTGAAGTTCGAGCGGGACGCCTGGGTCAACACCGTGCTGGCGCGCGGCAGCGACGACCGGGCGGCCATCGACGCGTACCTGGAAACGACCTTCTCGGGGTGGGTGTGACGTACGACATCGAGGTCCGGCCGATCGAGCCGGACCACTTGGACGCGCTGCTCGGGCTCTGCGTCGAGCACGCGGAGTACGAGAAGGCGGAGTTCCACGAGAACGGGCAGGTGGAGCGCTGGCGTGCCGCGTTCTTCGCGGAGCCTCCGACGCTGTACGGCTGGGTCGCGCTGGACGGCGGGGAGCCCTGCGGCTTCATGACCGTCACCACCGACTTCGCCACCTGGAGCGCGGAGCGGTTCGCCTACATGGACTGCCTCTACCTCCAGGAGGACTACCGGGGCCTGGGCCTCGGGCGGGTCTTCCTGGAGCGGCTGCGGGAGTTCGCGCTCGCGGAGGGGTGCGGCTGGGCCGAGTGGCAGACGCCGCCGGACAACGAGGCGGGCATCGGCTTCTACGCGCGCATGGGCGCCCGCACCAAGGACAAGGTCCGCTTCCACTACGACGTCGGGGTGCGTGACGCCTCGTGACGACCGACCCCGAACAGCGGCGGACCGCCGAGCCGTCCGCCCCGTTACCCCCCTGGTCGATCGACCCGGCCGGCCACGGCCGGCCGGCGCCCGCGCTCGGCGACCTGGTCCGCGCGGCGGCGCTGTACCGGCCGGACCGCCCGGCCCTCCACGACGGACGGATCGGTCTCACCTTCGCGGAGCTGGAGCGGCGGGCCACGACGCTCGCGGCCTGGCTGGCCGAGCGGGAGGTGCGCCCGGACGACCGGGTGGCGATCCTCGCCGAGAAGAGCACGCTGATGCCGGTGCTGGCCCTCGCGATCTGGAAGTGCGGCGCCGTCTACGTCCCCCTCGACGGTACGGCCCCGGAACCGCGGCTGCGCGGACTGCTCGGCCGGCTCGAACCCCGGGTGGTGCTCGCCCTAGACGACCGGGAGCCGGTGGCCGACGGGGTCCGGTGGGCGGGCCGGACGGAGCTGGACGAGATCCTGTCGGGCCCGGCGCGGGAGTGGCCGACCGTGCCGCACGGGCCGGATTCCACGGCGTACATCATCTTCACCTCGGGCTCCACGGGTGAGCCCAAGGGCGTCGAGATCACCGTCGCCAATCTGGTCGCGTACTTCGGCAACCACAACGAGGTGCTGCGGTTCACGCCGGAGTCCCGGGTGTTCAGCCTCTCCCCGTTCCACTTCGACGTGTCGATCGAGGACACGCTGCTGCCGCTGTCGCTGGGCGCGTACGTCCACCAGTTCCGCGGCATGCACGCCGGCGCCGTGATGCGGGCGGTCATCGCCCGCGAGCGGATCACCCACCTGATCGCGGTCTCCACCCTGCTGACGATGATCACCGAGGGCGGGCGGCACGTCACCCGGGAGAACTTCCCGGGCCTGGAGATGGTGATGACGGGCGCGGAGGTCTGCGATCCCGGCGTCATCAACGTCTGGAAGGACGGCCTGCCCGAGGTCCGGGTCATCAACGTGTACGGGCCGACCGAGGCCACGATCGTCTGCGTCGCCCACGAGATCGAGCGGGTGGACCGGGAGCGCGTCGGCTCGTACCCGATCGGCCGGCCCCTGCGCGGGGTGGCGGCGCGGATCGTGGACGAGGGCTCCGAGGTCCACGAGGCCGACCGCGTCGGCGAGTTGTGGATCGGTGGCGAGCAGGTGATGCGCGGCTACTACGGGCAGCCGGAGGAGACCGCCCGGCGGGTGGTCGAGGTGGACGGCGTCCGCTACTACCGCACCGGCGACCTGTGCAGCTACGACGGGAACGGCGACATCGTCTTCCGCGGCAGGAACGACGACGAGGTGAAACTGGCCGGCCGGCGGATCCATCTGGGCGAGATCCGGCAGACCGTGCTGAGCTGCCCCGGCGTCGAGCGGACGGCCGTCGCGCTGGTCCCGCGCCTGGGCCACGACGTGATCGCGCTGGTCGTGATGACGCCGGACCGGGCGGTGGTCGCGGACGTGGAGAAGCGGCTCGCCGAGCTGCTGCCCGCGTACATGCTGCCGACCGTCGTCGCCTGGTCCCCGGAGCTGACCGTCTCCTCGACCGGCAAGACGGACGAGAAGCTGCTGATGCGGCGGCTCGCCGAGGCCGCCCGGGACTCGGGCGCGACCCGCTTCGCGTTCACCCCGGCGGGAGACGTCGAGCCGGTCGACGAGGACGCCCATGCCTGACGCCGGCACGGACGTGGACGCGGAAGCGGCGGCACTCCACCCCGAGTTCGCCCGGCTGGCCGCCGCCCGCCGGATCATGGCGGTACGCGGCTCCACCGGCTCCCTCACCGAGGACCGGGCCAACGCCGAGCGGTGGATCGCCCGCTTCGGCGGCGCCGTCGACCCGGCCGACGGCGCCTCGGTCGAGACCGGACCGCACGGGATCACCGTCAGGCCGGCCGACGAGGACCCGGACAGCCCGTGGGTCGTGTACATCCACGGCGGCGGGATGGTCCACTACTCGACCGCCGTCTTCCAGCCCTTCTTACGCACGCTGGCGGGCACCCTGCGGGCGCCCGTGGAGGCCTTCGACTACCCGAAGGCGCCGGAGCACACCGTGGAGGAGGCGGTGGAGCTCCTGGCGGACCGGATCGCGGACCGCTGCCGGACCCTGACGGACCGTCCGGTCGTGCTCGCCGGCGACAGCGTCGGCGGACTCCTCGCGCTCTACCTGAGCCTGCGGGTGCTGCCCGGGGCGTTCGCCCGGGTCGTCCTCCTCTATCCCGTCCTCGACCTGCGGACGGAGCGGGCCTCCTACGAGGCCTTCGGCGAGGGGCACTTCCTCGACCGGGACGCGATGCGGCTCTTCACCTCCTTCCTCGAACCCTTCTTCTCCGCGCGGGACTTCGATCCGATGCGCCTGCCGGAGCGGGACCTCGTCCGGCTGCCGGACTGCTCGATCGTGACCGCGGGACACGACGTCCTGCGCGACGAGGGGCTCGCCTGGGCGGAGCTCGCGGCCGCCCGCTCCCCCGGCCTGCGGCACCGGCACTTCCCGGACCTCCCTCACGACTTCTGCCTGTACGCCGGACGGCTCGCCTCGGCCGGGAGCGCCGTCGCCGAGATCGCCGGAACCGCCTTCCCCCTCACAGAACAGGGCCTCTCATGACTGCCAGGACCGGCGCGGTGACGCTGCCGCCGTGGTCGACCGATCCCGCCGCCGCGGACGGCGCGCCGCCCGCCCTCGGCGACCTCCTGGCGGCCCCGGCCCGCAAGTGGCCGGAGCGCGTCGCGATCGACGACGGGACCACCCGGTACACCTTCGCCGAGCTCGAACAGGGCGCCCTGGGGATCGCGGCCTGGCTGGCGCGACAGGGAGTGGGCCCGGGCGACCGGGTCGCGGTCCTCACCGCGACCAGGCCTGTCATGCCCATGATTATCCTGGGCATCTGGAAGCGCGGCGCCGTCCACGTGCCCGTCGACTCCGACGAGCCCGAGCACCGGACCCTCGCCCTGCTCCGACGGATCCGGCCGGCCGCCGTGATCACACCGGCGACGCGGCCGACCCCGCTCCCCGGCACCCCGCTGCTCCACGGCGAGGCGCTCGACGCGGTCCTCCCCGGACCCGACGCCCCGCACCCGACCGTGGCCCACGGACCGCGGGACACCGCCTACATCGTCTTCGCCTCCGGCGCGACCGGAGTGCCGCAGGGCGCGGAGATCACCGCCGCCGGGCTGGTCTCCCACTTCACCGGCCACAACGAGGTGCTGCGCCTCACCCCCGACTCCCGGGTGCTGAGCCTCTCCCCGTTCCACTTCGACGTGTCCCTCCTGGACACCCTGCTCCCCCTCTCCGTCGGCGCCTTCGTCCACCAGTACCGCGGCCTCCCGGTCGGCGCCCTGCTGCGCTCCGCGATCGCCCGGCACCGGATCACCCACCTCCTCGCCGTCACCGTGCTGCTCGACCTGCTCACCCGCGACACCCGGCAGATCGACCGGGAGAAGATGCCCACCCTGGAACTGGTCATGACGGGCGCCCAGGTCTGCCCGTCCGCCGTCCTGCGCGTCTGGGCCGAACGGCTCCCCGGGATCCGGCTCGTGCAGGCCTTCGGACCGCCCGAGGCCACCATCTTCGGGTTCACCCACACCGTCGGGGACGCGGAGACCGCGAGCACCGACCCCTGTCCCGTCGGCCGGCCCCTGCGGGGCACCCTCGCCCGGCTCGTCCGCGACGGGGCCGAGGTCCGGGGGCCCGGCGCGGAGGGCGAGCTCTGGATCGGCGGCCCGCAGGTCATGCGCGGCTACTTCGACCAGCCCGAGGAGACGGACCGGCTGGTCGTCGAGGCCGACGGGACCCGCTGGCTGCGCACCGGGGACGTCTGCGCGTACGACGCCGACGGCGCCCTCGTCCTGCGCCGCCACGCCGACGAGCGGATCGTGTGGCTGGCGGGCCGCCGCACCCATCTGCACGAGATCGAGCGGGCCGCCCTGAGCCTCCCCGGTGTCGAGCGGGCGGCCGCCGCGGTGGTCACCCGGGCCGGGCGCGACGTCGTCGCGCTCCTGGTCGCCGCGAAGGAGCGGCGGAGCCTGCCCGACCTGACCGCGCACCTGCGCGGACACCTGCCCGAGCCTCTGCGCCCGGCCCTGCTCGCCTGGAACCCTCCGGCACCCGCCCCCTGGGCCGGCGACCGCGGCGGGTCCTTCCTGGCCGGACGACTCGGCGCGGCGACCGCCGCGCCCTCGCACACGACGTACTTCGAAATGTCGGCCGACGGCGCCGTCGAACCCTTTGATGACGAGGTGGGGATATGAGCACAGCGGTGAACGACACGGTGAAGGACAAGGTCGGGGAGTACCTGGAGACGGCGCTGGGCAAGCCGGTGGACCTCGCCCCGCTCCCCGACTCCACCCCGCTCAACACCCTCGGGCTGGACTCGCTCCTGACCATCAGCGTCCTGGTGACCCTCCTGGAGGACGCCGGAGTGGACCTCGGCGAGCACGCCGACTCCCTCGTCACGCCCAGCACCCTGGGCGACCTGTACGCCCTCGCCGGCCGCTTCCTGGCCGCGCCGCAGGAGCAGGCACCGGCCGCCGCCGCCCCGAGCGCCGCCGAGCCCCGCGAGCACGACGAGCAGCTCGCCCACTACCAGGCGAAGCTCGCGTACGAGATCGACTCCGCGGACCTCCAGGACGCGCTAGACGCCGGCCAGGACCTCGTCGTGGTCGACGGCCGCAGCAGCGAGTCGTACGCGGCTGGCCACATCCCCGGCGCGGTCAGCATCCCGCACCGCTCGATCTCCCAGGACTCCCTGGCCGGCCTGTCCCGGGCGCCGCTGTACGTGACCTACTGCGACGGCATCGGGTGCAACGCCTCCACCAAGACCGCGATCAAGCTGGCGACGGCGGGCTTCCGGGTCAAGGAGCTGATCGGCGGCCTCGACTGGTGGAAGCGGGACGGCCACCCGGTCGAGGGCCACGCCGCCGCCGACCACACCCACCACGCCGCCTGCGGGTGCTAGAACCCGCCCCCGCGCGCGAACACCCCGCCCGAACCGCAGATGTGGAGAGCCGATCCGTGAGCAGCACCGAGGAGCACGACGAAGCGCCGCTGGACGTGGCGGTGGTGGGCGGCAGCCTGGCCGGCTGCGCCACCGCCGTCCACTTCGCCACGATGGGCCACCGCGTGGCGGTCTTCGAGAAGAAGGCGGCGCCCGACGCGTACCACAAGCAGCTCTGCACCCACTTCGTGCAGCCGCACACCGTCCCCCTGCTCAACGCCCTCGGGCTCGCCCATCTCCGCGAGCCCGCATGGTCGGTGGCGACCAAGGCCGTCTTCGTGACGCCCGGCGGCGTGGTCGAGACGCCCGGCCCCGGATACGACCCCGAGGTGCCGGACTCGTACGCGCTCAACCTGGAGCGGCGGGTGCTCGACCCGGCGATCCGGGAGTCCGCGCGGCGGCACGGCGTCCGCTTCGTCGAGGCCACCGGGGTCGAGGGCGTCGAGCGGGACGCCGACGGCTGGACCGTGCACACCTCGGCCGAGTCCGGGGCCCGGCGGTACCGGGCCCGGCTGGTGGTGGCGGCGGACGGGCGGCGCTCGCGCCTCGCCGGGCTGCTCGGCAACGAGGCGGAGAGCCGGCCGAACGAACGGGCCGCGGTCTTCGGCTACTTCACGGGGATCGAGGCACCGGCCGACAACCGCTCGGTCTTCGTGATGAACGAGCGCGATCTGGCGTGCAGTTACCCGCTCGTCGACGGCAGGACCGAGCTGGTCCTCTTCGCCGAGAAGTCCCGGGTCGAGGGATGGCGGGGCGCGGACGGCCGGATGCAGGAGTTCCTGAAGTACTTCGACGGGCTCGCGGACGCGCCGTCGGTGACGAACGCCGTCCCGGAAGGGCCGCTGCTCGGCTACGCCGACTACCCGAGCCTGATCCGCCGGCCGGTGGCCGGCTCCGTCCCGTTCGTCGGCGACGCGGCGCTGTCCCTGGACGCCATGAGCGGCGTCGGCTGCGGGTTCGCGCTCCTCACGGCCCAGCTGCTGGCCCACTCGTTCACCGGCCGGACGCTCGACGCCGACGGCGTCCGCGAAGGGCTCGACGCCTATCGCGAGCGATTCGAGAAGACCCTGCTGCCGCACGCGGAGGGAATCTGCGGGGATTCCCTCGTCGAGAAGGACGAGACGACCCGCAAGCGCATGTTCGAGACCATCTGCGGAAATCAGGAACTGAGCGGGAAATACCTCGCCCTGACCGGCCGCATGATCATGCCGGCCGAATTCCAGCGCGCTTTCATGCGCGGTCTGATGGCCCGCGGTTCGGGCGCGGCACGGAAATAGCCGCCTCGCCCGCAGAGAACCGTCTCCCACGACCGGACCATTCACGAGGGAAGGACCGAGACCGATGGCGCGTGTCGCGTTCACGACGTTCGCGATCCTGAAGGAACCGTACGGACATCCCGAGGTGCAGGAGTTCGACGACCTGACACCGCCGACCTTCGAGGAGGCGGAGAGGAGCCGCGGATTCGTCGCCCGGGCGAAAGAGGAACCCGATCAGAGCCACCTCAGCAATTTCCACCGGGACTGGGGCGACTGGGGGAAGTTCGAGGTGCCCCGCTTCTACACCGGGGGCAGGACCGACGAGACGGACAGCCGGGCCTGCACCCTGTCCCTCTGGGCGGACCTGGAGTCCGTCTTCGCGTTCGCCTACGGCGGGCTGCACCGCACCACCCTGAGCCGGCGCCACGAGTGGTTCCTGAAGCCGGAGTGGCCGACGTACGCGGCCTGGTGGGTGGCCGACGACGAGGTGCCCACCTGGGCGGACGCCTGCGTCCGGCTGGAGCACCTGCACGACCACGGCTCCTCGCCGTTCTCCTTCTCCTTCCGCCGGCCGTTCGACGCCGACGGCGCCCCGACCAAGGTGAACGCCCCGGCGGCCCGCCCCGCCGCGGACTCCTGACACCGCCCGGCCCGCACCATCCACTCCACCAGGGGGAAACCGTGATCACGCGCGCCTTCGACCGTTCGGCGATGAGCTGGTCGTACGAGATGCACCTGCAACCCATGCTGTCCGCGACCGACATCGAGGGGCTGCCGTTCGGCTCCGTCTTCGGCAGCGTCCCCGCGCACACCACCTCGAAGCGCCACGCCCACCAGGACGGCGAGATGTTCATCGTCCTGGCCGGAAAGGCGGTCGTCCTCCTCGGCGACGAGGAGCGCGAGCTCGGACCGGGGCAGGTCTGCTACCTGTCGCCGTTCGGCTTCCACGAGATCCGCAACGACCACGACGAGCCCTTCGACATCGTCTCGGTGTACTGGGAGCACATCCCGAGCGCCGTCGCCGTCCTGGAGAAGTCGCCCCCGCGCGACCGCCTCGCCGACCGCACCCTCGTGTGCTGCCCGCCGGTCACGCCCAACGGCGGCCTCCACCTGGGTCACCTCGCCGGCCCCTACGTCCGCGCCGACATGATGGTGCGCGCCCTGCGCAGCTCCGGCCGCGACGCCCGGCACACCACCGGCACCGACGACAACCAGTCGTACCTCGCCACCGCCGCGCTGCTCCGCGGGACCACCCCGACGGCCGTGGCGGCGGCCGAGGGCGACGGCATCGTGGCGACCCTGCGGACGGTCGGCGTCGGCGTCGACCGGCTCACCCGCCCCCTGACCGACCCGGGCCACGGCGACCGGATGCGGGCCCTGCTCGATCTGGTGAAGGCCTCGCCCGCGGTGCGGGAGGAGGAGCGGGAGACGGCGTACTGCCCGAGCTGCGACCTGTCGCTGCACCAGGCCTTCGCCAGCGGGAACTGCGCGCACTGCGACGCGTCCAGCGTCGGCGAGATCTGCGAGGCGTGCGGGCGCCCCAACGAGGCCCGGGAGCTGACCGGTCTGACGTGCCGGATCTGCGGCACGGCGGCCGTCACCCGGCCGGAGCGCGGGCTCTGGCTGGACATGAACGCCTACGCCGACGAGCTGCGCGAGTACCTGCGGGTGTCGTCCACCGCGCCCGACCTCCAGATCCTGGTGGAGCGCCTGCTGGACGAGGGGCTGCCGCCGTACCGGCTCGACCGGGCCACCGACTGGGGCGTCGACCTGGGCGACGGCCGGGCCCTCGACGCGTGGGCCGACCTCGCGCTGGCCTTCCTCGACGCCGCCAGGTCCGAGGCCGAGGAGGGCGGGCCGGCCCGGATCGTGCTCTTCCTCGGCTACGACAACAGCTTCTACTACGCGGTGCTGCTGCCGGTGCTGGCCTTCGCCGCCGGTCTGCGCGCTTATCTGCCCTCCGCGTTCGTCACCAACCAGTTCCTGCACCTCGGCGACGAGAAGTTCTCCACCAGCCGGGGCCACGCCGTCTGGGCCGACGACGCGCTCGCCGAGGCGGGACCGGACGCCGTCCGCCTGGCGCTGCTGCGCGACGCCCCGGAGGGCCGGGTCACCCGGATCACCGAGGAGCGGGCCGGCCGGCTGACCGAGGACCCGCTGTACCTCGCGGCGCACGCCTGGCTCGACGGCTTCGCGACGCTGGAAGGCGTGGACGACGGCGCGGTGCCGGGCACCGGCGCCTGGACGGACGCGCACCGCGAGTTCTACCGCTACCTCAACCTGACGACACGTCAACTCGACGGCCTGGTGCTGCCGGAGGCCTTCAGCGCCCGCGGCTACGTCGACCTGCTCGACTCCTTCGTGAAGCGCTGCGCCGAGTTCCGGGCGACGGAGGAGGTGGCCCGCCGGGTGCGGTCGCTCGCGGAGGAGGCCCGTACCAGCCTGGCCCTCGAATTCCTGGCGGCCAAGGTGTTCGCCGCGCTGGCCTGGCCGGTCACCCCCGGTCTCGCCGGGCGGGTCTGGGCGTGGCTCGGACTGCCCGGCGAGCCGGTCCGCGAGGCCGACTGGTCCTTCCTGCCCTCCGGCACCCGGTGCGCGGCGCCCGCGCCCGCCCGCGCGGCGGCGGACGCACCCGCCGCGAGCGGGCGGTCGTGAGCGACGCCGGACCGGCCGGTCCCGTCCCCGGCGGCGGACTGCCCGCCGCCGCGGACGTCGTGGTGGTGGGCGCCGGGATCACCGGCGCCGCCGTCGCGCACCACCTGGCCCGCCGGGGCGCGTCCGTCGTCGTCCTGGAGCAGGCGGACCGTCCCGGTGCCGCCGGGGCGACCGGCTTCTCCGGCGGGATGGTCCGGGCCTACGACCCGGACCCGGCCGTCGCCCCGCTGGCGGTGGCCGGTCTGGCCGCCTACCGGGATCCGGGACGCTGGGCGTCGGGGCGGGCCCCGCTGCGTACGGTCGGCGCGGTGACCGTCGCCGACCCCGCAGAGGAGGCCGCCTTACGGGCCGCGGCGCGGCGCGTCAACGACACCCTCGGCACCTCGGCGCACGTGGTGGCGGGCCCCCCGGAGGCGGCCGGAGTCCAGCTGGCCGGCGGGATCGCCCTGGTCGAGCCGGAGGCCGGCTGGGTGGACCCGGCGGAGGTCACGGCCGACTGGCTGGAGCAGGCGCGCGCCGACAGCGCCGTCGTCCGCTGCGGGGTCCGCGTGCGTGCGGTGGAGGCGCGCGGCGGCCGCCCGGTGGTGGTCACCGACGAGGGCGGGATCCTCGCCGGGGCCGTCGTGGCGGCGGTCGGCCCGTGGGGGGCCGAGCCGGTGCCCGGACTGCGGCCGGCGGCGCCGGTCCGCTCGCGGTCGATCCAGGTGAGCATCGTGGGGCGCGGCCCGTCCGCCCCGGCCCACGCGACCTTCGTCGACCTGCGGACCGGCCTGTACGCCAAGCCGGTCGGCGCCGACCGGACGCTGGTCGGGATGCCGCACCTGGTCTGGGACGTGCCGGTCGGCGCGCCGCCGGACCCTGACCACGCGCGGGCGACCGTCGCCGCGCTCACCGCGCACTTCCCGTGGCTCGCCGCGGCTCCGCACCTCGACACGATCCGCGCCGCCGACGCCTACGGCGCCCCGGACGGCGACGGACCCGCGTCCGGCCTGCTCACGGCGACCGGCGTCCCGCGCGCGTGGGCGGTACGCGGCTGGAACGGCGGTGGCGTGAAGACGGCGCCGGAGGCCGGCCGCCGCATCGCCGAGGCCGTCCTGGCCGACGCCGTACCGGTCGGCTCCTGTCCCGGCGCCGTCTGACGGCACGCCCCGGTCCGACGGCCCGCGGGCGGCGCCCGACGCGCCCCCGCCCCGGCCCGCACCACACCCATTCGCTCTCTCAAGGGGGAACAGTGACCCGCTGCCATGACGTGCTCGGCATTGGTTTCGGTCCGGCCAACCTGGCTCTCGCCATCGCCCTGGAAGAAGAGGGGCACGACCTCGACATCCGCTTCCTGGAGGCCCGCCCGGGCCCGTCCTGGCAGAGCGCGATGATGCTCGACGGCTCGGACATCCAGAACCACCCGGTGCGCGACCTGGTGTCGCTGCGCAACCCGCGCAGCCGCTACAGCTTCATCAACTACCTGTTCGAGAACGGCCGACTGCTCGACCACCTCAACCTCCCGATGGAGTTCCCGCTGCGCAAGGAGTACGCGCAGTACGTGACCTGGGCCGCCGGGCACTTCGAGCGGCTGGTCGACTACGGGGTGCGCGTCACCGGCGTGACGCTGGGCCGGGACGAGGAGGGCCTGCCGCGCTACACGGTCACCACCTCCGCCGGCGAGACCGTCCGGGCGCGGGCCCTCGTCGTCGGCACCGGCCGGGCGCCCTTCGTGCCGGAGCCGTTCGACGCGGTGGACTCGCCGCGCGTCTTCCACCTCACGCGGTACCTGCCGGCCCTGCGGGAGCTGGAGCAGGCGGGCGTGGTGCCGCGCCGGGTGACGGTCGTCGGCGGCAGCCAGAGCGCCGTCGAGCTCACCCTCGACCTCTCCCGTCGCTACCCGAGCGCCGAAGTCACCACGCTGGTCCGGTCGCTGACGCTCCGTGAGAAGGACACCAGCCCCTTCAGCGAGGAGGGGTACTTCCCCGGCTTCACCGACTACTACTACGGCGCCTCCCGCGAACGGAAGGACGCCATCGACCAGTTCATGCGACTGACGAACTACTCCTCCGCCGACGGGGACGTGCTGCGCGAGCTGTACCGCCTGATCTACGAGCAGCGGCTCGACGGCGAGCAGCGGGTCTTCGTCAGCGGCAGCCGCCAGGTGCGCTCGCTGGAGGTCGTCGAGGACGGCGTCCGGATGAGCGTGGACGAGCTGAACACCGGTCAGTCGGAAGTCCACGAGGCCGACTTCGTGGTTCTCGCCACCGGCTTCCGCGACCTCGGCCCGGCCGCCCACCAGGAGCGGGTCCCGGCGCTGATGCGCGGGGTGGCGGAGGAGTTCGCGTTCGACGCGCACGGATATCTGTCGGTCGGTCCCGACTACGAGGTGCGGCCGGTGGCGCCCGAGACGCCGGCGCTCTTCCTCAACGGGCTGTGCGAGTCCAGCCACGGCATCGGCGACGCCGGATCGTTCAGCCTGCTGTCCCTCCGCGCCAAGGTGATAGCGGAGAGCCTCCGGAAGCGCCTGCCGTGACGGAGCCCCCGCACGGCCCGGGCGCGACGCCCGGCACGCCCCCGGCCACGCCCGCCGGTGCGGCCCCGGCAGGGGCGTCGGCGCCCGCCACGTCGCCCTCACCGGCCCCGGGGCCGCAACGGGCCCCGGTCCCGGACGCGCGCCCGGTCCCGGGGCCGGACTCCGGCGGCCCGGACGCGCTCCGGCCCGAGCGGACGCTCGCCGGGCGGGTCGCGGGCGGGGTGCTCGGTGCCGGGCTGCTGGTCATGCCGCCCGTCGTGGCGGCCCTCGCGGGCGGGGACGCGCTCCTCGTCTGGGCCGCCCACGTGGTCCTGGGCGGCTCGGTCTCCCTGGTGCTCGCCCTGCTGGTCCGCGCCCGGATCGGTCCCTCCTCGCTCGCGGGGGCGGTCGGGACGCTGCTCGGCGGCTGGGCGGAGCGGGCCGTGGACGGCGTCTTCGCGGTCGCCTTCACGGCCGGACAGGCGGCGATCGCCTGGTTCGCCGCGACGGCGCTGCTGGCCGCCGCCGACGGGGCTCCGCCGCGGGCCGGTCCCGACGGGCTGCCGCTCGCCCTGGGCGTGCTGGCCGTGGGCGTGGCGGGCGCGCTCGCCCCGCTGCGGCTGTCGGCCGCGCTGCTCCGGTGGCGTCCGTGGGCCGCCGGCGGGCTCGCGCTCGCCTGCGCCCTGTGGCTCTGGCCCGCCGACCCGGGCGCGGGCACGGCGCTGGCCCCGTCGGGGCTCTCGGGGACGGGGGCGCTGTGGCTGGCTCTCGCGGCGCTGTTCTTCGCCGGGGTCGGCTGGGAGGTCGTCTCCCGGGCCGCTCCGGCGGCCGGGGCCGGCGCCCGCCGCACCGCCGTCGGCGTGGTCCTGGGCGCGGTCCTCGTGGGCGTCGCCTACCTGGGACTCGCGGCGGTCCAGGGGCACGGCGCCCGCGCCCCGGCCGGGGCTCCGCTGCGCTGGGTGCTCGCGGTGGCGACGGCCGCGGTCCTGACGTCCTACGTCCTCACCAACGTACGCACCGCGGCCCGCATCGCCGCGCGGCTGCACCCGGCCGGACGGCGGTCCACCACCCGGGGCCCGGCGCCCGCGCTCGTCGCGGCGGTCGGCGCGGCCTGCTGCGCCTTCGCCTGGGCGGGGGCGCGGGACGGCGGCGTACCGCTGCTCCTGCTCGGCCCCGCCGCCGCGGCGCTGGTCGGGTACGCGCTGGCCGCGGCGGCGGCGGTGCGGCACGGCGGGCCGCTCCTGCGCTGTGCCGGGGCGCTGCTGCTGGCCGTGCTCGTGGCTCTGGCGGTACCGGCGGTGCCGGTCCTGTCCGGCCTGTGACGGCGGGCGGTGCCGATCCTGTCCCGCGTCCGACAGCGGGCGGTGCCGGTCCTGTCCCGCGTACGTCGGCGCCGGACTCCTCCTCTTCTCCGTACGGCTCCCTTTCCACCCCCCTCTCCGAGGAGACCCCTCATGAACGCCTTCTCCCTCGAATCCGAGGTCCGCAGCTACAGCCGGAACTGGCCCGTCGTCTTCGACCGGGCCCGGGGCAGCCGGATGACCGCCCGTGACGGGCGCGCGTACCTGGACTTCTTCGCGGGCGCGAGCGCCCTCAACTACGGCCACAACCACCCGGTGCTGAAGCGGGCGCTGCTCGACTACCTGGAGCGGGACGGGGTCACGCACAGCCTGGACATGCTGACGGCGGCGAAGGAGGAGTTCCTCGACGAGTTCGGCGCGCGGGTCCTCGCCCCCCGGCGGCTGGACTACAAGGTGCAGTTCCCCGGCCCGACGGGCACCAACAGCGTGGAGGCGGCGCTGAAACTGGCCCGGAAGGTGACCGGCCGCCAGACGGTCGTCGCCTTCACGGGCGGCTTCCACGGCATGTCTCTGGGCTCCCTGGCGGTGACCGGGAACGCCGCGAAGCGGGGCGGGGCGGGCGTGCCGCTCGGGCACACGTGGCGGCTCCCCTACGACGGCTTCGCCGACGGCGGGTTCTCCGGCCTGCGGCTGCTGGACGCCATGCTGGACGACAGCAGCAGCGGTCTCGACCTCCCCGCCGCCGTGATCGTGGAGACGGTGCAGGGCGAGGGGGGTGTGAAGCCGGCCGGTCACGCGTGGCTCGCGGACCTGGCTGAGCTGTGCGAGCGGCGGGGGATCCTGCTGATCGTGGACGACATCCAGATGGGGTGCGGGCGCACCGGCCCGTTCTTCAGCTTCGAGGCCGCCGGGGTGACCCCCGACATCGTCTGCCTGTCGAAGTCCCTGAGCGGGTACGGGCTGCCGATGGCGCTCACGCTCTTCCGCGCCGAGCTGGACGTGTGGCAGCCGGGCGAGCACAACGGCACCTTCCGCGGCAACAACCCGGCGTTCGTGACGGCGACGGCGGCACTGCGGGAGTTCTGGGCGGACAGCGCGCTGGAGAAGCAGACCGAGGTGCGGGGCGCGCTGTTCGAGGACCGGCTGGGGGAGCTCGCCGGCCGGTACGCGGCGCGGGTGTCCGCGCGGCGCGGGCGGGGCCTGGTGTGGGGCCTGGTCTTCCGGGAGGCGGCGCTCGCCCGCCGGGTCGCCGACGAGGCCTTCGCCCGCGGCCTCCTGGTGGAGACCTCGGGTTCGGACGACGAGGTGGTGAAGCTGCTGCCGCCGCTGACCGCCACCGACGAGGAGCTGGCGGAGGGCCTCGACATCCTGGATCAGGCGGTGGCGGCGGGCGTCGACGGCTGAGCCCCGGGACGAGCCGCGCCGGGGGTCACGGCCGCGCCGGTAGTCACGGTCGCGCCGGGGCTCACGGCCACACCGGGAGTCACGGCCGCGCCGCCGCGGCCGGCTCCTCCGCCGCGGCCCCGGTCGTCCCGCCGACCGGGCCGGTGGTGGTGGTGAACCAGTGGGTGCGGACCGCGTCCGTGGGGCGCGGGTCGCCGAGCGCGTCGAGGCCCCAGACGGCCAGGGCCTCGACGACCGGGCGGAGTTCCGCGCCGCGCGCCGTGAGCCGGTAGACGGTCGCGTTGGCGGGGCGCTCCAGGCGGCGGCGCTCGACCAGCTCCTCGCCCTCCAGCTGCTTGAGCCTGCTGGCGAGGATGTCGGTGGAGACGCCCGGGAGGTCGGCGTGGAGGTCGGTGTACCGCCGCGGGCCGTGCAGCAGTTCGCGGACGATCAGCAGGCTCCAGCGCTCTCCCACCGCGTCCAGGGCTCGGGCGACGGCGCAGTACTGGTCGTAGCTTCGGCGTGGCATGGTGGCCAGCATAGCCAAAGGGTTGGACTTTCCAAGTAGGAACTTGGTAGAACAAAGCAACCAAGGCGGCGCGGATGACGGTCACGGTCGGGAGGCCGCAGATGAATTTTCGACAGTCCAGCAAGCTGAAGGACGTGTGCTACGAGATCCGTGGCCCGGTCGTCGACCAGGCCAACGCCCTTGAGGAGGCGGGTCACAGCGTCCTGCGGCTGAACACCGGAAACCCGGCGCCGTTCGGCTTCGAGGTGCCGGAGGAGATCCTCCAGGACATCATCCGCAACCTGCCCAACGCGCACGGCTACAGCGACGCCCGGGGCATCCTGCCGGCCCGGCGCGCGGTCATGCAGTACTACCAGCAGCGCGGCGTCACGGGCGTGACCGTCGACGACGTCTACCTCGGCAACGGCGCCTCCGAGCTGATCCAGATGGCCGTGCAGGCGCTGGTGGACGACGGCGACGAGGTGCTCGTGCCGATGCCCGACTACCCGCTGTGGACCGCCGTGGTGCGGTTCGCCGGCGGCCGGGCCGTGCACTACCTGTGCGACGAGGAGGCGGACTGGTTCCCCGACCTCGACGACATCGCGTCGAAGATCACCGACCGCACCAAGGCCATCGTCGTCATCAACCCCAACAACCCGACGGGCGCGGTCTATTCGAAGGAGCTGCTGGAGGGCATCCTCGAACTCGCCCGCCGCCACGGCCTGATGGTGCTGGCCGACGAGATCTACGACAAGATCCTCTACGACGACACCGAGCACCACTGCCTGGCCGCGCTCGCCGACGACGTGCTGACGCTCACCTTCAACGGCCTGTCCAAGTCGTACCGCGTCGCCGGGTTCCGCAGCGGCTGGCTGGTCGTCTCCGGACCGAAGGAGCAGGCCGGCGACTACCTGGAGGGCCTGACCATGCTGGCCGGCATGCGGCTCTGCCCCAACGTACCGGCCCAGTACGCCGTCCAGGCCGCGCTCGGCGGACGCCAGTCCATCCACGACCTCACCCTGCCGACCGGCAGGCTCACCGAGCAGCGGGACGTGGCCTGGCGGGCGCTGAACGAGATCCCGGGCGTGAGCTGCGTCAAGCCCAAGGGCGCGCTGTACGCCTTCGCCAAACTCGACCCGGAGGTGCACAAGATCGTCGACGACGAGCGGCTCGTCCTCGACCTCCTGCTCCGCGAGAAGATCCACCTGGTCCAGGGCACCGGCTTCAACTGGCCCCGGCCTGACCACTTCCGCTTCGTCACCCTGCCGCGCGCCGACGACCTGGAGACCGCGATCAACCGCATCGGCCGCTTCCTCTCCACCTACCGCCAGTAGCGGTCAGGGAGCGAGCGTACGGTTCCGGCCAATTCCGCCGCCGGAACAGCCGATTGACGCATCGCCGGACCGCGGACGCCGCGGACGGGCAAGCTGGATCATGAAGAGACCGTTCCTCGCACCCGGCAGCCGTGGTGCACCCCACCGGAGGAGCTCCGTTGAACACCCAGAGCCAACGCCCGCCCGCCGTGATCGTCATGAGCGACCTGGCGGCCCTCGCCCGCCAGCACCGCCTGATCACCGACATCGCGGAGCGCGGGCTGGCGCCGCTGGTCGTCGTCGGCCCCACCACCGACCTGGCGAAGCTGACCGGACACATCGACGACCCGGCCCACCCGCTCTCCCGGATCCAGGCCGTCCGCCAGTTCCCCGACGCCGCGATCGCCGGCGTCCTCGCCTCCGTGCAGGACTGGATCGCCACGTACGACATACGCGGGATCATCTGCAGCGGCGAGGTCTTCGTCGACCCGTGCGGCGTCCTCTCCGAGGCGCTCGGCCTGCCGGGCCCCGGCGCCTGGGCGGCCCGCGTCTGCCGCGACAAGGTGATGCAGCGCGTCATCCTCCGCGACCACGGACCCTCCTGGCGCGCCTTCGCCCCCCACCAGCGGGACTCCGCCGCCGCCGACGCGTACCCCGCCGTCGTCAAGCCGGCCGGCCGGATGTTCAGCTCGGGCGTCGTCCGCGTCGAGAACGACGAGGAGCTGCGCGCCGCGCTCACCGCGTACGAGCCGGACGAGACGATCCTCGTGGAGGAGCTCGTCACCGGACCGGAGTTCTCCGTCGAAGCCCTCGTCCACAACGGGGAGTTGATCTGGAGCGGCGTCACCGCCAAGCTCACCAACGAGGACGACAGCCGCTTCTTCACCGAGATCGGCCACACCAGCCCCGCCGACCTGCCGCTCGCCCACACGGACGCGCTCGTCGCCGCCAACGCCGCGATCCTCAAGGCGCTGCGCTTCGACAGCGGCATCACCCACGCCGAGTTCCGGCTCCGCGACGGCCAGCCGGTCCTCATGGAGATCGCCGCGCGCCTCCCCGGCGACGCCATCACCATGATGTGGCACCTCGCCACCGGCCTGCCCATCGAGCCCGCCATCGTCGACCTCGCCCTGGGTGTGCGTCCCGACTACCCGACGCCGACCCGGCGGGCCGTGCAGCGCTTCGTCGAGCACACCCCCGGCCGGCTGACGGACGTCCGCTACGAGGGCGAGCCGGTCTCCTGGATCGTCGACGACGCCGTCTGGCCGTCCGTCGAGGCGACCACCCCCGACGCGCCGGCCCGCTGCGCCTCGGTCATGGTCGCACTCCCCCGCAACGCCCGCCTCGGCACGCTCGCCGACTCCTCCGGCCGCTCGGCCTACGTCGTGGCCGACCTGCCGTGGGACGCCGACCCGGTCACGGAGGTCCGCGCCTACCTCGACCGCGTCGCGCTGACCATCGAGCCCGACCCCGCCTGACCCGCCGCCGCGGCCGTCCCCCTCCCCGGGAAGCGCACCTCGGGGACGACCCCGGCCGCGGCGGAACAGCCGCGCGATCCCGACCGGCGACCGGCGAGCATGTCGTACCGCCGCCCTCGGCCTGATCGAGGAAGCGGCCCGCGAGACGGCCGGCCGACCTCCCGTCAGTCGCGCCGGCTGCCCCAGTCGCCCTCGTCGTCCTCGCCCTCACCCCAGCCTCCCCAGCCGCCGCCCCCGCCGCCGCGGCCGGTCTCGGCGTGCAGGGCCGCGCGGGTCAGCGGTCCGTACACGCCCCGCTCCTCCGGAATGTCGCGGGCTTCCTGGAAGCGGCTCAGGGCCGCCTCGAGGAATCCGCCGAACGTTCCGTCGGCGGAGCCGAGGTACAGGTGGAGCCGCTGGAGCCGTCGCTGGAGGTCCTCGACCTCGGGTCCGGTGCTGCCGACGCGGAGGACGCCCGGATCGGGACGCCCGGACGGCCGGGCGCTCGCGGTCGGCGAGGCCGGCGGACGGGTGGCGGGCGGCGCCGAGGTCCTCGCGGGGGCGGGAGGCCGGGCGGTCGAGGACGAGGCCGCCGGGGCGGCCGGCCCGACGGAGGACGGAGCAGCGGACGTCACCGGCGGAGGAGCGGAGCCGGTACGCGACGGGCCGGGGCCCGGCGACTCCACGCCCGGGGTCGCCGTACCGGTCCGCGCCCCGCCCTCGGCCGCCTCGGCCTTCGCCACCCCGGCCGGGTCCATCGCGTCCGTGGCCTCCGGGTGCGGGGTCTCCAGGTCCGGCGTCGCCGAGGGCGCCTCCGGCAGGTCGGGCATCGTGAGGGTCAGCTCGTCCGGACCCGCCCGGTCGAGACCGGAGGTGAGCCCGACCGCCAGCCCGATCCCCGCGGCGAGCGATCCGACGATGAGCAGCGGAAGGGAGGGACCGCCACCCCGCTTCTTCCGCCGGGACCCGTGGGCCCTCCTCGGCGGAGCCGGAGTGGCGTCGAAGAGCGCGAGGTCCTGCACCCGGGCCCCCGGGCCGGCGCCGTCGGGCCGGGCGACCTTGCCGAAGACGTCATGGTCCCGTGACGCGGGGCGTGACTCCGGTTCAGGATTGCGCATGCGAGTGCTCCAGAGGGGGCGAAGCGGCGGACGGTACAGCGAAACCGTGGAGAACCGGGGAGGTCGAGGAGACTTTGACCGGCACTCAAGGTAGCCGTCAACTACGCACAATCCGGCATGGAACGGGACAGTCGCGACGTAGATTCTTAAACAACTCTTAATAAGTGACGTACGCCACTTCATCGAATCCGATGCGGCGCCCCGGAGGTCAACTCGGCGCCGAGAGCGTGGAGATGACCCGGGCCCCCCGGTCGGCACCCACTCCCCCGCCCGGCCGTCGCGCCGTCGAGATGAGCCCGGTCGGCCGCTCCGGCGCCACCGCCTCCTCCGCCGCACCCCAGCCCTTCGCCGCCGCGGCCGGCGGGGCGCCGGATCCCGGCCCCGAAACCCTTCTCTCCTCTTGCGGAACAGGCCGTTCACCTTCAAGGACTGGTATATTCTTGAATATCATTCTGCAATAATGAATGCGGGTAAACTCCATGGTGCAGTCTGTTCAGCGCGCCGCGCGCATCCTCCAGGAGTTGGCGACAGCCGGCCCCCGTCTGGGCGTGACCGAGATCGCTGAGCGGATCGGCGTGACCAAACCGACCGTCCACGCCCTGCTGCGCACCCTGGAGGCCGAGGGGCTGGTCCGCCAGGAGAAGGAGACCAGCAAGTACCTCCTGGGTTCGACGCTGCTCCGCCTCGGCAACTCCTACCTGGAGACCCAGGAGTTGCGGTCCCGCACCCTCTCGTGGGCCGACGGCCTGGCCGGGCGCACCGGGGAGGCCGTGTGGGTGGCCGTGCTCGACGGCAGGCACGTCCTGATCGTGCACCACGCCTTCCGACGCGGCAGCGGAGTGCAGATCCTCGAACTCGGCGCCACCATCCCCTGGAACACCTGCGCGCTCGGCAAGGCCATGGTCGCCTTCCTGCCGAAGCAGGAACAGGAGGAGCTGCTCGGGGGTGAGCTCGTGACGCTGACCGGGCAGAGCGTGGTGGACCCCGAGATCCTCGCGGGCCACCTGGAGGAGATCCGGCGGCTCGGCTACGCGCAGGAGGACCAGGAGAGCGCGCTGGGCGAAGCCGGCATCGCCTCACCGGTGTTCGAGCGCCATGGGCGCGTGGCGGGCGCCATCGGTGTCGTCGGTTCGGTCGAGCGGCTCCTCACCGAGGAGTCCCGGCAGCAACACGCCGTGGCCGTACGGGAGGTCGCGACCCTGCTCTCCCGCGAGCTGGGCGCCGGCCGGGGCGTCGCCTGGCACACCTCCGGCTGAACCCCGCCGCCCCGGGCGGCCGCGGGGCCGCTCGGGGCGGGAGGTTCGGTGGCCGCGGTCCCGCGGCGGGACTCAGGCGCCGGCGCCGAGCAGCCGCGCGACGTCGATCAGCCGGTGGGAGAAGCCGGACTCGTTGTCGTACCAGCCGAAGACCTTCACGTGGCGGCCGTCGCCGGTCACGGTCGTCAGCTGGGAGTCGAAGACGCAGGACGCCGGATCGCCGACGATGTCGGACGAGACGAGCGGCGCGTCCGTGTAGCGCAGCACCCCGGCGAGCGGTCCGGCCGCGGCCTCGGCGAAGAGGGCGTTGACCTCGTCGACGGTGGTGGGCCGCGCCAGGTACACGGACAGGTCGGTCAGCGAGCCGACCGGTACGGGGACGCGCAGCGACAGGCCGTCGAGCCGGCCGTTCAGCTCGGGCAGGACGAGGCCGATAGCCTTGGCGGCGCCGGTCGAGGTGGGGACGACGTTGATCGCGGCCGAGCGGGCGCGGCGGGGGTCCCGGTGCGGGCCGTCCTGGAGGTTCTGGTCCTGGGTGTAGGCGTGCACGGTGGTCATCAGCCCGTGCTCCACGCCGAGTCCGTCGTGCAGCACCTTGGCGAGCGGCGCCAGACAGTTCGTCGTGCACGACGCGTTCGAGACGACGTGGTGGCGCGCCGGGTCGTAGCCGTCGTGGTTGATGCCGTAGGCGAGGGTGATGTCCTCGTTCGACGCGGGGGCCGAGATGAGGACCTTCCGCGCTCCCGCCTCCAGGTGGACGGCGGCCTTCCGGCCGTCCGTGAAGACACCGGTGGACTCCACCACGACGTCGACACCGAGCTCGCCCCAGGGCAGCCTGCCCGGGTCCCGCTCCGCGTGGACCGCGATCTTGCGGCCGTCGATCACGAGGTGGTCCCCGTCGACCTCGACGGTCGCGTCGAGACGGCCCATGGTGCTGTCGTACGCGAGCAGGTGCGCGAGGGTCGCCGCGTCGGTGAGGTCGTTGACCGCGACCACCTCCAGGTCGGTCCCCCGCGACAGCACGGCGCGCAGGAAGCCCCGGCCGATGCGGCCGAAGCCGTTGATGGCGATCTTGATGCTCATGCCTCTGTCTCTTCTCTGTCGGAAGGGATCCCGGGTCCGCCGGTACGGATCCCGAGTCCGCCGGTACGGATCCCGTGTCCGTCGGTACGGATCCCGTGCGGGCGCGCGTGACGGAGTCGTCTACTTGCGCGCGACGAGCAGGACGCCGACGCCCCCCAGCAGCAGGCCGACGATCGCGGAGAAGCCGAGCGTCTGGCCGATCACCAGCCAGGCGAGGAGGGCCGTGACGGCCGGGGTGAGGAAGAAGAGCGTGCCCACCCGGCTGGCGGCCTGCTTCTTGAGCATGAAGTTGAGGAGCAGGAAGGTGCCCACCGAGTTGACCAGGACGATCCACGCCAGCGAGCCGCCGAAGGCGCCCCAGTCGGACACCTTCGGGTCCTCGAAGACCAGGGTCATCACGCCCATCACCGGTGCGCCGGCGAGGAAGTGCACCGCCGTACCGCTGCGGACGTCCACGCCCTGCGCGAAGCGCTTCTGGTAGACCGTGCCCACGCTCAGGCCGAGCAGCCCGACGAAGGACAGCACGATGGCGGTGGCGGAGAAGTCCAGCGCGCCGGCGACCGCGAGCGCGACGCCCGCACCGCCCACGGCGAAGCCGAACCACTGCCTCCCCGTGATCCGCTCGCCGAGGAACGCGCCGGCCAGCAGGGCGATCAGGATCGGGTTGAAGCCCTGGATCAGCGCGACGACGCCGCCCGGCAGGCCCTCGCCGATCGCGGTGTAGAAGGCGCCGAACTGCACGGCCTGCATCAGCAGGCCGGTGACGATGGCGTGCAGGAGCAACCGCCCCCTGGGCCAGGGCGACTTGCTCACCACCGCGATCAGTGCCAGGAGGACGCCGGCGACCGCGAAGCGGGAGAACGTCAGGAGGAGGGGCGGTGCCGCGTCGGTGCCGATCACCGCCGCGATGAAGGCGCTGCTCCACAGCAGCACGAAGGCGGCGGGGATCACGGCGCCGGTCCAGATCGGCGGGGCGGAGGCCGGCGGCTCCTCGGGCACTGTCTCGGCGGCCGTGGCGGGTTTCGGATCGGCACCTTGCATCGAAGAGCTGGCCTCTCACTGAGAAGTAACCGGTTCAATAGGTTACTCGGGACGGTACAAGGGTCCCGAGTAACCCGTCAACACGGTTACTCTTGAGGCATGACCTTCGCCTTCGTCAGCGGCAGCGTGGCCCTGGACTTCGTCGGAACCGTGCAGAGCCGGCGGGACGCCCCGCTCGACCTGCTCACGACGGCACCCCGCCTCTCCGAGTGGGCCGCGGCGTCGGGCTTGGTCGACACCCCCGCGCCCGCGACCCCGGCCGACCTGGCCTCGGCGGTCCGCCTGCGCGAGGCGGTCTACGCACTCGCGCTCGCCTCCGCCGCCGGCTCCCCTCTCCCTCCCGAGGAGTGCGCCACGGTCAACGAGGCCGCTCTGCCCGATCCACCGCGTCCCGAACTGCGCCCCGACGGGACGGTGCTGCGCCACGGCGCCATCGAGGCGGTCCTGTCGGAGGTGGCCCGCGACGCGATCCGGCTGCTGACCGAGACGCCGCGGCTGGTCAAGGAGTGCGCGGCGCCGCGCTGCACGCGCCTCTACGTCGACCGGTCCCATCGCGGCTCGCGACGCTGGTGCGACATGACCCGGTGCGGCAATCGCGCCAAGGCCGCGCTCCACCGCTCCCGGACCGGCTGAGCGCACGCCCCGGCACGGTCAGGCGCACACCCGGACGGACGACATCACCTCGGCCAGGGCGCGGAAGAGCAGTTCCGTGGAGACGGCCCCGGGGTCCTGGTAGCCGACGCTGCGGTGGCCGAGATAGGAGGCGCGACCCTTGCGCGCCCGCAGCGGGATCGTGGACTCGGCACCGACCCGCGCCGCCGAAGCCGCGGCGGCGACCGCCAGCGGCAGACTCCCGGTGGTGACACAGGAGTTGTGGAACGCCGCAAGGGCCGGCGCGAAGGCGTCCACCATGGTCTTGTCCCCCGGCGCCGCGGCCCCCAGCTTGATGATGACCTCGAGCCCGGCGCCGAGCGCGTTCCCGAGCTGCCGGGCGTCGGGCCCGGAGGAGGCCAGCTCGCCTCCCATGGCCTGGAAGGCCCTGCCATACAGCACTCCGGAGGCGCCGCCCACCCGCGTCAGGAGAAGCGCTCCGGCGACGCTCAGCACACCCCCCGCCGAGTCCGGTAAGTCGCCCTCGTCGAGCCAGCGGCAGACGTCGGAGAGCCCACGGTCCATGTTCACCCCGTGATCGCCGTCGCCGATGGCGGAGTCGAGGACGGTGAGGCGACCTCTGTTGTCACGCATCACTCTCGCGAAGGACCGGAGCCAGTCTCGAGCCAGTGCGACATCCACTCGCGTTCCCTTCCATCGCGACAACGGGGGACGAGCGTGATCGATCGTAGGAGGTCCTACAGACGAGGACAACGAGCGACCGAAGCCTGGACACCTCTCTTCATGTTTCCAAATCGTGTTCAGCATTGCTGAATCAGATTCAGAAAGCTAGGCTCGTATCCCGTCCAGATCGCACACTTATCCGAAGGACGCACACATGTCTCTGGAGCGGGAACTCCTCGGCGCCGGCCATGCCGACGACGGCCGGGTTCGAGTACTGGTGGCGGACCACGACCCGATTTCGAGACACGTCCTCACGAGCGTCCTGCGCAAGGTCCCCGATCTCGACGTGACGGGCAGTGTGAGCGATCAACAGCCGCTGGACCGCTGGCCGTTAGACCGGGTGGACGTGGTGGTGCTGGTCTCCGCCCCGCACGACGACACGGCACGGGCGGTGCGCTTCCTGGAGTCGCGGCAGGTGCGCGTCCTCCTCGTCGGCACCTCCTGGACCAAGCGCGGGCTCGACGCCGCCTTCGCGGCCGGCGCCACGGGCTGCCTGGTGAAGACCATCGACATCGCCGGCCTGTCGGCCGCCGTCCGCGCGGTCGCGTCCGGGCACACCGTGCTCTCACCGGAACTGCGCGCCCTCTACGCCCCGCCGGCGGCCGTCGCGCCGGACGCGCGGACGCCCGGGCCCGGGACGCCGCTGCACACGCTGACGTCACGGGAGCGGGAGGTGCTGGGAAGCCTCGCCTCCGGCATGTCGACGGCCGAGACGGCGGCCCGGCTCCACGTGTCGCCGGCCACCGTCAAGAGCCACGTCTCGCACGCCCTGACCAAGCTCGGCGCCCGCAACCGGCTCGAAGCCGTCCTGCTGTTCCAGCGCTCCTCCGACCCCGTGACCGAGCCGGCGCGGAGCGGACGCGAGACGACCCTGGCGAGGTGACGCCCTCGCCAGGGCCGCTCCGCGCGTCCTCCGGGCTCCCGCCCGGGCCTCACACGCCCCGGTACATCTCCGCGACGAGGAACGCCAGATCCAGCGACTGCCCGCGGTTCAACCGCGGGTCGCAAGCCGTCTCGTAGCGCCGGTGGAGGTGGTCCACGAGGACCTCGTCGCCGCCTCCCACGCACTCGGTCACGTCGCTGCCGGTCAGCTCGACATGGATGCCGCCCGGATGCGTGCCCAACTCCCGGTGCACCTCGAAGAACCCCCTGACCTCGTCCAGCACCGCCGCGAAGTCGCGGGTCTTGTGACCGCTGGGCGCCTCGAAGGTGTTGCCGTGCATCGGGTCGCAGATCCAGGCGATCCGGGCACCGCTCGCGGTGACCTTCTCCACCAGGCCGGGCAGCAGATCGCGGACCTTCTCCGCGCCCATCCGCGTGATGAAGCTCAGCCGCCCCGGCTCCCGGTCCGGATCCAGCCGGTCGATCAGCGCCAGCACCTCGTCCGCCGTGACGCCCGGACCGAGCTTGACCCCGAGCGGATTGCGGATCATGGACGCGAACTCGACGTGCGCGCCGTCCAGTCGGCGGGTCCGCTCACCGATCCAGACCATGTGGGCGGAGGTGTCGTAGAGCCCGCCGCCCCGCGAGTCCCGCCGGGTCAGCGCGGCCTCGTAGTCCAGGATGAGCGCCTCGTGGCTGGAGTAGAACTCGACGTCGTCGAACTCTCCGGGGTGGACCCCGCACGCCTTCATGAAGTCCAGCGCGCGGTCGATCTCCCGGGCCAGCCTCTCGTACCGCTCGCCGCCCGGCGACAGGGCGACGAAGTCCCGGTTCCAGGCGTGCACCTGGTCCAGGGCCGCGTATCCCCCCGTCGTGAAGGAGCGCACCAGGTTGAGCGTGGCGGCGGACACCTCGTACACGCGCCGCAGCCGCTCGGGGTCCGGGACGCGCGCCTCGGGCGTGAAGGCGAGGCCGTTGACGGCGTCGCCGCGGTAGGCCGGCAGGGTCAGACCGCCGCGGGTCTCGGTGTCCTTGGAGCGCGGCTTGGCGTACTGCCCGGCGATCCGGCCGACCTTGACCACCGGTACCGATCCGCCGTACGTGAGCACGACGGCCATCTGCAGCAGCGTCTTGAGGGTGTCGCGGATCGCGTCGGCGGAGACGGCGTCGAAGGTCTCCGCGCAGTCGCCGCCCTGGAGCAGGAACGCCTCCCCCCTGGCGACGGCCGCCATGCGGTGGCGGAGCTGGTCGCACTCGCCGGCGAAGACGAGCGGGACGGCGGTCGACAGGTCCGCCAGGACGGAGTCCAGGGCCTCGCGGTCCGGCCAGACGGGCTGCTGGTCGGCGGGCTTGTTCCCGAGGGCGTGGAGGACGGTCTCGTGGTCGCTCATGGTCAGCGTGCTCCCTCGGTGCGGAGGGCGGCCGTGATGCGCTCGACCGCTGTCGTCAGGATGTCGAGTGGTGCCGCGAAGGAGAGCCGGACGTGCCGCTCGGCGCTGGGCCCGAAGGCGCTTCCCGGTGTGACGACGACCCCGGCGTGCTCGATCAGCCAGGCGGCGCACTCCTGCCCCGACCCGAGGCCCAGGCCGGAGATGTCCGGCAGGGCGTAGAAGGCTCCCTCGGGGTCGTCGCAGGTGACGCCCGGGATCTTGTTCAGCGCGCCGACGAGGAAGCGGCGGCGGGCGTCGTAGCTCGCCACCATGTCGTCGACGCAGGGGCGGGACGCCTCGCCGAGCGCCGCCAGTGCCCCGCGCTGGACGAAGGAGGAGGCGCAGCCGACGGTGTGCTCCTGGACCTTCACGACCTCCCGCATCACGGCCGTGGGACCCGCCACGTAGCCGAGCCTCCAGCCGGTCATGGCGTAGCTCTTGGAGAAGCCGTTGACGGTGAGGGTGCGCTCCCGGCAGTCCGGTCGGGCGGCCAGGCTGCGGTGGGTCCGGCCGCCGTACCGGATGTGCTCGTAGATCTCGTCGGCGAGCACGACGAGGTCGTGCCGGTCGGCGACGCGTGCGAGGGCGTCGGCCTCGTCGGCGGTGAGCATCCGGCCCGTCGGGTTGTTCGGCGTGTTCACCAGGACGGCCCGGGTGCGCGGGGTGACCGCCTCGGTCAACTGCTCGGCGGTGAGGGTGAATCCGCTTCGCGGATCGAGCGGGACGTCGACCGCGCGTCCCCCGAGGAGCGTGATCATCGGGGCGTAGCTGACCCAGGCGGGTGAGGGCACCAGCACCTCGTCGCCGGGCGCGATGACGCCGGCGAGGGCGATGAACATGCCGTGCTTGGCCGAGGGGGTGACGATGATGTCGGTCCCGGGGTCGGCCTCGATGCCGTTGTCGGTGTGGAGTTTGGCGGCGATCGCCTCGCGCAGCTCCGGGATCCCCCGGCTCGGCGTGTAGTGCGTGAAGCCGTCGCGCAGCGCCTCGACGGCCGGCTCGACCACGTGGTCGGGTGTCGCGAAGTCGGGTTCGCCCCCGCTGAGGTTCAGCACGTCGAGGCCGAGCGCCCGCCGGCGCTGCACCTCGTCGAGGAGGGCCACGGTCGGGGACCGGCCGATGGAGGCCGCGACCGGAGCGGGCCTGGTGCTCATGCGGCGGCCCTCTCCGTGCGGGGCAGCGCCTCGTCGACCCGGGTGACGACGGCGGTGCGCGCGAGCATGTGCCGCGCCGCCTCCTGGAGCGTCTCGTCACCGGTGGCCGTCGCGTCCTCCAGGACCTTGACGGCGAAGTCGCGGTCGTGCGCGTCGCGGGCGGTGGTGAGCACCACCAGGTCGGTGGCGACGCCGGTCAGCAGCAGGGTGTCGATCTTCCGGGCCCTGAGCAGGAGTTCGAGGTTGGTGCCGTAGAACGGGCTGACCCGCTGCTTGACGATGATGTCCTCGCCCGGTTCGGGCGTCAGCCGCTCGTGGACCCGGGTGCCCCAGCTGCCGAGGGTGAAGCGGTGCTCCGGGTCGGCCGGTCCGAAGAGGGACGACTCGCCGGGCCAGTCGTCGTAGTGGCGGCTGTAGCCGAGCACCACGTAGATGACGGGTGTGCCGTCGGCGCGGGCGCGGGCGATCGCCTCGGCGGTGCGGTCGATGACGCCGCGCTCGGCCACCTGGCGGCGGCACACGTGGGCGTAGTGGCCGTCGGGGTGGACCAACTCGTTGATCATGTCGAGGACGAGCAGTGCCTGCCGTGACATCTTCCTGGTCTCCGATCGTCAGGGAAGGGGGAGTGCGGCGGGGCGCAGCATGTGCGCGGCGACGTCGTCGGCGTCGCGCATGAACTCGCTCCATCCCGCCGGCCCGGTCGCGACGACCTGGGTGAAGTAGCGGGAGTACTCGCTGGGGATGCCCAGCACGTGCAGGCCGTGGTCCGGCCGGCCGTCGGCGCCGAGCGGGTGGAAGGGCGAGGGGGTCACGTGGACGCCGCCGGTGGCGAACTCGCCGCCGTTGACGAACTCGCTCCACAGTCCGCGGCGCAGCAGCGCGCGCGTGAGTGCGGAGGAGTCGGCGCGGACGTCGGGGTCGGGGATCCGGGCGTCGACGAGGACGTCGACCGCCTCGGACGCTCCCGCCACGCGCGGTGAGCGGACGCCGAACCGGCCGGTCGCGGTGTCGGCGGTGTACGTCGCCTGCGGGCCGATGACGCGGAGGACTCCCGCCTCGATCAGGGCGCGCGTCTCGCGGACGCGGCTCAGCGGCGGCCCTGCGGCGAGGAAGGCGCTGCGCGGGGCGTACCAGCCGACGAGGCCGTCCCGGTGCGAGGCCGGGGTCAGGCCGCCGAAGTCGGTGAGTTCCCGGATGATCCAGCGCAGGCTGCGCAGGACGTCGAGACCGGCCTTGACCGGGGAGTCGACGTTGCCGCGCTCCGCCTCGCGCACGTCGGCGTCCAGTCCGGCGAGGAGTTCCTTGTCGAACGTGGCCCGGTCGGCGAAGGTCCGGTCGGCGAACGGCCGGGCGAGGGCGTCGAAATCGAGTCCGCGTACGTCGTCGAGGCCGAACTCCGCAGCACAGTGGGCGAGTTCGGGGACGGCGCCGCCATCGGCGCGTACCCGTGCGGCGAACTCCTCGGCGACGTCGTCTCCGTGGCGCTCGCGCAGGACGGCGGTGAGGTGGACGAAGTCGGCCTCCGCCATCAGGCGGGGCAGCAGGTGCCGGTGGAAGTCGAGGCGTTCGCCGGCGGCCGCGGCGCGGACGCGTTCCTCGGTGAAGAAGACGGGCCGGTAGCTGTAGCCGGACGGCTTCTGGTTGCGGCCGCGTCCCGGCTGGGGGAAGCCGCTGCGGGAGCCGGCCACGAGGAACGGCTCGTCGCCGCCGGGCGTGTAGACGAGGCCGTCGCGCGACGCGGTGAAGGTGCCGCCGCGTCCGACCGTGAGGGCCGCGACCACGTCGTAGAAGGTGAGCCCCATGCCGATCACGCCGACCTTGGCGCCCGGGGGGATCTCGGCCAGGGGCATGTCCGCGGCGGAGCCTCCGGGGATGTAGCGCAGGCCCGGGCGGGTCTCGGCGAACCGCTGGAGCTCGCGCAGCGGGCCGGTGAGCCGCGGCCGGGCGTGGCCCGTGACGAGGGCGGCCCGGTCGACGTAGAGCTCCCGCCCGCCGTCGAGGCTCAGACGGTATCCCTCGCCGTCCTTGCGCAGGTCGCTCACGGTGGCGGTGACCCGGTGCAGGGTGGCGGAGGGCGGCAGCGCGCGTTCGATCGCGTCGAGCAGGAAGAGCAGGTACCGGCCGTAGACGCGGCGGGGAGCGTAGGCGTCGGCGTGGTCGCGGCCCGGTTCGGCCGTGTCCCACCACTGGGCGAACGAGGGGCCCGCGCCCGGGCGGGCCGGACCGTCGTCCGGCGGGCCGGAGAACGCGGTGATCTCGCCGGCCACCGTGTTCATCAGGTACCAGTCCGGCTGGTCGGTGCGCCAGACCCGGCCGCAGCCGACCTGCACGGCGTCGATGACGTGGATGTCGAGGGGTTCGCCGGACCCGGCCGCCCGGGCGGCGAGCCGTTCCAGGACGCTCATGGCCCGGGGCCCGCCGCCGACGAGGGCGATCGAGGTCATCGCGGGCTCCTCGTGGTGCCGCGGCACATCTCCAGGACGGCGCCGGCCAGTCGCGCCCCGGCGTCGCCGAGGCGGTCGGCGTACCTGCGGACGATCCACTCCTCGCGGTCCGCGGCCAGCCGGTCGCCGCCTCCGCGCGTACGGGTCCGCTGCACCCTCAGGGAGAGCGCCCGGCGTTCCTCCAGGAGCGCGATGAGCCGCTCGTCCAGGACGTCGATCTCGGTGCGCAGGTGCGCGATGGACTCCGTGGTCTCCACGCTCATGCCGTCCTTTCCGCTCGGAGGAGCGCCGGAGGCCGCTCCGGGGAGCCGGGGGCCGGGAACAGCGGCTCCGGGGAGCCGGGGGCCGGGAACAGCGGCTTCGGGGAGCTCATGCGCCGACCACCGCCATGAGGTCGACCTCGATCAGCAGCTCGCCCGGCAGGTGCACCCACACCGTCGTACGGGCGGGCCGGACGTCGCCGAAGACCTCGTCGAAGAGCTCGTTCATCACCGCGAAGTCCTCCTCGCGGGCCAGGTAGATCCTGACCATCAGGACGTCGGAGACGTCGGCGCCGGCTGCTTCGAGGAGTTCCTGGAGGTAGGTGAAGACCGCCCGGGCCTGTTCGCGGATGCCGGGGGCCGGCCCGTCGAGCCGGCCGGGAAGGAAGGGGACCTGGCCCGAGACGGCGAGCAGGGGGCCCCGGCGGACGACCGGTGAGTAGCGTGCCGCCGGTGCCGGGGCACCGGGCGCGGAGTAGGTCTGGCTGAGCATGAGTACCTTTTCCGGAGGTGAGGGAGGGAAGGGGCGGGCCGGCCGGGCCGGAGCGGCGGCGGCTCCGGGCCCGGCGGTCATCGCGCGGGGTGCCGCGACTCGTACGCCTCGATCTCGGGGAGGTGGGCCAGCGTCTCGCCGATCCGGTCCCCGGGCTCCAGCAGGCGGCGGCGCAACGGCTCGTCGATGCGGAAGGGGCTCTCGACGGGGCCGCACACGAGCGTGCGCGTGGTCAGGTCGACCGTCACGGCGGACCACGGGTCGGCCTCGACCTGTTCCCACAGCCGCTCGATCACCTCGTGGTCGACCTCGGCCGTCCAGAGCCCGCGGGTCGTGGCGTTGCCGCGGAAGATGTCGCCGAACCGGGCGGCCACGACCACCTGGAAGCCCGCGCTCTGCAGCGCCCAGACGGCCGACTCGCGGGACGAGCCGGTGCCGAACTCGCGGCCCGCGACGAGGACGGACGCCCCCTGGTACTGCGGCTGGTTGAGGACGAAGCCGGGGTCGCTCCGCCAGTCCGCGAGCAGGATGTTGGTGAAGCCCTCGGGCCGGTAGTACGGGACGAAGCGGGCGGGGGCGAGCTGGTCGGTGTCGACGTCGTCGCGCCGGAGCGGCACCGCCGTGCCGGTGCGGAGGGCGGGCTCACTCACAGGTCCTCCGGGGTGGTGAAGCGGCCGGAGACCGCGGTGGCGGCGGCGACCCGGGGCGAGACCAGATGCGTCCTGGACTGCTTGCCCTGGCGTCCCTCGAAGTTGCGATTGCTGGTGGACGCGGCCCGTTCGCCCGGGGCGAGCCGGTCCTCGTTGAGCGCGCAGCACATGGAGCAGCCGGCGCCGGGGCGGAAGTCCGCGCCCGCCGTGGCGAACACCTCGTCCAGGCCCTCGGCGACGGCCTGGCGGCGGACGGCCGCTGAGCCCGGCACGATCAGCATGCGCACGCCGTCGGCGACGCGGCGCCCCTCCAGGACGGCGGCGGCCTCGCGGAGGTCCTCGATGCGGCCGTTGGTGCACGAGCCGAGGAAGACGGTGTTCACCCGGAGGTCCCGCACCGCCTGGCCGGGACGCAGCCCCATGTACTCCATGGACCGCTCGGCGGAGGCCCATTCCTCGTCCGCGGCGAAGTCCGCCCGGGACGGGACCCGCCCGTCGATGAGGAGGTTCTGCGCGGGGTTGGTCCCCCAGGAGACGCGGGGCCCGACCTCGGCGGCGTCGATGCGGACGACATCGTCGAACCGGGCGTCGTCGTCGCTGCGCATCGCACGCCACCGGGCCTCGGCGGCGGCGAGCTCCTCGCCGTCCAGGCCCGTGGCCCGGGTGCGGAGGTAGTCGATCGTCACGTCGTCGGCCGCCACGAGACCGGCCCGGGAGCCGGCCTCGATGCTCATGTTGCAGAGCGTCATCCGGCCTTCCATGGACAGCCGGCGGACGGCTTCGCCCCGGTACTCGATGACGCTGCCCTGTCCGCCTCCGGTGCCGATCCGGGCGATCAGCTCCAGCGCGAGGTCCTTGGCCGTGGCCCCGTCCGGCAGGACGCCGGACACCTCGACGGCGAGGTCCTTCGGCCGGTGCACCGGGAGGGTCTGGGTGGCGAGCACGTGCTCGACCTGGCCGGTGCCGATGCCGAAGGCGAGGACGCCGAGGGCGCCGAGTGTGGAGGTGTGCGAGTCGCAGCAGACGATCGTCATGCCCGGTCGGGCCAGGCCCAGTTCGGGGACGATGACGTGCACGATCCCCTGGTCGGCGTCGCCGAGCCGGTGCAGCCGGATGCCGAACTCGTCGCAGTTGGCGCGGATCAGCTCGCGCTGCCGGCGCCCGGCCAGGTCCTCCGAAGCGCCGTCCCTGGTGGGGGTGTTGTGGTCCTCGACCGCGAGGGTGCGGTCGGGGCGCCGGACGGTCCTGCCCGACGCCCTCAGGTCGTCGAAGGCGCGGGGCGTGTTGACCTCGTGCAGGACGTGCAGATCCACGTAGAGCAGGTCACCCCCGTCGTCGAGGGGGCGTACGACGTGGTCGGACCAGATCTTCTCGGCGAGCGTCCGTCCCATCTCAGGCCGCCACGGGTTCGGCGGCGCGGGCGAGGCTGAAGACCGACCAGAGCATGTCGATGGGCCGGGTCCCGGAGATGAACGCCAGGCCGTACCGCTCGGCCGAGGGCTGGGTCGTGAGCGCCGCGTCGACCCGGCCGGAGCGGGCGGCGAGCGCGGCGGCGCTGGTCGACTCCGCCCGTACGACCTCCGCGACACTCAGCCCCTCCGGGAGGAGCTGCTCGATCAGCGGGATCGGCGCCGGGTGGCTCGCGATCCTGACCGGCCCGGTCAGGGTGGTGCCGGCCGGCACCGCGATCCCGTACTGGGGGGTCTGGTAGTGGTACGCGCCGACCAGGCTGAGGGTCGTGTCCATGTAGAACTCGGAGATGTTGGCATAGGCGTTGGCCACGACCAGCAGGTCGGCCGTGCCCTGGATGACCGCGCGGGAGGCCATCTCGTAGCTGTGGAACAGTTCGGGCGCCGGCTCGCCGTCCACGCCCGGGAGCGACCTGATGAGGTGCTTGGCCGCCAGTTCGCTGCTCGTGCCGGCCGGACCGAGGGTGGCGACCTTCCGCCCCTGGGCCGTGGTGGGCAGGGATATGTCCAGGAACCCCTGCTGCGTCGGTGACTGCACTGCTTCTCCCCTGTTTCTTCTGCGGACGGTTCGTGCGGGGTGGTGCGACGTCGTACGGAGTGCTGTCACGCGGGGTCGACGGGCGTGAGCCACGAGGCGTAGGCGCGGCGGCGGCCCCGGACCACGTCGGCGTAGACGTCACGGAGGCGGGAGGTCACGGTGCCGGCCCGGCCCGTGCCGACCTCGCGGTGGTCGATCGACGTCACCGGGCAGATCTCGACGCCGGTGCCGGTGGTGAACACCTCCCGGGCGTCCCTCAGTTCCTCCACGGACACCGGCCGCTCCTCGACCGCCGTCCCGAACTCGCGCTCCAGCAGCTCGATGGCGGTCGCCCGGGTGATGCCGGGCAGGATGTCGGCGGACACCGGAGGCGTGGCGACGCTCCCGTTCCCGCCGACGACGAAGACGTTGGACGTGCTCGCCTCGGTGAGGTGGCCGTCGAGGCCGAGCATCAGGGCGTCGTCGCACCCTTCCGCGTGGGCCTCCTCGACGGCCAGGGCGTTGTTCGCGTACGTGCCGGTGATCTTCGCCCCGGAGGGGAGGCTCACGGACGGCACCCTGCGGACGGTGCTCACCTTGCAGCGCAGGCCCTCCCTCGGCACGTAGGAGCCCATCCGCACGGTGGTCACGGTCAGCTGTCCGGAGACCCCGCTCAGCCGGACGCCGAAGGGCGTGCCGGGTTCGAGCGCGAGCTTGTAGGCCAGGGGACGGATGTACGTGTCGCCGCCGGCGCCGTTGCGGCGCAGCAGGTCGAGGACGATGCCGGTCAGCGCCGTCACGTCGCCGGGGAGCGCGATCCGCAGCGTCGCGGCGGACCGCTCCAGGCGCTCCAGGTGCTCGCGGAGGCGGAAGACCGCCACTCCGGGCCCGTCCTCCCGGGCGTAGGCGCGGATGCCCTCGAAGACGCCCGTGCCGTAGTGCAGGGCCTGGGTGCTCACCGGCAGGCCGACGGTGCCGGTCTCGACGAAGGCTCCGTCGTGGTACGCGTACGGGGGCGCCGTCACCGCGGTCGGGCCGGCGGCCGTCACGCGGAGCGTCCCGTGGCGATGGCGAGCGCCGCCAGGCGTTCGGGCTCCGGCTCCCCGCCGCGCCGGTCGTCGATGCGCGCCGCCTTCCAGCTGACCATGGCGCCGGTGCTGGTGATGGCGTCCGTGGGGCCGAGCACGACCTCGCAGCGGACCCCGAAGGCGTCGGCGACGGACCGCCGGATCGCCTCGCGGTCGAGCCGCAGTCCCGCCTCGCGGTTCGCCGGTTCGAGGTGGACCGTGACGAGGTCCTGCCCGTCCCGCTCGTCGATGACCAGGTAGTAGTCGATGACGCCGCGGACGTGGGTGAACAGCGCCTGCTCCAGGTCGAAGGCGGTCACCCGCCGCCCGCCGAGGCGCAGCGCGTCCCGGACCCTGCCGATCGGCTGCATCACCTCGCGGACCGAACCGGCCCGCGCGGAGAGCCGGACCATGTCGCCGGTCCGGTAGCGCACCAGCGGCTTGGACCCCTGGTACAGGTGCGTGACGACGAGCTCGCCCTCGCGCACCCCGTCGACCGGTTCGACCGCCCGGCCCGTGTCGGGGTCGACCACCTCGACGTAGTTGTTCAGCGGCTCGGTGTACAGCCGGCCGTCGGCGTGGCAGGCCGCCATGATCGACGCCTCCTGCGAGGCGTACATGCAGTTGTAGACGCCGGCCGACCACAGCGCGCCCAGGTTCTCCAGCATGGCCGGCGAGGTCAGTTCGCCCAGGGTGAGGATGAGCCGGACACCGAGGCGGGAGCGGAGGTCGACACCGGCGGCGCGGGCCGCCTTGGCCAGTGAGATGGCCATGCCGGGGGTGCACACGAGCGCGGTCACCCCGAGCCGCTCCAGCAGGGCCAGTGCGCGCGGGAAGCCGACCACGGGCGAGTGCGGCCACATCTTGACCACGGTGTGGCCGAGGTTGCGCAGGACGTCGCCGAAGGTGTCCCCGGTGGAATGCAGTTCCGTCGGCCCCATCACGGCGACGACGTGGCGCTCGCCGTGCTGCGCGAAGATGTCCTGGTAGGCGAGCGTCAGGGCGGTGTTGTTGACGATGGAGTCGCGCTCGTCCCGCGGGCAGGGCGTGGCGCGGCCGGTCGTCCCGGTGGTCTCGTAGTAGACCCACGCCCGGTCGAGCGGCTGCGACATGACGTCGAACAGCTCCGACCGCAGGTCGTCCTTGGTCGTGAACGGCACCGCGGCGAGCTCCTGGAGGCCGATCGGCCCCGTGGGGGGCACCGCCACGTCGCTCAACCGGGCGCGGTAGAAGGCCGAGTTGGCCCGGGCGTATCGGATGGTCTCCGCGACGCGCTCCATCTGCAGCGCGTGCAGGTCGTCCGCCGGCGCGCCCTCCTGGTGGAGACGGCGCTGCTCGGCGAGCACCTCGCGGGCGTAGGCCTCGAGTTCCGGCCTGAAGAGGGTGAACACCTCTGTCCTTTCCGTAGGTCGTTCCTGGGGTCCGAGGGGCTGTCCGCGCGTCGGCGGAGATCCGTGCGTCAGTGGAGAGGGGACGGCTCCCCGAACCGCCGTCCGTGCGTCAGCGGAGAGGCGACGGCTCCCCGAGCGAGGCGCCCTCGGTGTCGTCGAGGTCGACCACCACCCAGGTGCTCAGTTCGCCCCAGGCGCGGACTCCGCGCCGGTGGTCGGGGTGGACCTGGTACCGCTCCAGCGCGTCCCGGTCCTCGAACAGGCCGACGACGGCGAAGTCATGGGCCGCGTCACGGCTCGTGGTGTTGCGGCCGGCCGTCCAGGAGACGATGTCCGGGATGTGTCGGGGGTGGCCGCGCGAGATGCGCTCGGCGGCGACGGCCCGGGGGTCGTCCCAGGTGACACCGGGCAGGAACCGGAAGCAGACAATGTGGCTGATCACTGCGCGCCTCCCGTCAGTTCGGTACGGGGGCGAGCTCCGCCAGCAGGCGCTCCCGGAGGACGGACAGGTCCTCGCAGTCGCTCTCGACCCGCTCGGCGATGTACTCGCGGTAGATCTCGTTCAGCTTGAACTCGTCGACCCGCAGGCCCATCCCGTCGAGCAGGTGGCGCAGCACGGCCCGGCCGGAGTGCCTGCTGATGTGCAGCGTCCGCTCCCTGCCGAAGCGGGCCGGCTCGACGTACTCGTACGTCGCCGGGTTGCGGAGCATGCCCGCCTGGTGGATGCCGGCCGCGGTGCCGAACGCGTACTTGCCGAAGATGGCCTTGTTCCGCGGTTCTTCGAGGCGGATGACCTCGCGGAGGCGGTTGTAGACGGGGTAGATGCCGGCGAGGTCGACCTCGGCGGCCAGGCCCAGCTGGTCGCTCTTGTAGGCGAGCAGCGCGCAGATCTCCTCCATGGCGGTGTTGCCCGCCCGCTCGCCGATGCCGCCGACGGTCACCTGCACGTCGTCCGCGCCGGCCTGGAGACCGGCGATCGCGTTGGCGGTCGCGAGGCCGAAGTCGTTGTGGCAGTGGACGCCGATGCGCACCGGGGCCGGGGCCCACTCCCGGATCCTGGAGATGAGGTGGCCGAACTCCTCGGGGGAGGCGCAGCCGGAGGTGTCCGCGATCGGGATGTAGCGGGCCCCGGCCTCCACGGCGCGCTCGGTGAGCTCCTGGAGGTAGCCGAAGTCGCCGCGGGTGGCGTCCTCGATGCCCACCGCGACGGTCTCCACCCCGAGGGAGGTGGCGAAGCGGGCGGCGTCGACGGCGTCGTCGATCGCCTGCCGGCGGGTGATGCCGAGCTTGTGCTCCAGGTGGATGTCGCTGCCGGTGCCCATGATCTGCAGGACGTGGTTACGGCTGCCGGCGGCCTGGACCGCCGTCTCGATGTCGTCCCTGCGCGCCCTGGACAGCGTGGCCACCTGGGCCCGGCTGAGCGCGGCCGAGACCGCCTGGGTGGCCTCGAAGTCGTTGGACGACGACGCCGGGAATCCGGCCTCGATGACGTCCACGTTCAGCGCTTCGAGGCGTAAGGCCAGATCGAGCTTGTCCTGGGCGGACATGGCGTTTCCGGGAGCCTGCTCGCCGTCGCGCAGCGTCGTGTCGAAAATACCGATCCGTCGTACGGGTCGCTCGTTCGTCGCGTTCGTCATGGGAATCCGTCCTCCGTTCTTCGAACTGGTCACTGGGCCGGTCGTACCGGCTGCTCCCACACCACGAGTCCGACGGCGCCCTTGGGGCTGCGCGGGGTGTGCACGCTGTCGGGCGGCATCACCAGCAGACTGCCCGCGGGATACACGCCGTCGTCGGTCTCGAGTTCACCCTCGACGATCCAGATGATCTCGTATCCGGGGTGCCGGTGCGGCTGGGCGGTGCCGTTCGGCAGGTAGCGGACGATGGCGGCCGCGGGGCCGTTCTCTCCGGTCTCCGCCGTCGAGTAGAGCGAATGGATCTCCGCACCGACGCGCCCGTCCCGCATCAGCGGCTCGAATGCGTAGTCCACCGGCCCGAACGATTTTCCGGGAATTCCGGTGTACAGCTGCGGAAGGCCGTTCTTTTCCGTCTGGTCAGCCATGCGACTTCCTTCTCACTTGTCTGGTGGACGTGGCCGGCGGGGGGTCAGTCGCCGACCTTGCCCGGGACGCCGTCGATCCACGCGTCGCGGTGCGCGTCCGCCGCGGCCTGGTCGGCGAAGGCGTACGTCTTGAGCAGCCAGCGGCCGAGCGCGCGGCGGGCGTCGCTGATCTCGATCTGCTCGCGGTTGTGCAGGCCGTGCTGGTTGGCGAACGTGAGCACGTCGCCCTCCTGCATGCGGTGCCGCTCCTTGGGCACCCGGGTCAGCGCGTTCTTCAGCGCCAGCAGGGCGTCCTTGGCCTCGACCGGCGCGTCCGGCGCGGCCGTGGTGTGCGTGTCGAGGTAGCGCAGCGACGACTCCCCGCTCAGGATCGCGTGGGCGGGCGCGCTGTCGAGCTCGCCGTTGGCGTCGCGGGACACGACGTCGAACGGCGTGACGAACCAGGGGGCGCGCAGCGCCCGCTGGATCTCCGGCGACAGCTCGGCGACGAGCCGGCGGCCGGAGACGAACCCGGTGTAGACGAGGTCCTCGGTAGGGCAGCGCATACCGAGGAGGGTGATGTAGTCGGCGCGGACGGGGTGGGCGGTCCGGTCGTTGTGGAACACCACCTCGCCGCCGTTGTAGCCGGTCTGCTTCCCCAGGTATTTGTTGATGGCGATGACATCGATGAAGAAGTCGCCGCCGAAACGGTTCGCGTAGGACAGCAGCGGCGTCCGGGTGATCTGGGCCAGGAGCTCCAGGAATCCCTCGCCGATGAAGGTCTCCTTCCGGCTCTTCTTCTCGCCGGAGGGGTCTTCGTTGCCGATGTCGGGAAGGTCCTCGTCCACCGGGCAGTTCCGCAGGACATGGGCTTCCGCGATTCCCTGGGAACGCTCGGTACGAATCCTCTCGGCCGCTTCCAGGAGGCGGACGGGAACTCCTCCGTCGGCCACGATCCGGGAGACGAGTTCGCTGAATTGCGGATAGTCCTTGTAGGGACTCGCCTCGACGCCCCCGAGCTTCTCGACGAGCCGATCGCGCTCACTGTCCGTCAGTTCCACTATCGCGTCCAAATCCAGCCTCCGCTTTCTCTCGATTCGGTACGCATACTCAATCAGCGCGGCTCACGGCACCGCATCGGCTGACGGTTGAGATTCGACTCAACCTAAAGAGGAGGCACGACCGGGGGTGGAGGCGGGGAAGGCCGGGAGGAGCGGCGGACGGGCGGGCGCGGCGGGGGCGGGCGGCAGGCGGGCGCGTGCGGCGGGCGGGCGCGTGCGGCGGGGCAGGGGGCCGCGCTCCGCCGGCCTCCGGATCGGACCTCTGCCGTCCTTCACCGGGCTCAACAGGTCACCGGGCTCCGGGCTCCGGGCTCCGGGCTCCGGGCTCCGGGCTCCGGGCTCCGGGCTCCGGGCTCCGGGCTCCGGGCTCCGGGCTCCGGAAACGACCGAGGGGCCGTTTCAGATTGCTCTGAAACGGCCCCTGATCTGCGACTCTTTCGAGTCGGGACGACAGGATTTGAACCTGCGACCCCTTGACCCCCAGTCAAGTGCGCTACCAAGCTGCGCCACGTCCCGGTGCTCGTCGGCGGTGGTGAATCCCGCGTCGGCGTGCAGGAGAACATTACCCCACTCCGTGGGTGGCGATCACCCACGGGCGGGTGGGGGCGGAGAATGGCGGGATGAGCGCTGATGCCGGACGGGCAGGGGACGGGCGGGACCGGGACACCGAGGGGCGGGCGCGGAACGCGCGGCCGCGGGACGGGCTGGGGCGGCCGCTGCCGTACGGGGCGGAGGGCGTGGCGCGGCAGCCCGAGGGTGTCGTGCGGGCGCCGGCGGAGACCGTGCGGGAGGCACAGCGGCTGCTGGACGCGGGCATGCCGTTCCACGCGCACGAGGTCTTCGAGGACGCGTGGAAGTCGGGGCCGGAGGGCGAACGGGAGCTGTGGCAGGGGCTGGCGCAGCTGGCCGTGGGGCTGACGCACGCCGCCCGGGGGAACACGACGGGCGGCGCGCGGCTGCTGCGGCGGGGAGCCGGGCGGGTCGCCGCGTACGCGGACGGCGGCGGCGAGACGTACGGCGTGGACGTCGCCGGGCTGGTGGCGTGGGCCGGGGGGCTGGCCGGGCGGGTGGAGGCGCCGGGCGGGGAGAGGGAGCCCGCGGTCGCCCTGCCGGACGCCGCCGGCGAGGCACCTCGGCTGACCGGCGCCTGAGCCGGCGAGCGGGGTCGGGGGCGGGGCGGGGGGCGGGGCCGGGGGTGCCTCGCCGATAGGGCCGCGCGGCCGGCCCGGTCGGCGAGCACCCCTGTCAAGGCAGCCCTGTAAGGGCACCCCTATGGGGCACCCCTACTTCGTCAGCCGGTCCTTCAGGACCGTGGTGTGGCTGGTCTCGGGGTGCTTGGTGGCGGTCAGGAGGGTGATCGTCCGCGTCTCGGCGAGGGTGCGGAGGCGGGCGAGGGAGGTGGCTGCCTCGGGTGCTTCGAGTTCGGTCTCGTAGCGGTGACGGAACTCGTCGAAGTCGCCGTCGGTGCCGTGGTACCAGCGGCGGAGTTCCGTGGACGGGGTGAGGGCCTTCGGCCACTCGTCGATGCGGGCGTCGGCCTTGGCGAGGCCGCGGGGCCAGAGACGGTCGACGAGGACCCTCACCCCGTCGTCGGGGGACGGGTCCTCGTAGACGCGGCGGACGCGGACGTCGGGGGTGGTGGCGGGCATGCTTCCAGGGTGCGCGACCCTGGCGCCCGTCACCTGTCGACGCGCAGGACCTGCGCCCGTCTCCCGTCGACGCGCAGGACCCGCACCCGGCACCTGTCGACGCGCGGGACCAACGTCCCTCACCCGTCGACGCGCAGGACCGGCAGCAGGACGGCGTCGACGAAGGCGCGGGCGGCGGAGGCGTCGGGGAAGCGGTCCTCCAGGAGCCGTTCGATGCGGAGCAGGCCCATGAAGCTGGGGGCGACGAAGGCGATGGCCGGGTTGTCGGCGGCGACCTCGCCGCGGTCGACGGCGCGCTGGACGACGGCGTCGATGGCGGCCACCTCGGGCGCGATGACGGTCTCGCGCAGAGCGGTGCGCAGATCGGGGTGCTGGAGGTACGCCTGGGCGACGGCCTCCATCAGCTCGGTGTCGCGCTCGTGGCGGGCGGAGGCGATGCGGGCCGCCTCGTGCAGGTCGCCGGCGAGGCTGCCGGTGTCGAGGCCGGTGAAGATCGCGCAGCGGCGGGCGGCGAGGGCCGCGGTGACGAGCTGCGGCTTGGTGCCCCACTGGCGGTAGAGGGTGGCCTTGCCGCACTTCGTACGGGCCGCGACACCTTCCATGGTCACCGCGTCGTAGCCGCCTTCGCGCAGGAGGAGGAGCACGGCCTCGTACAGCTCCGCCTCGCGCTCCGGCGTGATCTTGCTGCGGCGAGCGGCGGCGGTGGCGGCCTGCGTGGACATCGGTCCCTCCTACGACAGTTCTGCACATACGAGAGTAGGGGGTGCACAATCGAGACGCAAACGTATCGAGACGCTTGCGTCTCGATGAAATCGGATCTAGAGTTCCTCCGTTTGTTGCGGATGTTGCAGATTTGACCGTTTGACCGATCGACCGAGGGAAGTGCGGCGCCATGGCCACCCGGACAGGCGGGATACGCGGGCTGCTCCCCGCCTCCCGGGCGGAGGGCGGGCGGCCGCCCCTCCTGCGCGAGCTGCTGCTCGTCACCGGGCTCTTCCTCGTCTACAAGTTCGGCCGGCTGCTCGCCAACGGCCACGAGACCCGCGCCTTCCACAACGCCGACCGCGTCTGGGACGCCGAGCGCGCCCTCCACCTCCCCGGCGAGGGCGCGGTTCAGCAGCTACTACTCCACGGCGAGCCGCTGATACGGGTCGCGAACACCTATTACGCGGCCGTGCACTTCCCGGCCACGATCGCCTTCCTCGCCTGGCTGTACTGGCGCCGCCCCGCCCACTACCTGTGGTCGCGGCGCGTCCTCGCGCTGGTCACCGGCGCGGCCCTGGCGCTGCACATCCTGGTGCCGCTCGCCCCGCCCCGGATGCTCGCCGCCGCCGGCCTCGTCGACACCGCGCGGGTCTACGGCCCGTCCGTGTACGGCGCCACCCCCGAGACCGACTCGATGGCGAACCAGTTCGCCGCGATGCCGTCGCTGCACTTCGGCTGGGCACTGATGGTCGCGATCGGCCTGATCGCGGCGACCCGCTCCCCGCTGCGCCGCTGGTGGCTGCTGCACCCGGCGCTGACGCTCCTGGTGATCGTCGGCACGGCCAACCACTACTGGCTGGACGCCCTCGCCGCGACCGTGCTGCTGGGCCTCGCGCTGCTCGTCGTACCGGCGCCCGCGAGCCCGCCGGCGCCGCTCCCGACCCCTCCGAACCCTCCGAACCCGCCGGCACAGCCCGCAGGGACCGCCCCGGCAGGGCCACGGGCCGTCCCGCACGCGCGGGCCGCCGCCGGACCCGTACCGGCCGGGGCGCCGCACACGCGGTCCGCCACCGGCCCCACACCGGCCAGGGTGTCGCTCGTGCGGTCGGCCGCGGCCGGGGTGTCGCGATGAGCACCGCCGCCGGCACCGTGCTCGCGGTGCTCCTCTCGCTGGTCTCCGCCGCCGGTTACGCGCTCGCCGCCGTCGCCCAGGCCCGGCTCGCCGCCGCCCCTTCGACCCCCTCGGGTCGCGGTGCGCTGCGGGCGCTGCTCGCGCGCGGCCAGTGGTGGTGGGCCGTCGGCCTCAACGCCGCCGGAGCCCTCGCCCACGTCGCGGCCCTCCACTACGGCCCCCTGACGCTGGTGCAGCCGCTGGGCGCCCTGACCCTCGTGGCGGCGCTGCCGCTGGGCGCGTACACCGCCCGGCGGCGGGTGACCCGTACCGAGTGGCGGGGCGCGCTGTGGACCCTGGCGGGGCTCGTCGGCCTGGTCGCGGTCACCGGCCCCGCCGCGCCCGGAGAGGCGCTGAGCCTGCGGGAAGCCCTGGTGGTCGCGGCGGTGACGGCGCTGCTGATCGCGGCGCTGGCCGGCGGCCGGGCGCCTGGCACCGGACGGCGGGGCGGACACGGTGAGGGCGGCGTACGGGCCGGGGGGCTCGGGCACGCCACCGCGTCCGGGATCGCCTCCGGCGTCGGGTCCGCGCTCACCCAGACCCTCACCGCCGCACTGGCGGTGGGCCTGCCGGGCGGTCGGCCGTCGTGGTGGCAGACGGCGCTGCTCGCGGTCCTGATATCGGCCTTCGCGGTCGGCGGCCTGCTCCTCTCGCAGACCGCCTACCGGGGCGGACTCGCCGCCCCGCTCGCGGTGGTGAACCTGGCGAACCCGGCCGCGGCCGCCGTCATCGGCGTGGCGCTGCTGGGCGAGACGTTCCGCGCGGGCGCCTGGGGCTGGGCGATCGCCGCCGGCGCGGCGATGGTCGCGGCCCGGGGTGTCGTCCTCCTCACCACCGGAGGCCCGGCGACCCCCGCTCCGCAGCCGACACCTTCCCCCGCCCCCGACCCCGACCTCAACCCCGACCCCGACCCCGACCCCGACCCCGACCCCGCACCCTCCCCCCTCCCGGGCCTGGCATCCTTCCCCCTCCCGGGTCCGGCGCCCGTTCCCGCCCCCGCCGCGCCCGTAGGCGAGTCCGCGGTCGCGAGCCTGGCCGAGGCGCTGGGCGGGGCGCTCGTCCCCGTACCGGAGGCGGAGCCCGCCCGCTGAGCCCCTGAGCGGCCACCCCCTTTACGTCATCTTGACGACAACCGGAATCCGGCTCTATCGTCATCGTGACGACAAGGGGGTTCTCTCATGGCCGACATCACCCGCCGCGCCGGCTGGCGCCATCTCCGCTCCGCGCCCACCGCCCACATCCGCCACCAGAAGGGCGGCCGGCTCACGCACGACGGCACCGGGCTCAGCTTCTGGTTCCGGCCGCTCAGCGCGGCACTCTCCGAGGTGCCGGTGGACGACCGGGAGCTCGCCATGGCCTTCCACGCCAGGACCGCGGACTTCCAGGACGTGAGCGTGCAGGCCACCGTCACGTACCGGATCGGGGACCCGGCCGTCGCCGCCGCGCGCCTGGACTTCTCCATCGACCCCGACACCGGCGTCTGGCGCGGCACCCCCCTGGAGCAGATCGCGACCCTGCTGACCGAGACGGCGCAGCAGCACGCCCTCGACGTGCTCGCCCGCACGTCGCTCGCGCAGGCTCTGGTGGACGGCGTGGCGGCGGTGCGGGAGCGGATCACCGACGGTCTCGCCGCCGAGCCCCGGCTGCCGGCGACGGGCATCGAGGTGGTCGCCGTGCGCGTGGTCGCGATCCGTCCCGAGCCCGAGGTCGAGCGCGCCCTGCGCACCCCCGCCAGGGAGCAGATCCAGCAGGAGGCCGACCGGGCCACCTACGAGCGGCGCGCGGTCGCCGTCGAGCGCGAGCGGACCATCGCGGAGAACGAGCTGGCCAGCAAGATCGAGCTGGCCCGGCAGGAGGAGCGGCTGGTCGAGCAGCGCGGCACCAACGCACGCCGGGAGGCGGAGGAGTCCGCCGCCGCCGACGCGGTACGGGCGGAGGCCGAGGCGGTGCGCAAGGTGCGCCTGGCGCGGGCCGAGGCGGAGGCGGCCCGCGAGGTCGGCGAGGCGAGGGCCGCGGCGCAGACGGCCTGGCTCCAGGCGCACGCCGCCGCCGAACCGGCCGTCCTGCACGCGCTGGCGCTCACCCGGGCCGCCGAGCAGCTGCCCCGCATCGAGCACCTCACCCTCTCCCCCGACGTCCTCACCGGACTGCTCGCGAAGCTGGGCGGCGGCAACGGCGGAAGCGGCGGCAACGGCGGGGCGGGCGCGTGAGCCTCGCGCCGCGGGCGGTCCTCGTGCACCGCAGGACGGAGTACGAGGAGCTGCTCGCCCGGCACGGGACGCACGGGCAGGCCGCGTTCTTCCTGGCGGCGCGCGGCCGCTCGGCGGACGAGGTCCGGGAACGCCACGAGCGGACGCGGCGCGCGCTCGCCGCCGTCGCCGGGGCCGTGCCGCTGACCTGGCGGCAGACCCGGGTGGAGCGCGCCGACCTGGACCGCTTCCTCTTCGGTCCCGAGGACGTGGTGGTGGTCGTCGGCCAGGACGGCCTCGTCGCCAACACCGCCAAGTACCTGACCGGCCAGCCCGTCGTCGGCATCGACGCCGACCCGGGGCGGAACGCGGGCGTGCTCGTGCGCCACCGGCCGGCGGACGCCCGCCGGCTGCTCCCGTACGCGGCGGGGCCGGGCGCCGCGGCCGACGAGCTCACCATGGTCGCGGCGGCCACGGACGACGGCCAGCGGCTGCTCGCGCTCAACGAGATCTATGTGGGGCCGCCCGGCCACCAGACCGCCCGCTACACGCTGGACGCGGAGGGCGCCGGTCCCGAACCCCAGGCGTCCTCGGGGGTCCTGGCCGGCACGGGCACGGGCGCGACCGGCTGGCTGCGGTCGCTCTGGCAGCAGCGCTCCAGCGCGCTCGCCCTGCCGTCACCGACGGAGCCGCGCCTCGCCTGGTTCGTCCGCGAGGCGTGGCCGTCACCGACGACCGGGACGAGCCGCGTCGAGGGCGTCCTCGGCGACGGGCAGGGGCTCCGCCTGACCGTCGAGTCCGACCGCCTGATCGCCTTCGGCGACGGCGTCGAGTCCGACACCCTCGACCTGACCTGGGGCCAGACGGTCCACCTCGCCGTCGCCGACACCCGCCTCCGCCTGATCGGCTGACCCACCCCGCGCCCCCACCCCCGGGCTCCTACCCCCTCCCCCTCCGGACTCCCACCCCCTCAGGCTCGCACCCGACCCGTCCCCCGCCTCGGCTCCCCGGGGCGACTCCCCGGGCGGCCGGAATCGATCGCCGGAGCTCAGGGGACGGGACCAGGGGGCGCTAGGGTGAGGCGCTTCGACCGATGTGGTGTGCGGTGACAGGTATGTCGTACGACCTGCCGGGGGGCAGCGGCCCGCTCCCGCGGAGGCCCGGCTCCGCCCGCCCGTACTCCGCCCCTTCCTCGCTCCCCCCGGCACTCGAAGGAACGCACGTGACCACGCTCTCCCCCGGTTCGCTCGTCGTCGCCCCCGCCACCCGAGCCGAGTGGGAGCTCGTCCGGGCCTGGTGCGCCGAGGAGGGGTGGAACCCCGGACGGGCGGACGGCGACGCCTTCTTCGCGCAGGATCCGGACGGATTCTTCCTGGGGCGGCTCGACGGCGAGCCGGTCTCCGCCGTCTCGGTGGTCACCTACGGGGACGCCTACGCCTTCCTCGGCTTCTATCTGGTCCGCCCCGAACTGCGCGGGCGGGGACTCGGCCTCGCGACCTGGCGGGCGGGGCTCGCCCACGCGGGCGGGCGGACCGTGGGGCTCGACGGGGTGCCGGCCCAGCAGGACAACTACCGGCGCTCAGGCTTCGCGCCGGCCTACCGGACCGCCCGCTACGTCGGGGAAGTGCCGCCCCCGGAGCGGCCGGTGACCGGTGTCGTGGCGGCCGAATCGGTCGATCCCACGCAACTCGCCGCGTACGACTCCGCCTGCCACCACGTCGAGCGGCCCCGCTTCCTCGCCGCGTGGCTGACGACACCGGGGCACCGCGCCCTGGCCAGGGTCGTGGACGGCCGGGTGACCGGCTACGGCGTGGTCCGGCCCGCGCAGGACGAGGCGCGTGTGGGGCCGCTGTTCGCGGACGGGCCCGCGGACGCGGCCGCGCTGCTCGACGCGCTGGGCGAGGCGGCCCGCGGGTTCGGCGCGCGGTCGATCGCCGTCGACATGCCCGAGACCAACCCGGCGGCGGCCCGCCTCGCGGAGGAGCGCGGACTGACGCCGACCTTCGAGACGGCCCGGATGTACACCGGCCCGGTGCGACCGGTCCCGGCCGAGCGCGTCTTCGGCGTCACGACGCTCGAACTCGGCTGAGACCGGGCCGATTACGCCTGGTTCAAGCCACTTCACACCCTTTCGGGTGAGGTTGCCTTCGCGGGGGAACCTCCCCCCAGCCGGCACCCCGCGCACCCCCGAGGGCGCCCGTGGGTGCCCGAGGGCGCCTCACCGGCGCCCCTTTCCAGCCGCCCGCCCTCCCCGTGGCCCGCGCACCGAACGCCGTCGCCCCTCCCCTCCCGCACCCCTCCTCCCCACCCCTCCTCCCCGCCCCCACGAAGCCCTTCGTCCCAGCTCACGAGCGTCCGCCCCTCCCCCGGCGCTCCCCCGCGCCCCCTCGGCCCGCCCTCGCGCATCCGCCCGCCGGCCCCGGCCTCCGGCCCTCTCGGGGGGACCCCCTCCCCGGCCATGAGGGGTGACAAGGGTTTTCCCCGTATCGCGTTCACCTCCCCGTTCCCTACTGTCCTCCGCACCGGCGGATAACATCCCCCGCATACACCTGACAGGTGCATGCGGGGAGATCACCACCGGTGACGGCCTTGACCCGGGCCGTCGGCGCCGGTGGCGGCGCACGGGCCCCCCAGCCCAGGGACCACGGACGCGACCCCACTTCGCCCCGCGACTCCCGCGCCGCCGCCACTGCTCCGTACCTACGTCGTACTCGAAAGGGCCACACCTTGAACGGTTCCAGGCGGAGAGTCATATCCGTGGTCGCCACCGCCGCGATCATCGGTGCCGCTGTCACCACCACCGGGGCGTTCGCCGCCGCCCCGGCCGCTCCCACCCCGAAGCCGGCCCCGGCTTCGCAGGCGATGCGGGCGCTCCCGAGCGCCCCGGTCGAGAAGGTCATCGTCACCTACAAGAGCCAGGCCGCCGAGGCCGGTTCCAACACGGCCGCGAAGACCGACACCGCCGAGAAGGCCGCGAAGACGGGCGAGAAGCTCGCCTTCGAGCGGCGTCTCTCCGGCGGCGGCGCCCTGGTCGACCTGGGCGACTCGGCCACGCCGCAGGACGTGAACGAGGTCATGGCCGCCTTCCGGGCCGACCCGTCCGTCGCCACGGTCGAGGCGGACATCCGCGCCTACGCGATGGCCGCCGCGCCGAACGACACCGACTACGCCAAGCAGTGGGACCTCTTCGAGGCCACCGGTGGCATGAACGTCCCCTCTGCCTGGGACAAGACCACCGGCTCCGGCGTCACCGTCGCCGTCATCGACACCGGTTACGCCGCCCACAGCGACCTCGCGGCCAACACGGTCGCCGGGTACGACTTCATCTCCACCTCCTCCGACGCCCGCGACGGCAACGGCCGCGACGCGGACGCCAAGGACGAGGGCGACTGGAACGCCACCGACAACGAGTGCGGCGTCGGCTCCAAGGCCTCGAACTCCTCCTGGCACGGCACGCACGTCGCCGGCACCATCGGCGCCGTCACGAACAACTCCAAGGGCATCGCGGGCATCGCGTACGGCTCGAAGGTCCAGCACGTCCGGGTCCTCGGCAAGTGCGGCGGCTCGTCCTCGGACATCGCCGACGCGATCACCTGGGCCTCCGGCGGCACCGTGTCGGGCGTCCCGGCCAACGCCACCCCCGCCAAGGTCATCAACCTGAGCCTCGGCGGCGCCAGCTCCACCTGCCCCAGCGTCTACCAGAACGCGATCAACGGCGCCGTCCAGCGCGGCACCACCGTCGTCGTCGCCGCGGGCAACAGCAACGCCAACACCTCCGGCTTCACGCCGGCGAACTGCTCGAACGTCATCACCGTGGCGTCGACCAGCCGTGAGGGCAACCGGTCGTACTACTCCAACTTCGGCACCCTGGTGGACGTGTCCGCCCCGGGCGGCGAGACCCGCCGCGCCACCGACACGCCCGGCACGGTGACCACCCCCCAGAACGGCATCCACTCCACGCTCAACTCGGGCACGACGACCCAGTCGGCCGAGAACTACAAGCCCTACCAGGGCACCTCCATGGCCGCGCCGCACATCGCGGGCCTGGCCGCCCTCCTGAAGTCGGCCAAGAGCACCCTCACGCCGGCCCAGATCGAGACCGCGATCAAGGGCAACGCCCGCCCGCTGCCCGGCACCTGCTCCGGCGGCTGCGGCGCCGGCATCGCCGACGCGGCCAAGACCGTGGACTCGGTCACCGGCACCACCCAGCCGGGCACCGTCTTCACCAACGCCGACAACGTCACGATCTCCGACAACACCACCGTGTCGTCCTCGATCGCCGTCACCGGCCGCACCGGCAACGCCCCCGCCGCCCTCAAGGTCGCGGTGGACATCAAGCACACCTGGCGCGGGGACCTGGTCGTCGACCTGGTCGCCCCCGACGGCACGGTGCGCAACCTGAAGGCCTCCTCGTCCTCGGACAGCGCCGACAACGTCCTCGCGACGTACACGGTCGACGCCTCCAGCGAGGTCGCCAACGGCACCTGGAAGCTCCAGGTCCGCGATGTGGCCACGGGTGACACCGGCTACATCGACTCCTGGAGCCTCACCTTCTGACCCTCCGCTCCACCTCACTGACACCACCCCCCACACCAGCATCACCGCTGGTCAGCGGCGCCCCCGTGGTCTACACCACGGGGGCGTCGCCGAATTCCGGATCGGCGCCGGCACGGCGGGGCGTGTCCGAATGTCGGACAAGGCCCCTGGACGATGCCCGTGGGCTCCGTATCCTCTGCGCAGGGCTCATGGGCGGGGCCCACGGGCGGAGGTGGCGACCAGGTGACGACGGTTCCGCACGGCACTCTGCCCGCACGCGCTCCCGGCGGGGCCGGTCCGGCGGCCCCGGTGGGCCGCGAGGAGCTTCTCGCCCGCCTGGAGACCGTCCTGCACGCGCGCGGCCGCGCCCTGCTCACGGGGCCCGCCGGCGTCGGCAAGACCGAGGTCGCGCTGGCCGCCGCCGCCCGGGCCGAGACCCGGGGCGAGACCGTGCTCTGGCTCGCCGCGCTCCCCGCCGACCGCGCGATCCCCGGCGCCGCCGCGGCCGCCCTCGTCGCCTCCGTGGCGGCCACCGTCACCTGGCCGGGCCCCCGCGCCGAAGCCGGGCCCCTCGGGGACGACACCCCGGCCGGCCCCGCCGGCCTCTCCGGCCCCGGCTCCCTGCCCACCGGGGTCTTCGCCTCCGGCGTCTTCGACGACCTGCCCGGGCCGCAGCGCACCGCCGTCGCCATGCTCTGCCGCGAGGCGCCCATCCAGCAGGGCGGCTGGGACCCGATCGCCCTGCGCCTGGGCATCGCCCGCATCCTGCGCGCGCTGACCTCCCGGGGCCCCGTGCTGCTCGTCGTCGACGGCGCCGAGTTCCTCGACCCCGACAGCACCGACCTGCTGCGCTTCGCCCTCCACCTCGCCCCGCCGTCGCTGCGCGTGATCGCGGTCGAGACGCCGGAGCCGTACGGGGACACCCACCGCGCCGACGGGTCGGCGCCCGGCACCCCCGGCCGGCCGCACACCGGCGGCTCCGCGCACCTGTGGGTGCCGTCCGAGGCGGATCTGCTGCTCGTCCCGCCGCTCCACGCCGACGAGATCGCCGAACTCCTCATCCACCACCGGCTGCCGTCCCGGATGGCCGGCCGCATCCACCGCGCCAGCGGCGGCAACCCCCGGCTCGCCCTCGCCGTCGGCCGCTCCCTCGCCGACGCCCGCACCCCCGTGCACCACGCCGAGGCGCTGACGCTCTCCGGCCGCGCCCGTGACCTCGCCCGTCAGCTCCTGGGCGCCGCTCCCCCACCCGTCCGGGCCACCCTGCTGCTCGCGGCGCTCGCGCTGCGCCCCTCCGCGACGCTGGTCCGCCGGGCCGGACGGCCCGAGGCCGAGGCGGAACTCGCGGCGGCCGAGCGGGCCGGGCTGATCTCGCTCGCCGAGGACGGCTCGCTCGCCTTCACCGCCGGGCTGCTGCCGTCCACGCTGGTGCACGACGCCTGCTGGGCCGAGCGCAGCGCGGGCCACGCCGCGCTCGCGGAGGTCGTCGACGACCCGGTGGAGGCGGTACGGCACAGGGCGCTCGCCACCGACCGGCCGGACGAGGAGCTGGCCGCCGAGGTCGCGGCGGCGGCGGAGGCCGCGCGCCGGCGCGGCAACAACGCGCTCGCCGCCGAACTGGCGCTGCTGGCCGCCGAGTCGACACCCGGCCGGGACGGCGCGCAGCGGATCGCCCGGCTCGTGGACGCGGCCGAGGAGGCGGCCCGGGCCGCCCGCGCCGACCTGGCCATGCGCGCCACCACCGACCTCCTCGCGCGGGACGCGTCCCCCACCGACCGGGTGCGGGCCCGCCTCGCCGTCCTGGACACCGCGGGACAGGGCCTCACCGACCTGGACGACATGTACGTCCACGCCATGGAGGACTCCGAGGGGGAGACCGCGCTCCGGGCCGCCGTCCAGCTCCGACTGGCCGTCAAGTACGTGCTGGCGGACGGCGATCCGGAGCGGTCCCGGACGGCGGCGATGGAGTCCGCCGCGCTGGCCGCCTCGGTCGGCGACCCCCGCACCGCCGCGCAGGCCCTGACCGTGCAGGCGCGCATGGAGCGGGCGCTGGGATCCCCGGACTCCGAGCCGGTCCTGGCCAGGGCGCGGGAGCTCGAACTCACCGAGCGCCCGCTCGGCATCCGCAACGCCGCCCAAATCCTGACGATCCGTCACGCTCTCTTCGACGACCGGCTGACGGACGCCCGGGACGAGCTGAACGCCCTGCTGCCGCTGGTGCAGCGGCGCGGTTCCGTCGAGGACGCCATCGAACTGTTCCGTACGCTCGCGGAGATCGAGTCGCGGATCGGCGCCTGCGCCGCCGCCCTGGCCCACGCCGGCCAGTCGCTGGCGCTCACCCTGGAGGCGGGCCTGTCCCCCGGCCCCGCCTGGTACGCGCTGGCGCTCGCCGAGACCGCGGGCGGCAGCCTCGGGCGGGCGGCGAGCTACGCGCGGCGGAGCGTGCAGGCGTCGGAGGAGGAGGGCGACCGGGTCTTCCTCTCGCGCAGCCGGTACGCGCTCGGCCGCGTCCAGCTGATCAACGGCGACGTGGCGGCGGCCCTGGAGACGCTGCGCCGGGTGCAGACCGACGAGCGCGCCCAGTCGACGGTGGACCCGTCGATGCTGCGCTGGCACGAGGAGCTGGCCGAGGCGCTGCTCGCGCACGACGCCGTCGAGGACGCCCTGACACTCCTCGCGGAGGTGCGCCCGGTGGCCGAACGGCTGGGCCGTACCACGGTGTTGCTGGGCTGCGACCGGGCGCAGGCGCTGTGCCTGGCGGCGGAGGGGCGGACGGACGAGGCGGCGGAGCTGCTGACCCGGACGGCCGGCCGTTTCGCGGAGGCCGGACTGCCGCTGGAGCAGGGGCGGGCGCTGATGGCGCTGGCCCGGGTGGAGCGGAAGCGGCGGCGGAGGTCCGCCGCGCAGTCGGCGCTGCACGGGGCGGCCACGGTCTTCGAGCGGGCGGGGGCGGCGCCGTGGCTGGCGCTGGCCACGGAGGCGCCGGCGGGCGAGCTGCCGGGGGCGGCGCCGGGCGGTGAGGAGGCGCCGACGGCGCTGGCCTCGCTGACGGAGGCGGAACTGCGGCTGGCCCGCCTGGTGGGGCAGGGCGCCTCGAACCAGGAGGCGGCGGCGAAGCTCTTCCTCAGTGTGAAGACCGTGGAGGCGCGGCTGACCCGCATCTACCAGAAGCTGGACGTCCGCTCCCGGTCCCAGCTGGCGACGGCGCTCCGCCCCTGAGGACGGAGCGCGCGCCCCGCGTCAGGCGCTGCGGACGGTGAGGTACGCGCCCCGCGCCGTGGCGCCCTCGGCTCCGGCCGGGGTCCACTCGGCGGTGACCCGGCCGAGGACACCGGTGTCGTCCCGCTCCCCGTCCTCGGCCGGGCGCAGGGCGCGGTGGAACCGGAGGGCGAGGGGCGCGCCGGTGCCGGGCACCTCGATCCGTACGTCGGTGCCCTCGGGCCCGTCGGCGGTGTCGAGCACCGCGGCGTCGCCCTCCGGGGCGGGGGCGTCGAGGGAGGCGGTGACGGTCGGGTCGGCGGCGTCGCTGACGGACTGCTGCTGGGGCACGGCACGGCCGGCGAGGAGCTCGTACAACTGGCCGACCAGGACCGGGTCGTGGGCGCCGTCGTAGATCCACCGGGTGCCGAGGACCCCGTGCTCGGAGGTGCCGATGAGGGCGGACTCGGCGCCTTCGAGGGGCTTGCCCCGGTACGTCATGGGCACCAGGTACGTGGCCGCGTCCGGGCCCTCTCCGTCGGTGACGGCCATGAACTCGATGCCCACCTCGCCCGCGGGGTCGTCGAGCCGGAACCCGCCGGACTTCACCGGGCGCGGCGCCTCCGGCCCGGCGGCGTACCAGGCCCGGGTCGGCAGCCAGTCGGCGATGAGCTCCAGCTTGGTCGGCTGCATCGTGGTGCGGTGGATGACGGCCATGTGCGGGTCGCTTCCTCTCCTCGGGACCAGGAGCGCCAACGTAACAGAGCGGCGGAAAGGGGCAGTCGGCCTCCGCCGGCCCCCGCGTCCACCCCGCCGGCCACCGTGACCGGGGCCGGCCCGATCAGGCCCCGCGACCGCCGTCGAGGACGGCGGGTGTGGGGCCGTCGGGGCGGACGGTGAGACCGTGGACGGCCTTCCGGGGGACGGAGCGGAAGCGGGGGACGGGGCCGGGCAGCAGGTGTTCGAGGAGGGTGACCGACTCGCGGAGAGCGAACTGGAGGCCCAGGCAGGCGCGGGGGCCGAGACCGAAGGGGAGGTGGGCGCCCGGGTGGGCGGGGCGGCGGCCGGGGGTGGTGAAGCGGGTCGGGTCGAAGGTCTCGGGGGACGGCCAGAGGGCCGGATCGCGGTGGACGAGGTAGGGGCAGACGAGGAGGTCGGTGCCGGCGAGGAGGGTGTGGCCCGCGAGGGTGTCGGCCTCGGTGGCGTGGCGGGGCAGGATCCAGGCCGAGGGGTAGAGGCGGAGCGTCTCGTGGACGAGGGCCTGGACGGCCTCCCGGCGCTCGGGCGAGCCGTCGGGTCCGGCGGCGAGGGCGTGTTCACGGGCCTCCGGGTGCCGGTCCAGGAGCAGGTACAGCCAGGTCAGGGTGGTGGCGGTGGTCTCGTGGCCGGCCATGAGGAGGGTGACGAGTTCGTCGCGGATCAGCCGGTCGGTGTACTCGGGGCGGGTCGCGGACGCCTCGACGAGGACGTGCAGCAGGCCGGGGGCGTCGGGCCCGGCTCCGTCGTCCCGGGCGGCGCGGACGGCGTGCTCGGCGACGGCGTCGATGCGGGCGATGTCGGCGGCGACGGCGGCCTGGGCGGCGACCTTGTCGGCGGGAAGGCTGGGCAGGGCGGCCACCACCCCCGCGACGGCGCCGAGTTCGCGCTCGGTGTCCGGGTCGAGCGGCCGACCCGTGAGGGCGCGCCAGATGGTGTCGAGGGCGAAGCGGCGCATCTCGTCGCCGAGGTCGAAGACCTCCCCGGTGCGGGCGTACGTCTCCCAGCGGGCGGCGGTCACCCGGGCGGCGGCAGTGATCCGGGCCTCGTACCGGCGCATGCCCCGGCCGGTGAACTGCGACTGGAGCAGGCGGCGTTGGCTCTGCCAGGCGTCCCCGCCGGCGGAGAGGACGCCGTCGCCGACGAGGACGCGGGCGCGGTGGGAGCGCTTGACGTACCGGTCGGGGTGATGGGCGAGGACGTGCCGGACGGCATCGGGGTCGGTGACCAGCACGGTGGGGGCGGCTCCGGGCCCGGGGCGGAACGCGGCGACGCCGCCGAGCCGTTCGCGGACGAGGGCGAGGAGTTCGACGAGTTCGCCGCCCCGCTCGTGCCAGTCGGCGACGAGTTCGGGGGCGAGTTCGGGGACCGGGCGTCCTGCCGGACCCGAGCCCTCGCGGGCTCCGGGGGGTGCGGGGATGGCCACGGCGGGGCTCCTCTTCGGCGTCCGCACGCCCTCGCGTGCGGGGTGGCGCGGTCCCCTCGACTGTAGGGGCGCGGAAGGCCGTGACGACAGCGCGGTTCCGGCCGCGGCGGTGGACGGGTGGCCTGAGCTGCGCTTCGTACCGGCAGGAACACCCTGGGAGCGGAGGGAGCCCCCGGAGCCCCCGGAGCCCGGGCCGCGGACCATGGCGGGAAACTCTGAATGGTGGTTCACTTCTTCTCGTGGCCTACCGTAAGACCCCCGCCGAAGTCCGCCGGCTCGACGCCGCGCGGGAGCGTCTGGTCGCCTGCGCCACCTCGGTCGTCGCCGAGGTGGGCTGGGCACAGGCGTCCGTGACCGCGGTCGCCGACGCCGCCGGCATCGCGGCCGGCTCCGTCTACCAGCACTTCCCCTCCAAGGCGGCGCTCGCCGTGGAGGTCTTCCGGCGCGCCGCCGGGCGGGAGGTCGAGGTCCTCGGCGAGGTCCTGGCCGCCCCCGGCGACCCGGTCGAGCGGCTGAGCCGGGGCATCGACGTCTTCGCCCGCCGGGCCCTGGAGAACCGCGGTCTCGCCTACGCCCTGCTGGCCGCCCCGGCCGAGCCCGCCGTCGGCGCCGAGCGGCTCGACTTCCGGCGCCGCTACCGCGCGCTCTTCGCCGAGGTGATCCGCGAGGGCATCGCCGACGGCGCGCTCCCCGAACAGAACGGCGAGATCACCGCCGCCGCGCTCACCGGCGCCGTCGGCGAGGTCCTGGTCGACCCGCTCGGCGCCGTCGGCGCCCCCACCACCGAGGAACTCCTCGCCGACCTCACGGCCATGGCCCTGCGCTGCGCGGGCGCCCCGCCCCCTTAGCCCGGCCACCGGCCCGCCGTACGCCCTTCGCCCTTCGTCCTACGCACTTCGCCCCACGCCGACCAGGACGGGCCCGCCCGGCCCCGCGTCGTCACCGTCCCGTACCGACCCGCCTTCCGGAGGAGCAACCACCGTGACCAGGACTCCCGGCTCCGCCCCCGCGTCCGCCGGCGCCACCGGCGCCGCGCCCCGGAGTCGCCCCACCGCCGTGACGCACTCCGTCACCAACCAGGCCCCGCCGCTGACCGGCCACGACGCCGCCGACGACCCGGTCCTCCTCGAAGGCGTCGAGCGCGAGGGCGCCGGCCGGCACCTGCCGGACCTGCACCGCCTCGGCCGGATCGTCGGCAGCGAGGAGGCCCAGCACTGGGCCGACCAGGCCAACCGCCACGAGCCGGAGCTGCGCACCCACGACCGGTACGGCAACCGCGTCGACGAGGTCGAGTTCCATCCCGCGTACCACCGGCTGATGGACCTGTCCGTCACCGAGGGCCTGGCCGGCGCCGCCTGGGCCGACGACCGGCCCGGTGCCCACGTGGCGCGCGCCGCCGGCTTCATGCTCGCCGGCATGCTGGAGGCCGGGCACCTGTGCCCGGTCTCGATGACGTACGCGGTCGTCCCCGCGCTGCACCACTCCCCCGCCCTCGCCGAGACGTACGTCCCGCTGCTCACCAGCCGCTCGTACGACCCCGGGCTGCGCGCCCCGGCCGGAAAGCGCGGACTGCTCGCCGGGATGGGCATGACGGAGAAGCAGGGCGGCAGCGACGTGCGCGCCAACACCACGACCGCCGTCGAACTACCGGACGGCACCTGGCGGTTGCGCGGGCACAAGTGGTTCACCAGCGCGCCGATGAACGACCTCTTCCTCGTCCTCGCGCAGGCGCCCGGCGGCCTCTCCTGCTTCCTCGTCCCGCGCGTGCTGCCCGACGGCGGCCGCAACACCTTCCGCATCCAGCGGCTCAAGGACAAGCTCGGCAACCGCTCCAACGCCTCCAGCGAGCCGGAGTTCGACGACACCGTGGCCTGGCTGGTCGGCGCCGAGGGCAAGGGCGTGCGGACCATCATCGACATGGTGACGATGACCCGCCTGGACTGCGTCCTCGGCTCGGCCGCCGGCATCCGCGGGGCGCTCGCCCAGGCGGCCCACCACGCCCGCCACCGCTCGGTGTTCGGCGCGACCCTGATCGACCAGCCGCTGATGCGGAACGTCCTCGCCGACCTGGCGCTGGAGTCGGAGGCCGCGACCACCCTCGGACTGCGGCTGGCCGGCGCGGCCGACCGCGCCCGGCTGGGCGACGAGGGCGAGCGCGCCTTCCTGCGCCTGGCCACCGCCGTCGGCAAGTACTGGGTGTGCAAGCGGCAGCCCGCCGCCGTCGCCGAAGCCCTCGAATGCCTCGGCGGCAACGGCTACGACGAGGCCTCGGGCATGCCCCGCCTGTACCGCGAGGCCCCGCTCAACAGCATCTGGGAGGGCTCCGGCAACGTCAGCGCCCTCGACCTGCTGCGCGCCCTGGCCCGCGAGCCGGAGGCCGTGGAGGCGTTCCGTACCGAGATCGAGGCGGCGGCCGGTGCCGACCGGCGGCTCGACGCGGCCTGGGCCGGGCTCCGGGGCGAGCTGCGGGTCACCGAGGACGCGCCGCTGCGGGCCCGCCGGGTCGCGGAGCGGGCCGCGCTGGTGCTCCAGGGCTCGCTCCTGGTCCGGCACGCCCCGGCGGCGGTGGCCGACGCGTTCTGCGCGTCGCGGCTCGCCGGCGACCAGGGCCTCGCCTTCGGCACCCTCCCCGCGACGACGGACTTCGCGGGGGTGCTGGCCCGGCTCCCGGTCTGACGGCCGGCCGCTCCCGCCCCGTCCACCCCCGCCGCGAAGAATTCCGCGGCGGGGGTGAATCCTTCGCGTGCCCCGCCGACTCCTTTCCCCGTACCGGCCGCACGGGCCGGTCCGCGGAAGGAGACACCATGGTCGTCGCACTCGTCGTCGTCGGAGCCGTCCTCGTCGGGGCGTGCAGCTGGCACCTGCTGCGCCGGTACCGGAGCCGAGCCTGACCGGCCGCCCCCACCGGGGCGCGCGGAGCACCACGAGGAAGAGAGACCGCACATGAACCGAAGCTTCTCCTGGCCCGACGAGCGGCTGGTCAGGGCGGCCCAGGACGGCGACGTCGCATCGCTGACCACGGTCGTCATGGAGTCCCAGCCGCACGTGCGGAGGTTCGCCCTGTCGCTCTGCGCCTCTCCGCAGGACGCGGAGGACGCGGCGCAGGAGGCGCTGATCATCCTGTACCGGAAGATCGGCACCCTGCGGGCGACGGGGGCGCTCGCGGGGTGGATGTTCCGCATCGTGCGCAACGAATGCCTCCGGCAGGTCCGGCAGCTCGTCCGGCGGGGCGAGGAGCCCGAGGCCGGGCCGGAGGCGGCGGCCGGGCCGTCCGCCGAGGAGGCCGTCCTGCACCGCCTGGAGGCGCAGAGGATCGCCGCCGCCGTCGGCGCCCTCCCCCGCGACCAGCGGCAGGTCCTCGTCATGCGCGACGTGCAGGGCCTGCCCGGCAGGACCGTCGCCCGCGCGCTCGGCATCGGCGACGCGGCGATGAAGTCCCGGCTGCACCGGGCACGGGCCGCCCTGCGCCACGCCCTGACGGCCCCCGGACCGATCCCCCTCCCGACGACTCCACCCGACCCCCGTCCCGACGAAGGAGCCCAGCGACCGTGACCACCCCACCCACCCTCACCGCCACGAAGCCCACCCCGGCGCCCACCCCGCAGCCCACCCCACATCCCGCCTCGAACCCCGCCCCGAGCCCTGACCCGGGCCCCGGCCACATCCACGAGTTCGCCCAGAGCCCCGGCCACACCCACGAGCACACCCGCAACCCCGGCCATCCCCACGAGCTCGCCCAGAGCCCCGGCCGCGCCGGCAGGCCGGCCCGAGTCCCCGACTACGCCAGCAAGTCCGTCCCCCGCCACCTCGCGCGCGGCGCCGTCGGCTTCGGGCTGATCGCCGGCTCGCTCGCCCTGGTGCCGGTGACCGGTCCGGTCAGCCTGCTCCTGGCACCCCTCGCTCTGATCGCCTTCCGCGGCTGCCCCACGTGCTGGGCGGTCGGCCTGGCGCAGACCGTCTCCCGCGGTCGGCTGGAGCGCCGGTGCGAGGACGGCGTGTGCACCCTCGCCCCGGCCGCCTCCCGGCCCGCCGGTACGCCCCGGCGGTAAATTACCGGCGCTCCGGGAGGAGCGGCTGTTACGGTGGAAGTGACCTTGGCCCTGCGGGGCCGGATTTCTCGACGAGGAGCAGCAGACGTGGCGGGTGACGACGACATCTCCGGGTGAGATCCGGAGCTGACGGCCACCGGACGCGCCGAGGAGCGCGACGCCGGAGTGGCCCGATCGTCGTACCCCTTTTCCCTCGTCCGCCCGGGGCGGAGCCGTGTCCGCCGCCCGCCCCCTTGTCCTCCCCCGAGGTCATCGCCATGTCCCACTCCCCCTCCCCCACCACCGTCGTCTGCTCGGACCTGTCCTTCTCCTGGCCCGACGACACTCCCGTCTTCCAGGACCTGTCGTTCAGCCTGACCGGCGGCCGTACGGGCCTGGTGGCGCCCAACGGCTCCGGGAAGAGCACCCTGCTCAAGCTGATCGCCGGTGAACTGCGCCCCACCGCGGGCTCGGTCACCGTCGGCGGCACGCTCGGACACCTGCCGCAGAGCCTCCCCCTGACCGCCGGACTCACCGTCGCCGACGTCCTGGGCGTGGCCGACGTGATCCGCGCCCTGGACGCCGTCGAGTCCGGCGACGTGAGCGAGGAGCACTTCACCACCATCGGCGACGACTGGGACATCGAGGAGCGCAGCCGCGACCGGCTCGACCGGCTCGGTCTGGGCGGGCTCGCCCTCGACCGTACCCTCGGCACCCTGAGCGGGGGCCAGATCGTCTCCCTCGGTCTCGCCGCGCAGCTGCTCAGGCGGCCGGACGTGCTGCTGCTCGACGAGCCGACGAACAACCTCGACCGGGAGGCCCGGCACCAGCTGTACGACACGCTGGACGACTTCGACGGACTGCTCCTGGTGGTCGCGCACGACCGGGCGCTGCTCGACCGCATGGACAGGATCGCCGAGCTCGGCGGTTCCCGACTGCGCCTGTACGGCGGGAACTTCACCGCCTACGAGGAAGCCGTGCGCGGCGAGCAGGAGGTCGCCGAGAAGAACGTGCGGAACGCGGAGCAGGAGCTGAAGCGGGAGAAGCGGGAGCTCCAGCAGGCCCGCGAGCGCGCCGAGCGGCGGGCGAGCAACGCCGCCCGCAACCTCAAGAACGCCGGGCTGCCACGCATCTTCGCCGGCACCATGAAGCGCGGCGCGCAGGAGTCCGCCGGCCGGGCCGGGCAGACGCACGCCTCCCGCGTGGGCGAGGCACAGGCCCGGCTCGACGAGGCCGGGCGCGCCGTCCGGGACGAGCAGCGCCTCGTCCTGGACCTGCCCGACACCCGGGTGCCCGCCGGGCGGAACCTCTTCCTCGGGGAGGGCATGCGGGTCCGGTACGACGGGCGGGATGTCTTCGCCGGGGGTGGGGTGGACCTGTCCGTGCGCGGTCCCGAGCGGATCGCGCTGACCGGCCCCAACGGCTCCGGCAAGACCACGCTGATGCGGCTGGTCACGGGTGAACTCGCCCCGGACGGCGGGCTGGTCAAGCGCGGCGAGGGGCGGATCGCCACGCTCTCCCAGCGCCTCGACCTGCTCGACCCGGAGCACACGGTGGCGGAGAACTTCGCCGCGTTCGCGCCCGAGCGGCCCGAGGCGGAGCGGATGAACCTGCTGGCCCGCTTTCTCTTCCGGGGCGCCCGCGCGCACCTGCCCGTCGGTGTCCTGTCGGGCGGGGAACTGCTCCGGGCCACCCTCGCGTGCGTGCTGTGCGCCGACCCCGCGCCCCAGTTGCTGCTGCTCGACGAGCCGACCAACAACCTCGACCTGGTCAGCGTGGGCCAGTTGGAGAGCGCGCTCGACGCGTACCGGGGCGCGTTCCTGGTGGTCAGCCACGACGAGCGGTTCCTCTCCGCGATCGGGGTGAACCGCCGGCTGCGTCTGGAGGACGGGGTGCTCCGCACGACGGGGGCCCCGGAGTGACCCGTCCGGCGCCGCCCCGGGCCCTCAGCCGGCCAGCCGGTCGAGCGGCGCCCCCACCAGGTGGTAGGCGAGGAGCATGCTCGCGGTGGTGACGGAGGCGGCCGCGGTGACGGTGAAGAGGGCCCGGGCGGTGCGGGTCCACCAGCCCCGCTGCCAGGCCGCGACCGCGCCCGCCACCACGCCGAGGGGCGCCGCGACCAGGACCGTACCCAGGCCGGTGACGGCGGACAGCAGGGGGGAGCCCAGCGGCACCATCTCCATCATGGCGTTGCCGTCCGCGACGACCGCCGCGAGCGCCGCCGCGAAGGCCACCGCGAGCAGTCCGGTCAGCGCCGCCGCGGCGCGCGCGGCGCGCGCGGCGCGCGGGTGCGGCGGCCGGCAGCGGAGGCGTCGTACGGCCGCCGTCGTGGGGAAGGCGAGGGCGCCGAGGGCGGTCACTGCCAGGCCGGAGCCGAACAGGGCCAGGTGGAGGGCCGGGGACCGGCGCCACGACAGCTTCTCGTAGGCCGTCGTCGGCGTCGCCGAGGAGACGAGGACGCCGTCGGCGGTGAAGGCGAGGGTGGCCTCGCCGCCGCGCTCCCGGAAGAGCCCGCCGCCCAGCGCGGTCCAGCGCTGTTCGCTCCGGTCGGGGTCGAGGGAGAGACCGGTGGTGCGCAGTCCGCGCGGGCCGTCCGCCTCGACCGTGACCGCTCCCACCAGCCCTTCGACGGCCATGAGACTCGTGCGGCTGACCCGGGCGGACCGGTAGCTGCCGCTGTACGTCGCGGCGTCGGGGCCCGCCGCGGTGGGCGGGGTGGCGGGCGCGGGTCCCGGCGGCGCGAGCGCGTCCACGACCTCGTCGATCAGCTTCCTGCCGTCCCGGGCGGCGCGTCCGTCGGTGCCGTCGCCGTTGAACACGACGAAGACGCCCAGGTCCTGGTCCGGCAGGAGCAGCAGGGCGGAGTGGAAGCCGGGGATGTCGCCGTCCTTGAACCAGCCGGTGTGTCCGCCGCGCCGCCACTCCTCGTAGCCGTAGCCGACGCCGGGGAGGCGGGGGTCCTGGCGGTGGTGGACCCGCCGCATCAGATGGTTCGCCGCCGAGTCCGCGGTGAGCTGGTCGACGAGCCAGCGGCCCATGTCGCCCGCGGTGCCGACCGCGCCCGGGCCCGCCGGGCTCCACGCCCCGTACTGACCCCTGGCCTCGATCCATCCCGACGCGCCGTCGGGCCGGTAGCCGCGGGCCAGGTGCGCCGCGATCCGCTCGGGCTGCGGCTGGGCGAAGGTGGTGCCGGTCATGCCCAGTGGCCGGAGGATGTGCGTGTCGACGTAGGCGGGGAAGTCCTGTCCCGAGGTGTCGGCGACGAGCCGGCCGGCGAGGGCGTAGCCGTAGTTGTCGTAGGCGGCGGTCTCCCCGGGGGCGCGCACGCGGGCCGGCCGGCGCGTGGTGAGGCTCTCGGCGAGCGGCTCCACGTCCTGCGGCGCGGCCTTGTTGCGGCCGACGAGGTCGCTGTCGAAGCCCGCGGTGTGGGTGAGCAGGTGGTGCAGGGTGACGGGGCGACCGGGGTGGGTGTCGGGGACGACGACCCCGCGGAGGCGGTCGTTGACATCGGCCTCCGGGTCGATCCGCCCCTCGGTGACGAGCCGGGACGCGGACTGGGCGGTGAACAGCTTGGCGAGCGAGCCGAGGAAGAAGCCGGTGCGCTCGGCGTCGACGGGCCTCCCCGTGCGGACGTCGGCGACGCCGTACCCCTTGGCCAGGACTGTCCTCCCGCCGCGGACGACGGTGACGGCCGCGCCCGGGATGCGGTCGTCCCTCAGGTGTCCGGCGACGGCGGTGTCGACCAGGGACTCCAGTGCGGCGGGGGTCACGGCCCGGGCGGGGGGCGCGGGTCGGGCGGGCGCGGGAGCGGCACCGGCGAGCAGCGCGGTCGTGCTGATCGTGATCGTGGCGGCCATCGTGGCGAGGGCCCGTATCGGCTTCGTACGCATGCGTCGACGATCCCGTCGGGGCACGGGTCGGCGGCAGTGCGAGGCGCACCGGTCGATGTGTATTTCACACGGGTGGGGCGCGGGCGGTGCGGGTGCGGGGTGGGTGCGGCCGTCGGCTGCCACTAGCGTGGCTCCGTGATCACGTGGGGAGACGGGGCGCGGAACCGGCGCCGCAGCCCGCCGGGGGCGGACGGGGACGCGGCCGAGTCGTCGCGGGGGCCGGTGGTCGTCGTCTCGGTGGTGCTCGTGCTCGTGCTGTCCGGGTTCGCCGTCGAGCCCGGCCGGCTGCTTCCGGGACCCGCCGCCGTCCTGGTGCTGCTGGTGCAGCTGGTCACCTGCCTGCCCTGGACGCGGCGGCTGCGCGGGGCGTGGACGCTCGCCGCGCAGATCCTTCTCGCCCCGTGGGCGGGGCTGCCCGGCTTCCTCGCCGCCTCCGTGCTCCTCGCGGTCGAACGGCCGGTCAGGTGGCCGCTGTTCACCCTGGTCGTCCTCGCCGCGGGACCGCTCGCGCCCGGCGACGGCGGCGTCTTCCCCGTGCTCAACGGCATCGGCAACGCCTTCGCCCACGGGCTGGTCATCTACGCGCTCAGCCGGCTCACCGACCTGTACGCCGAACTGAGCGCCACCCGCGGGGCGCTGGCCGCCGCCCGGGTGGCCGCCGAACGGAGGCGTACCGGGCGCGAGTTGGAGGCGGTGCTGGGTTCCGCCCTCGCCTCGGTCATCGCGCTGGCCGGTCGTGGCCGGGGGGCGGCGCGGGAGCTGGTGACGGTGGCGCGGGAGGCGGCGGAGCGCGTACGGGCCGCACCGGCGCCGCAGTCGGCCAGGGACGCGGACACCTCACCCCGGGCCATGACGCCCCGGCTGGCCTGGCCCATCGTGATCGCCACCCATCTCGAATACCTGGCCGTGGGCGTCGTGTTCCTCCTCGGCGAGGGGATACCGCTCTGGCGCGGTGCCCTGTACGTGACCGCGCTCGTCGTCACCATGGCCCTGCAGGCGTACCACTCCCTGCCCCGGCCGCCCGGCGTCCGGCCGAGGTACGCGGGCTGGACGCTCGGCGTCCAGGTCGCCCTGGCCCTGGGCATGCCGGTCGCCCCCGACGGCCCCTACCCCCAGTTGACGGCCTTCGCCGCCGCGTCCGCGCTGATCGTCCTTCCGGCGCGGGCCGCCTGGCCGGCCGCGGCGGCGCTCACCCTGCTCACCGCGGGGGTGGTCCTCGCGCGGGCCGACGGCCCGGGGGCGCACGGCACCGCGCTCCTCGTCCTGGACATCGTGGTGATCACCCTGGTCTTCCACGGGCTGGCCCTGCTCACCGGACTCGTCCACCAGGTGCGGGAGGCCCGTGAGGCGCTGGCCTCGCTCGCCGTGGCGCGGGAGCGGCGGCGCATCGCGCGGGACGTCCACGACCTGCTCGGGTACGGGCTCTCCGCGATCGCCCTGAAGGGCGAGCTGGCCGACCGCGTGCCCGACGCGCGGCAGGCCGAGGGCCACCTCGCCGACGCGGCGCGGCTGGCGGGCCGGGCCCTCGCCGACCTGAGGGCGATCCCCGGGGAGGGGGCCGCGCTCACGCTCGACGCCGAACTGGCCTCCGCCCGCGAGGTCCTGGCCTCGGCGGGCATCGAGGTGCGGGTGCGGGGAACCGCCGGGGCCCTCGGCCCGGCGGCGGAGGCGCTGTGCGCCACGGTGCTGCGGGAGGCCATGACCAACGTCCTGCGCCACGCGCCCGCGACCCGCTGGTGCGAGATCGCGTTCGGAACCGGGTCGCTCCGCGTCACCAACGAGGCCGACCCGACCGCCCGACCGTCGCCTCCCGTCTCCGACACCCCCGCCGACGCCCCCGACGGCAACGGCGGCAACGGCGGCAACGGCATCGGGAACCTGCGCGACCGGGCGGCCCTCCTCGGCGCGCGTCTGCGGGCCGGACCGACCTCGGACGGGCGCGGCTACGCCCTGACGCTGCTCATGGCGCCGTCCCCCGCTCCCACGGCCACGGTCTGACCGGACCCGTCAGGCCAGCCAGCCCTGTTCGCGCGCGATCCGGACCGCGTCCAGCCGGTTGCGGGCGTCGAGCTTGGTGACGGCCGCGCCGAGGTAGTTGCGTACCGTGCCCTGCGACAGGTGCAGTTCGCGGGCGATCTCGGCGAGCCCACCGCCGTCGGCGGCCAGGCGCAGGACGTCCGTCTCCCGCGCGGTCAGCGGACTCCGCTCGGCCGTGAGCGCCGCGGCGGCCAGCTTCGGGTCGATGACGTGCTCCCCGGCGGCCACCCTGCGCACCGCGTCCGCGAGCCGGTCGGGCGGCGCGTCCTTCAGCATGAAGCCGCTCGCCCGGGCCGCGAGCGCGGACCGCAGGACCTCGGGGCGCCCCAGGGCGGTGAGGATCAGGATCCGGCACTCCGGCAGCACGGCGCCCAGGTCGCGGGCGGCCGTCAGGCCGTCCCCGCCGGGCATCTCGACGTCCAGGACGGCGACGGTGGGGCGGTGTGCGAGGGCGGCGGGGACGACCGCATCCCCCCGGGCCACCTCGGCCACGACCTCCATGTCGGGCTCCAGCCCCAGCAGGGCGACCAGGGCCCCGCGGATCAGATGCATGTCCTCGGCCAGCAGAATCCGGATCATGAGGCTCCCCCGCCTGCGGGGCACGACCACCGGCACACCGTGCCCACGAACGATCAAGGGGCCGTCTCAGATCGCTCTGAGACGGCCCCTTGAACCACGACTCTCTCGAGTCGGGACGACAGGATTTGAACCTGCGACCCCTTGACCCCCAGTCAAGTGCGCTACCAAGCTGCGCCACGTCCCGATGCCCGTCTGACCTGGGGTTTCCCCCGGCCCGGCGTGCAAGAGAACAATACCGCACTTCCCCTGGTGGTCACGAACCGCTTTACCCGCGTCACGCGGGGCGGTGGCCGGAAGGCGAGGTCCTGCCGGGCATACGTGGCAGGAAGTCGTCCCTGGACGCTTCCGCCCCTGCGGACGCGGGGGCTCCGGATCACCCGAAACACAGTCCGGAGTGATCGTCAACAGCATCGGTTTCGGACAAAAACTGGGGCAATATTGATCCATCCCGGAAAGATCAACACCATGAAGAGTCGGCCTGTTCGGGACGGGACCACTGCCGATGCACCACCTGCCCGGACCATGCCAGGCAGGCGATTCGCAGGGAGGGACTCGTATGGACAGCTATTTCAGCAGCCGGCTTCATCATCAGCTCCGCGAGACGGTCCGCGGTTTCGCGGAACGCGAGGTGAGACCCCGGATAGCCGAGATGGAGGCCTCCCGGACGGTGCACCACGAGCTGTCCCGACTCATCGCCGAGCAGGGCTGGCTGGGCGCGACGATCAGCCCCGAGTACGGCGGCATGGGCGCCGGACACCTGGCGAAGACGATCATCATCGAGGAGCTCTCCCGGGTCAGCGGCGCCATGGGCGCCATGGTCCAGGCCTCCCAGCTCGGCACCGCCAAGATCGTCCACTTCGGCTCGGACGCCCAGCGCAAGACCTGGCTCCCGAAGGTGGCCGCGGGTGCCTGCCTGCCGACGATCGCCGTGACCGAGCCGGAGTCCGGTGGTCATGTGCTCGGCATGTCGGCGAGCGCGGTGCGGGACGGCGACGACTACATCCTGAACGGCAGCAAGGTGTACGTCGGCAACAGCCACGTCGGGGACCTGCACGGCGTCGTGGCCAGGACCGGGCCCGGTTCGAAGGGGCTCACCGCCTTCCTCGTCGAGTCCGACCGACCGGGCTTCCGGCTCGGCCCGCAGCAGCCCGCGATGGGGCTGCACGGCTTCAGCTTCGGCGAGCTGATCTTCGAGGACTGCCGGGTCCCGGCCTCCAACCGGCTCGGCGACGAGGGCGACGGCCTCGCCGTCGCGTACTCCTCCAGCGTGCTGTACGGCAGGGCCAACCTCACCGCCGTCTCCCTCGGTATCCACCAGGCGATCCTGGAGGAGACCACGCGCTTCGCCACCGAGCGGATCCGCTACGGCAAGCCGCTCTCCGAGCTGCCCACGGTCAAGCTCAAGCTGGGCCAGATGCAGTCCCGGCTGATGACCGCCCGGCTCGCCGCCTACCACGCGGTGCACCTGCTCGATCAGGGTCTCTCCTGCGACACCGAGCTGATGAACGCCAAGCTGGTGAACGTCGAGTCGGCCATCGACTCGGGCCGCAACGCCATGGAGATCCACGCCGCCGCCGGCCTCTTCACCGACCGGTCCATCGAGCGGTACCTCCGCGACGCGCACCACATCTTCGCGCCGGCCGGCACCTCCGACGTCCAGCTCCTCCGGCTGGGCGAGGTCGCGCTCGGCCAGGACAAGGGCAGCTGGTCGGAGCGGCTCTCCGAGCTGGTCCGCACCCCGGAGCTGGAGCCCGCCGCCGTGTGACGGAACGAGTGAGGGCCCGTACGGCGACTGCCGTACGGGCCCTCACCCTGCCCGGATTCGGACCGGACACCGGAACCAGAACTGGAACCCGAACCGGAACCGGAGCCGGGCGGGAACGGGCCGGAAGAGGCTCGTGGGCTCAGAACATCGAGTCCTCGCGGCGGTGGATCTGCTCCACCAGCTCCGCCGCCATCGCCTTGATGGTCTCCAGGCCGGACCGGCCCCACGGCCGGACGTCGGTGTCGACCACGCAGATGGTGCCGAGCGCCACGCCCGTGCGGTCGATCAGCGGCGCGCCCATGTAGGAGCGGATGCCGATCTCGTCGACGACCGGGTTGCCGGCGAAGCGCGGGTAGTCGCAGACGTCCTCCAGGACGAGCGCCTTGCGCCGGACGACGACGTGCGGGCAGTAGCCGTGGTCACGCGCCATGAACCGGCCCACGCCGCCCGCTCCGGCCGCGCCGAGGTCGGAGCCCGAGTGGGAGCCGCCCGGCGTGTGCAGTCCGGCGAAGAACTGCCGGTTCTCGTCGATGAAGTTGACCATCGAGAAGGGGGCGCCGGTGACGTCGGCGAGCCGGTGCGCGAACTCGTCGAACGCCGGGTCCGGCCGCTCCCCGAGGCCGAGTTCACGCAGCCGCCGGACCCGGTCCGGGGCCTCCTTGTCGATGGGGGTCAGGAGGAGGTGACCCGTCGGGTCGTAGGTCATGGCGTGACTCCGAAGCTCGGCGCGTGGGCCGGGGTCGAATTGAGGAGGTGCTGGACGAGGGTCAGGAGGGTGCTGATGGCCGAGCTGGAGATCCGGGCGTCGCACAGCACGATCGGCACGTGCGCGTCGAGGTCGAGGGCCTGCCGGATCTCCTCCCGGTCGTAGCGGAAGGCCCCGTCGAACTCGTTGACGGCCACCACGAAGGAGATGCCCCGCCGCTCGAAGAAGTCGATGGCGGAGAAGCACTCCTGGAGGCGGCGGGTGTCGGCGAGGACGACCGCGCCGAGCGCTCCTTCGGACAGCTCGTCCCACATGAACCAGAACCGCTCCTGGCCCGGGGTGCCGAAGAGGTAGAGGACGTTGCGGTCGTCGAGGGTGATCCGCCCGAAGTCCATGGCCACGGTCGTCGTGGACTTGTTCTCCACGCCTTCCAGGCTGTCGGTGGCAGCGCTGACCGAGGTCAGCAGCTCCTCCGTGCTGAGCGGTTCGATCTCGCTGACGGCGCCGACGAAGGTCGTCTTGCCCACGCCGAAACCGCCCGCCACCAGGATCTTCAGTGCGGTGGGGAAGGGATCGGCCGCGAAGCCGTCATGGCGTTCAGAGCCGCTGTCGTAGGCCATCGAGCACTGCCTCCAGCAAGGAACGGTCGGATGGGTTGGCGTGGAAGCGCGGGGCGCGCGCGGTGAGGGCACCGCAGTCCACGAGGTCGGAGAGGAGGACCTTGGTGACGACGGCCGGGAGCTTTAAGTGCGCCGCGATCTCGGCCACCGAGGTGGGTCCGGCGCACAGTCCGAGGGCCAGGCTGTGCTCGGGTCCCATGTGGGCCTGTGGGCCGGATCCGGTCGCCATCACCAGGGAGAGCAGGTCGAGCGAGGCGGTGGGCCTGGTCCGTCCGCCACTGACGGTGTACGGACGGATCAGCCGGCCGGCCGCGTCGTCGAGCCAGGGCCCTTCCTGCGGAGGAGACACGTTCACTGACCGGCGCCACCCGCCGCGGTGGCCGCCTGCCGGGCAGGCGTCACCAGGTACGGACGGACGCTCTTGACCAGCATCGCCATCTCGTAGCCGAGGACGGCGGCGTCGGCCTCGCGGCCCGCGAGCACGGCCAGGCAGGTGCCGGATCCGGCCGTGGAGACGAAGAGCAGGGTGGAGTCGAGCTCGACGACGACCTGGCGGACCTCGCCGCCGTCGCCGAAGCGCACGCCGGCGCTGCGGCCGAGCGAGTAGAGCCCGGAGGCGAGGGCCGCCATGTGGTCGGCCGCGTCGGGGTCGAGCCCGTGGACGGACTTCACCAGGCCGTCGGAGGAGAGCAGGACCGCGCTCCGGGTGTACGGGACGCGCTGGACCAGACCGCTCAACAGCCAGTCGAGATCCGAGGAATGGCCGTTCGGCACATTGCTCGCCATCGTGTATCTACTCCTTGTGCGCGTCGCCGTGACGCAGCGACTCCTGGGGGGTGGGCTGGGATTCGGCCAGGCCGATCCCACGCTGGAAGGCGGCCATCAGGCCGGGGTCGTGCAGGGCGTGCTCCTCGCCGGCGCGGGTCTGCGGCTGGTCGCGCAGCTGGGGGGCCAGATGCTCCTGGGCGCGCCGCTTGGGCAGGTTCGGCCGGCCGTGGGCCTCCGTCCGGGGCGCGGGGGGCGCCGGCGGTACGGGGCTGCCGAAGCCGGCCGGGGCGGGGGCGTGCTCCGCGTACCCCGCGGGCGCTCCGGCGCCGGAGGGGACGAAGGGGTTCGGGCCGACGGGCTCCTCCGGCAGGAGCGCGGGACGCTCCGGGACGGCGGGCGCGGGGGGTGCGATCGGCGCGGGGGCCTGGTAGGGGTACGCGGCGGGTGCCGGGGCCTCCACGGGCGCGGGCGCGGGGGTGGGCGCCGCGGCCGGCGGGAACGGCGCCGAGGGGGCGTCGGTCCCGGGGTACGACGGTTGGTCCGTCCGGGGCCGGTCGTGCTGGGGCTGGGGCTGCGGCTGCTGGGGCGGCAGCGGCGTGCCGCCTCCGCCGGTGACGGCGGCGGTCTGCCGCTCGTGCTGGGCGAGGCCTTCGGGGTCGGCGCCGAGGAGGCCCTGCGGCAGGACGAGGACCGCCTGGATGCCGCCGTAGATGTTCGACTGGAGCCGGACGGCGATGCCGTGGCGCCGGGCCAGCGCGGAGACGACGAAGAGGCCGATGCGGCCGTCCTGGAGCAGATGGGCGACGTTGACCTGGTCGGGGTCGGCGAGCAGGGCGTTCATCTTGTTCTGCTCGGTGACCGGCATGCCGAGGCCGCGGTCCTCGACCTCGATGGCGAGGCCGGCGGTGACGTACTGGGCGCGCAGCAGCACGGTGGTGTGCGGCGCGGAGAACACCGTGGCGTTCTCGACCAGTTCGGCGAGCAGGTGGATGACGTCGGCGACGGCGTGGCCGCGGAGGGTGCCGTCGATCGGCGGGACGAGCTTGACCCGGGGGTACTGCTCGACCTCGGCGATGGAGGAGCGGAGCACCTCGGTCATGGTGACCGGGTTGGACCACTGGCGGCGGGAGATGGCGCCGCCGAGGACGGCGAGGTTCTCGGCGTGGCGGCGGATGCGGGTGGCGAGGTGGTCGACGTGGAAGAGGCCCTTGAGCAGCTCGGGGTCCTCGACCTCGTTCTCCAGTTCGTCGAGGAGCTGGATCTCGCGGTGGACGAGGGACTGGAGCCGGCGGGCGAGGTTCACGAAGACCTCGACCTTCTGCTCGTTGCCGACGTTGCTGGAGAGCCGGGAGGCCTGGACGACGGCGGCGACGGCGGCCTCGTGCGAGTGGGCCAGCTCGGCGCCGAGGCGGTCGAACTCGTCGCCGCGGGTGGTGTCGGGCAGGGCGGGCCGGGGCGCCGGCTCGTCTCCTCGGCGCAACTGCTCGATGAGCGCGTGCAGTTCGCCTTGGTCCCGGGCCGCGTCGCGGCGGACTCCGGCGACGCGGGCGAGGACGGCCCGGGCGACGCGGTCGGCGCCGAGCGCGGCGGCCGTCACGGAGGCGATGGCGAGGGCGGCGGCTCCGGAGAGCGCGGCCCAGAGGCCGGCCGTCGGGGCGGCACCGGTGGAGCGGAGGGTGAAGAGGACGGCGGCGGCGCCCGCGAGGGCGGTGGCGACGGCGGGGAGCACGGAGGTGCGCAGCAGCTGGGGGCGTATGCGCACTTCGGCGGGGGCGGCCGTCGCGGGCCTGGCCGGAGTGGTGCCGGTGGTCGTGGTGCGGGCGCCCGAACGGCCGTGCCGCCCGCCCTCGCGGCGGTCGGACCGCGGGGCGGGTGCGCGAAGTTGTGACATGAGTGTCCTTGGTACGTGCCCGGAATTCGGCGTACTGAGGGGTACTTGGGGGTACTCGTGGGTCGGGGGAGGGGTGCGGGGCTGCTGACGGACTGCCGGTGAGCATGGCAGGTGCGATGAGCCTACCGATGATCACCGAATACACAGAGTAGTCGTCAACCGTTCACAGCGGGTGCGCAGTTGGCAAACCTGCCCGTAGACCTGGGGAGTCTGCTATCGAGGCCGGTACGGTCGGCCGAGATCGATTGGCCTAAAGTCGCCAGTTCGGTGCGGAAGTTGCCGGGAGCGGAACCGTACGAAAGAGGGCGGAGGCGCCGATTGATCCCCTTCCGCTGCGGAAACGCCCTCGGTCCTGAGCGGACCGGAATCCCTCCGGAAGACGCGGAGGAGCCGTTCGCCGCCCTCTTCGTCACAGAGCGTGCACACGTCCGGAGTCTCGCGTTCCGCCGCCGGAGGGCGGTGGGGCACCGTCCGCCTGGTGACCGTCGGTAAGAGCCGCTCCCCCGGATCCGCTCCGGGGCTGCCATGCTGGTGCCATGAGCGCCGAAGCCCCCTCGCCCCGTCCCCTGCTCGTCGTCGACGGGGCCAACGTCGTGGGATCCGTGCCCGACGGATGGTGGCGCGACCGGCGCGGGGCGGCGGAGCGGCTGCGGGACCGGCTCGCCGCGGACGGCGGCCCCCTCGACGGGCCGTGGCCGGGGCCGTACGAGATCGTGCTGGTGGTCGAGGGGCGGGCCCGCGGGGTGGCGTCCGTGCCGGGCGTCCGGGTGGAGGAGGCGGAGGGCAGCGGCGACGACCTGATCGCCGCGCTCGCCCGGAACGCCGACGGCCGGCCGTGTCTGGTGATCACGGCCCACCGTGAGCTGCGCCGGCGGGTGGAGGAGACCGGGGCCCGCTGCGCGGGACCCCGCAGCCTCCCCCGTACGACCGGCGGAGCCTCCTAGGACGGACCCTCGGGGTCAGTGGCGCTCGGGCAGGTCGCGCTCGGCCGGCAGCGGCGCGGTGTCGGCGGTCGCGGCACCCGACGCGCTGCGCGCGGTCGCCTTCGGCGCCGGCTTCGGGCCGCAGAAGGCCGCTTCCAGGGTGCCGCCGAGCGCCGTGTTGGCGGAGCCGCGGTTGGAGGTGTTCGCGACCGCCGACAGGCTGCGCCGTCCGTCGCGGGTGGAGAAGGCGTACGTGTAGTAGCCCTGGACGGTGCCGGTGTGGCCGTACACCTGGGTGCCGCAGGTCAGGTCGTAGCGGCGCAGGCCGAGCCCGTAGAAGCGGGTGTTGGTCGTGTCGGTCGGGGTGACCGTCGTCATCTCGTCCAGCATCGCCGGGGAGAGCAGCCGGCCCCGCATGAGCGCGCTGGTGAAGGTGTTCAGGTCGGCGGGGGTCGAGATGACCGCTCCGGCCGACTGCGCCCAGGAGACGGTCTGCTCGGTGGAGTCCACCAGCGGCTCGCCGGCCGCGTCCGGGTGCAGGTAGCCGCGGACCCGCAGGCCCTTGATGCGCGTGTCGGGGTGGACGTACGAGGTGTCGCGCAGCTTGAGCGGCTTGAAGACGCGCTGCTCGTAGGCGTGGTCGACCGGCTTGCCGGTGAGCTTCTCGATGAGCATGCCGACGACGACGAAGTTGGCGTTCGAGTAGCGGTAGGAGACGCCGGGTTCGGTGGTGCGCGGCTCGGCGAGCGAGAGGTCGACGAGCTCCTGGTAGGTGAAGACCCGGTTCCGTACGGCCTCGAAGCCCGGCACGGTGTCGGCGAACATCGCGTTGGTGTAGTCGGCCAGGCCGCTGCGGTGGGTCAGCAGGTGGCGGACCGTGATCCGGTCGTCGGGGAGCAGACCCGGCAGGTACCGGTTGACCGGCTCGTCCAGCGCCAGCCGGCCCTCCTCCACCAGCTGGAGCAGGACGACGGTCGAGAAGGTCTTGCTGACGCTGCCGATCCGGAAGCGGGCGTGGATGTCCATCGGCGCGCCCGAGACACGGTCCCGGACGCCGGCGGTCAGCCTCTCGACCCCACCGGGACCGGTGAAGCGGGCCATGGCGCCCGGGGCGCCCTCGGCCATCGCCGCGTCCAGGGCGGCGCGGACGCCGGCCAGGTCGGGCGCGGGGGTCGCCGGGGTCGAGGCGGAGGGGGCGGGGAGGGGCGCGGCGGTCGCGGCCGGCGCGAGCCCGACGGCGAGCGCGGCGATCAGGGTGGCGGCGGCGCCGGTGGTCAGACGGCGGTGGGAGGTCAGGGGCACGGTGGATCCTCGGCTGCTCACGTGGTGTTCGGCGCGGCGCACGCACTCCGTGCCCGCGGGGCGCGGGCGCACGCGCCGGTGAAGCGGCCGCACCCCCGTGCCTACCGATCATGAGGGTCGGAGACGCCGAATGGTTCCCGGACGCGGGGCACACGCCCGGAAACCCTTCGTTCCGGTGGTGCGGGGCCTTCCCGTGGCGGGAAGGCCCCGACCCGTCAGAAGCCCTGCGGGGAAGGCAGCGGCAACCGCACCTCGTTGCGGACCTGCTGCGGTGTCGCCCTGCACTTCACGTCGGACGCGGGCAGCCGGCCCGTCGTCAGATAGGCGGTGGCGGTGGCGTCCGCGCAGGAGCCGGAGCCGTACACGCCGTGCCCCTGGCCGCCGAGGACGGTGGCCATGCGGGCGCCCTTCATGACGCGGCGCAGGCCCTGCCCGCTGACCAGCGGCGTCTGGGAGTCCCACTCGTTCTGGAGGATCAGCGCGCCGGACGCGTTGCCCACCCGGGTGGCCGGCTCGGCGCCGGCCGGCCAGAACGCGCACGGCTTGATGTGGGACGCGATGTCGCCGTAGAGGGGGTACGCCGCCTTGTCGCGTACCGCGTCACGGCGGTACCGCTCCGGGTCGCGCGGCCAGGCGCGGGTGTCGGCGCAGACGACGGACCAGAAGCTCGCGTCCATGTTGTCGGCGGGCACGTCGGCCGCCGCCTTCACCCCGGCCGCCGCCGCGAACGACGGCGGGACGGGCCGCTCCGGCGCGGTCCGCCGGGACGGAGCGGACGGCGGGGTGCCGCCCTCGGCGGCGGTCCGCAGCGTGACCACCAGCTCGGCGGCGGCCTGCGGGTCGAAGAAGTAGGCGCGGGCACCGGCCCTGATGTCGTCGCCGGTCAGCCGCTGGCCGTCGAGCTCGATCGGGGTGCGGTCGGCGTGCGCGACCAGCTTCCAGAAGGCCGCGCGGACCTCGCCGGGGGTGTCGCCGAGCCGGTACGTGGCGTCCCGGCTCGCGGTCCACCCGGCCCAGCGGGTGAACGCCGGTTCGGCGCCCTCCGCCCAGACCTGGATCATGCCGCGCCAGATCCGCGCCGGGTCGACGGCGCTGTCGAGCACGAAGCGGTCGGCGCGGTGCGGGAACAGCTGGGTGTAGACGGCGCCGAGGTAGGTGCCGTAGGAGTAGCCCAGGTACGAGATCTTCCGCTCGCCCAGGACCGCGCGGACGACGTCCATGTCGCGAGCGGTGTTGCGGGTGGTGAGGTGGGGCAGGACGGCGCCGTTGCGCGCCCGGCACTTCTCCGCCACGGTCCGCGCCCAGCGCACGTCCTTGTCGAACGAGGCGGGCTTGTAGGGGCGTTGCCAGTGCAGCTCGTCGCCGGTGAGGCCGCAGGTCACCGGTGAGCTGCGGCCGACACCGCGCGGGTCGAAGCCGATGAGGTCGTACGTCCGCTTCACGGCGTCGGGCAGCTGCGGCCCCATCCACAGCGGCATGTCGAGCCCCGGGCCTCCGGGGCCGCCGGGGTTGAGGAGGAGGACTCCGCGCCGGTCCCGGGGGCTGGTGGCCTTCGCCCGGGAGATGGCGAGGTCGAGCTTCCGCCCGGCCGGGTCGCCGTAGTCGAGGGGGACCTTGAGGGTGGCGCATTCGAGCTCGGCGGGCGCCTGCGGGTCGCAGGGCGCCCAGCGGAGCTTCTGCCGGGTGTACGGAGCTAACGCTCCGACGGCGGAGGCGGCGGAGGCGGCGGTCGCCTTGGCCCGCGTGGGAGCGGGGGCGGGGGCGGCGACCGCGGGGGTCAGGGCGGGCAGGAGCGTCGCGGCGGCGGTGACCGCCACGACGGAGGCTATCCGGGTGCGCACAGGGTGTCAGTTCCTCATGGGTGCGGAGGGATCGGTCCGCAGCACCCTTTCGCGGATCGCGCCGGGAAGGAATCCCGCGCGAGGAGCGGATCGTGTACGTCTCCGGGAGGAGAAGCACGCGGCGAAATGGTCCCTGCGGAGGCGAACGCGCGGCACCGCTTTCGCGTCCGGGGTCCGACCGCCTCCCGTCGCCGGGCCACTTACCCGCCGGGCGCCCGACCGCCGTCCCGCCGCCGGGCCGCGCCCCCGCCGGGCGTCCGACCGAAGTCCCGTCCCCGTGGCGCTCCCCCGCCGGGCGTCCGACCGAAGTCCCGTCCCCGTGCCACTCCCCCGCCGGGCGCCCGACCGCCGTCCCGCGCCCGGCGCCCGGCCGCTGCCTCGTCCGTCCCGGCGAGCCCCAACCCACCTCGTCCGTCACCGGATTGTTTGTCACGGGCGTCGGCGGTGAGGCGGAGGGCATGGAGAACTCGCTACGGCTGTTGATCGCCCTGTGCGGCTCCGCGCTGGCCGCGTACGCCGTCGTCCGCGCGGCGGACCTGGTGGCCCGTCGCGCGGACGCGCGGCGTCCCGGCACGCCCCTGTGGGCGCTGCTGCGCCGCTGCCGCACCCCCTTGTTCGTCGTCCTGTTCACCGCCCTGCTCGGCTGGGCGGTGCGCGTCACCGAGTGGGCCCCGGCGCAGGACCACGCCGGGCTCGTCGCCCGGATCCGGGTGCTCTGCCTGATCGGCAGCGGCGCCTGGCTGACGGTCCGGGTCGCCACCGCCCTGGTGGAGTCCTCGTACGCGCGCTACGCCGGGCGCACCCTGGACCGGGCGCGGGTGCGCCGGGTCCGGACCCAGGTCACGCTGATCACCCGGGTGGTGTCGGTGGCCGTCGGGGTCATCGCGTGCGCGGTGGCGCTGGTGACCTTCCCGTCGTTCCGGGCCCTGGGCACGTCTCTGCTGGCCTCGGCCGGGATCATCGGCATCGTGGCCGGCGTGGCGGCGCAGTCGACGCTCGGCAATCTCTTCGCGGGCTTCCAGATCGCCTTCGGCGACATGGTCCGGATCGGCGACACCGTCGTCGTCGACGGTGAGTGGGGCCTGGTCGAGGAGATCACGCTGACCTTCCTCACGGTCCGCACCTGGGACGAGCGGCGCGTGACGCTGCCGGTCTCGTACTTCACCTCGCGCCCCTTCGAGAACTGGTCCCGCGGCGGCGCCGAGATGACCGGCACGGTCTTCCTCCACTGCGACCACGCCACCCCCGTGGCGGCGCTCCGCGCGCATCTGCGCGACTTCCTCGACGAGTGCTCCGGCTGGGACGGGCGCGGCTGGGACCTCGCCGTCACGGACACCTCGCCCACCGGCATCACGCTCCGCGCGCTGGTCACGGCGAAGGATCCGGACGAGCTGTGGACCGTGCGCTGCGCCGTCCGCGAGGAGCTGGTCCGCTGGCTCGCGCGGGAGCACCCGGCCGCGCTGCCGAGGATCGTCATGGGTCCGCCCCCGCGAGGCGAGGGCGGATCGTCCCCGGTCGCGCCGGTCGGCTGAGGCGCGGTGCGCTCAGCCCCGGGCGTCTCCGTCCTCCCGCCGCTCGTCGGGCGTGGACCAGGAGTCGTCCCGGGGCGCGCCGGGCTGCGTGCCCGAGGGGTCGCTGACGGGCCGGCGCCGTCGCGCCGCGCGGCGGGAGCCCCACCAGAAGGCGGCGAGCAGCAGGGCGACGACGATCACCCCGATGGCGAGGCCGAAGCCGAGGGCGTTCGAGCCCGCCGAGGCGAGCACGGGTCCGGCCGTGTGCAGGGTTGCGCTGGTCATGGGCGCCTTCCGGTCGGGACGGGGGCGCGGGGGGCATTTCGGGCGATCCCCGCGCGCCGGGACACAGGGCGCGTCTCTCCCGTACCGGTCGGCACAAACGTGCCGGTGCCCGGGACGTACCGATGAGGACCGGCGTACGGCTCGACGGACCTCCCGTGACCGCGGGGGCCCCGTGCCGCGGAAGCCCGTTCCCACCGGGCCTGGGCCCGCCGGGGGCCCGTACCCCTGGAAGACCCGTACCCCTGGAAGACCGGTGCCCGTGGAAGACCGGTGCCCATGGGCGGCCCGTACCCGGCGGGTGTCGGGCAAGCTGGGGGCATGAGCGACTTGTACGGTGCCGCCGTCGTCCTGCGTCCCGCCGTCCCGGCGGACGTCCCCGCCCTGGCCGCCGTCCGCGCCACGCCCGAGGTGCGGGCCCGCTGGCGGGGCGGGGACGACCTGGCCGGGGAGGTCGCCTCCGATCTGGAGGACCCCGGCACGCGCTGTCTGACGATCCGGCACGACGACCGGATCGTCGGCATGATCCAGTGGTACGCCGAGGAGGAGCCGGACTACCGGCACGCGGGGATCGACCTGTTCCTCGATCCGTCGGTGCACGGCCGGGGTCTGGGCACGGACGCCGTCCGCGCCCTGGCCCGCCATCTCGTCGACGATCACGGCTTCCACCGGCTGGTCATCGACCCCGCCGCCGACAACGCGGCGGCGATCCGCTGCTACGAGAAGGTCGGGTTCCGCCCGGTCGGGGTGATGCGCCGGTACGAGCGGGGCGCGGACGGCACCTGGCACGACGGCCTGCTGATGGACCTGCTGGCGGCCGAGCTGGTGCGCTGAGCCGACGCCGGCGGGGCGCCTTCGGGGTTCAGCCGCACCCGCACCCTCCGCAGCCTCCGCATCCGCCCCCGCAGGTGCTGCCGCTACTACTACTGCCCCCGGCTCCGCCGCTGCCGCTGCCGCTGTCGCCGCCCTTGTCCGAGCCGCCGCGCCCGATGCCCCGGACGACGGCCCAGACGACGAGCACGACGACCGCCACGTCCACGATCTCCACCATGGTCCCGTCCTCCCCCGCCGCCCCGCGACGGCTCGTGGCGGGTATACCCGTCCGGCGGGCGGACGGAGCGGTTCATAAGCGTGAGAGACGCCACGCGTCCCTCGCGGCGGTGGGTCAGCCGCGGCCGAGGATGCCCCGGTCGTAGCCGGCGGCGACGGCCGCCGCCCGGTCCTTGACGGCGAGCTTGGCGTAGATGTGGGTGAGGTGGGTCTTCACCGTGGCCTCGCTGATGAAGAGTTCGGCGGCGATCTCGCGGTTGGAGGTGCCCCGGGCGACCAGGACGAGGATCTCGCGCTCGCGGGCCGAGAGGGAGTCGTCGACGGGTGCGGCGGGTCGGCGCACGGCGCTGACGAGGCGGGTGGCGACGGCCGGGGAGAGGACGGTGCGGCCCTCGGCAGCGGCCCGCACGGCGGCGAACAGCTCGTCGCGGGGCGCGTCCTTGAGGAGGTAGCCGGTCGCGCCGGCCTCGATGGCGGGGAGGGTGTCGGTGTCCGTGTCGTACGTGGTGAGCACGAGGACGCGGGCGCGGGCACCGTGCCGGGCGAGGGCGGCGATGGCGTCGACACCGCCGCCCGCCGGCATGCGCAGGTCCATGAGGACGACGTCCGGGTCGAGCCGGAGGGCGAGTTCGACGGCCTCGACGCCGCCGGACGCCTCGCCGAGGACGCGGAATCCGGGGTCGGCGTCGAACATGCCGCGCAGGCCGTCCCGGACGACGGGGTGGTCGTCGACGAGGAGCAGGGTGATCTCAGTCATGGCCGCCCAACGGTACGCGAACGGAGATCGCCGTGCCCTCCCCCGCCGCCGACTCGACCTCGACCGCCCCGGCGAGGCGGGCGGCCCGGGCCCGCATCCCGTCCAGGCCGAAGCCGCCGTGGGAGCCGCGGGAGGGCGGAGCGGCCGGGTCGAAGCCCCGTCCGTCGTCGCGGATGTCGAGGACGACCTCGTCGCCCATGTACGAGAGGGTGACTCCGGCGCGGCCCGCCCCGGAGTGGCGTTCGGCGTTGGCCAGGGCCTCCTGGGCGATGCGGAGCAGGGTGGCGGCGACCTCGTCGTGGAGGGGGTGCGCGGTGCCGGTGGCCGTGAACCGGGCGGTGATGCCGGTGCGTTCGGCCCAGCCGGCGACGGTCTTCTCCAACGCCTCGGGCAGGGTGTCGTGCTCCAGCGCGACGGGCGAGAGGTTCTGCACGGAGCGGCGGGCCTCGCCGAGGCTGTGCCGGGCGAGGGCGGCGGCCCGCTCGTGGTGGACGCGGGCCTGGCCGGGGTCGGCGGTGTCGGCGGCCTGGAGCTGGGCGATGATCCCGGTGAGCCCCTGGGCGAGGGTGTCGTGGATCTCGGCGGCGAGCCGGCGCCGTTCGTCGGCGACGCCCGCCTCCCTTGCCTGGAGGACGAGTTGGACGTGGAGGGTGGCGTTCTCGGCGAGCGCCCGCTCCAGGCTGGCGTTGGCCCGGGCGAGCTGGGCGATGGTCGCGGCGCGTTCGGCGGCCTTCTCGGCCTCCTTCGCTTCGAGGTGCGCGACTCCGGTGGCGAGGCCCGCGTTGAGGAGGAACAACCCGGCGAACGCCGCCCATTGGAGGGGGGAGGACGGCGGCAGCCCGCCCGACTGGGATCCCGCCATGGTGAGGGCGACCGCGAGCAGTCCGGCCCGGACCCAGACCGGCCGACGCGGCAGCAGATGGACGGCGTCGAAGTAGCCGACGCACGCGAAGACGGCGAAGAACGGGTTGAGCCAGGTGAGCGCGAAGGCGAGCGCCGTACGCAGCGAGAAGTAGCCGACGGAGGCGGGCCCCGGGACACCCGGGACGGGCACGCTCACGCCGGGGTCGTCCTCGCTCGCGGGTGGCGGTGCGGGCGTCGGCCGCAGCTCCCGGAACAGCTGGAGGACGAGGACGGCGACGACGAGGACGGCGGCGACGCGCATCTCGGTGCCGGTCATCAACTCGCCCGCGGTGGCCGCGGCCAGGGCCAGGGCGATGCTCAGGAGGACGTACGGCCCCCAGCGGTAGAACTGCCGCCACCGTTCCTCGACCGTCGCCGCCATTCCCCGTCCCCCTCCACCGCCCGTGCCGACCTCCGTACCGCCCCTCCTTCACTCCCAGCGGAAGCGGCGGATCGCCACCGCCGTCAGCGCGACCGCCCAGGAGGCCATCACCCCGACCGCGAGCAGGCTCGGCCAGCCGCCGCGCGCCGCCTCGTCGAGGGCCCGCGAGGCGGCACCGTACGGCGCGAACTCCACGATCCGGCGCAGCGTATCCGGCATGGCCTGGACGGGCACATAGATGCCCGCCGTGAACATCGCCGGGAAGAAGACGGCCATGCCGACGGCGGTGGCGATCTTCTGGGTACGGGAGATCGCGCAGACCGCCGCGCCGAGGGCCAGGGCGCCCGCGACGGCGAGGAGCAGCGCGGCGAGGTAGCCGGGGAGGTTCCCGGGGAGGGCGACGCCGAAGGCGGCCCGGCCGACCGTGATCACCAGCAGCGCGGAGATCAGCGCGGCGGCGGCGTGCAGCACGAGCTGGGCCGTGAGCAGCGCGACCGGGCGGACCGGGGTGGCGGACATACGCCGCAGGATCCCGCGCTCGCGGTAGCCGGCGAGGACGGGCGGCATGGCCTGGAGTCCGGCCACGATCAGGGCGAAGAGGACCGAGATGGGGACGTAGAGGTCGATCACGCGTCGGCCGCCGAGCTCGGGTGAGACCTCCCGCATGGCCGGGATGAGCCCGACGATCGAGAGGAGGAGGGTCGGCGAGACCATCACCCAGAACAGGGAGCCTGGTTCGCGGGCGAAGAGGCGGACCTCGGTCCTGAGGACCGCGCGGGTGGCGGAAGCCGGTGCGGTGGTGGTGGAGGCCGGTGCGGTGGTGCTGGCCATGGGACTGCTCCTGTCGGGAGGCGGGCGGCCGGGCGGGAGACGACCGAGGGCGGCGCGGAACGGCTGGGGACCGGGGGCTGTCGGGGGTGGACGGCAAGGGGGCGGTCGGTGCTCAGGAGGTGAGGTCGAGGTAGGCGTCGTCGAGGGTGGTGTCGGTGATGCGGAGTCCGCGTGCGGTGACCGCGCGGCGGGCGAGCAGCGACACGAAGGCGTCGACGGTGGCGTCCGTGCCGGTCACGACGGTGCGGCCGTCGCGGGAGGCCACGTCGGCGGCGCCGGGCAGGGCGGTGAGTTCGGCGGTCTCCAGAGGGCTGTCGGCGGCGAAGGAGATCACCCGGGCGGTGGCCGAGCGGCCGATGAGGCCCGCCGGGGTGTCGAGGGCCGTGACCCGGCCCCGGTCGATCACCGCGATCCGGTCGCAGAGCCGCTGGGCCTCCTCCATGACGTGGGTGACGAGGAGGACCGTGACGCCGCCCGCCCGGATGTCCTCGACGAGGGCCCAGGTGTCACGGCGGGCCCGGGGGTCGAGCCCCGTGGTGAGTTCGTCGAGGACGACGGCACGGGGATCGCCGACGAGCGCCAGGGCGATGAACAGCCGCTGCTTCTGCCCGCCGGACAACTTCGCGAAGCGGGCGTCCAGATGGGCGTCGAGCCCGAGCCGCCCGGCGAGCGCGCGCCAGTCGGCGGGCCGTTCGTAGAAGGAGGCGTAGAGCTCCAGCGCCTCGCGGACGGTGAGCTTGGCCTGGAGCTCGCTCTGCTGGAGCTGGACCCCGAGCAGCCGGGTGATCCGGTCGTGGTCGGCGACGGAGTCGAGCCCCGCCACCCGCACCGTGCCGGAGTCGGCGGTCCGGAGTCCGGCCACGCATTCGACGGTGGTGGTCTTACCGGCGCCGTTGGGCCCGAGGATCCCGAAGATCTCACCCTCGTCCACGGAGAAGGAGACGCCGTCGACGGCCTTCCGCTCCCCGTACGCCTTGCGCAGTTCCCGCACTTCGATCATCGGCATGTCCCCACGATCGCGCCCGGCGGACCCCGCCCGGTATCGGCCGTCCCGCTCGAACCGCGGTCAACCGATCGGTTGATGGCGCTACGACGACCGGCGGCCGGGCGGGACGACGGCGAGCTCCGACACGTCCGTGGTGTCCACCATGCGGCTCAGCTTCTTCCGGGCACGTGTCACGTGGCTCCGCTCCACCCTGATCTCGGCGAGCGCCCGCGCCGGTCCCGTGACGACGTAGGCCAGCGCCAGGACGGGCGTGCTGCCGAGCGTGGCGGCGATCCTGCGGAGGGCGCCGGGGCTGTCCCGGAGGGAGACGACGAGCGTGCACGTGCCGGGGAGGGTCGAGCTGTCGTGTGCCATGGGGTGTTCCTGTCCAGGTCTGCCGGCCGGGTGGGCCTTCGTGTCAGGGGTTCCGGGAAAACGAAAAGACCCCTCGTGGAACACGAGAGGTCTGCGTGCGGGCGGTGGCGTCGGCCGGGAGGGGTCGCCTCCCGGTCACACCGGTGCCGGCACGCGGGCGCTGGTAATGAGCCGCCGCTGCATGCCCGGAGTGTCCCACGCACACCGATAGGTGAGAGAACCGTCTCACCCATCGGACACCGATTGCCTCCACCGGGCTCGCCTGCGCGATGCCGGACCGCTGGGCGCTAAGGTCACGCCCGGCCTGATGCCGGGCTCCGTGGCACGGCGGTCATGCTCAAACCAGTGCCGGGGCCCGTGGGCACGGCGGTCACGCCCGACCCCATACCGGGACCGGGGGACAGGACGGTCCCGATCAGGCGGATGCCGGGCTCGCCCGCTCAGGCAGCGGTCGTACGCAACCCCCGCGCCGGGTACGACCGTCGTGCACAGCCGCGCACCGGGCCACCTGCGGGCAGGACGGTCGTACACGGCCCCACGCCGGGCCTGCGGAACACGCCGGCCGCGCGCGGCGATGCCGGGCCCGTCTGCGGGCGCGACGGTCGCGCTCAATCCGGCGCCGTCACCGGTCTCCCGCCAGGTCGAGGTCGCGCCGGGGAGCCGCGTCGGGCTTCTGGACGGATTCGGGTGCGCGCCACGGGGTGGCGAGCGGTCGGGAGGCTGAGCGCCACCAGGGCTCCGCGGGCACCTTGCCCGCGGGCTCGAAGGGCTGCCCGGGGCGCGGGAGGGCGACCGCCTGGCCCGCCTCCCCGGCGGCGTCCCGCGTCCACTCGCCCGGTTCCGCCCAGGCGTGCGGGGCCAGGTTGAAGGTGGCCCAGTGGATGGGCAGGAGGACGCCGCCGGGACGGCCGCCCTGGAGGTCGAGGTGGGCCCGGACGCCCTCGGCGGGGGTCATGTGGATGTCGGGCCAGAACTCGGAGTAGGCGCCGATCTGGATCATGGTCACGTCGAAGGGGCCGTGCGCCGCTCCGATGTCCTTGAAGCCCTGGAAGTAGCCGGTGTCGCCGCTGTGGAAGATCCGGTGGCGGGGGCCGCGGACCGACCAGGAGGCCCAGAGGGTGTGCTGCTGGTTGCGGATCCCGCGCCCGCAGAAGTGGCGGGCCGGGGTGGCGGTGAGGGTGAGGTCGCCGATCTCGGTGGACTCGTGCCAGTCCAGCTCGCGCAGCCGGGAGGCGGGGACGCCCCAGTGCTCCAGGTGGGCGCCGACGCCGAGCGGGACCGCGAAGAGGGTGTCGGAGCCGGCCAGCGCCTTGATCGTCGGCAGGTCGAGGTGGTCGTAGTGGTCGTGGGAGATCACGACGACGTCGACCGGGCCGAGCGCGGCGAGCGGCGCGGGCGCCGGGTGGAGCCGCTTGGGGCCGACGAAGGCGAAGGGCGAGCAGCGCTCTCCCCAGACGGGGTCGAAGAGGATCCGCACACCGTCGATCTCGGCGAGCACGCTGGAGTGGCCGAGCCAGGTGATCCGCAGGCCGGTGGCGGCGGGGCGGGCGAGGTCGGCGACGGTCGTCGGGTGGACGGGGATCACCCCGGCGGGGGCCCGGCGGACGCGCGCCTCCTTCTCGAAGTAGATCTTCGCGAGCTCGGAGGCGGAGCCGGAGGGGCCGCGGCGGGCCTGCTCGGGGTTCTGGAAGACGCCGTCGGCGAAGTGCGGCGAGCGGCGGATGCGGGCCAGCCGCTCCCCCGCGGGCTCGGCGCCGAAGGACTCGGGCCGCAGGGCGCGCAGCCGGGCCCGCAGCGAACGGTCGGAGCCGGTACCGGTCACAGGACCTCCAGGTCGACGGTGGTCGTTCCATTATGGGCGGACGGGCCGGGGAGCGTCCCGCCCCGTCCGTCATACTGAACCATCGTTCAGTAACACCCTCCGGAGGAGCCTCATGACCGCCGCCCCGCTGATCTCCCTCACCTGGACCGACCACGTCACCGGTCGCCGGGGGTATCTGGTCGTCGACCGGCTGGTCAGGGGTGTCGCGAGCGGCGGGCTGCGGATGCGGGAGGGGTGCGGCGCCGAGGAGGTCGCCGGGCTCGCCCGGGGGATGACCATGAAGGAGGCGCTGCACTACGACCCGACCGCCCGGTACGTGCCGCTGGGCGGCGCCAAGGGCGGCATCGACTGCGATCCGCGCTCCCCCGAGGCGTACGGCGTCCTGGTCCGCTTCCTGCGGGCGACGCGGCCGTACGTGGAGCGCTTCTGGACCACCGGGGAGGACCTGGGGCTCAGCCAGGAGACGGTGGACCGCGCGATGGCCGAGGCCGGGATCGACTCCTCGGTGCAGGCCGTCTTCCCGCTCCTGGAGGACGAGGCGGCGGCCCGGAAGCGGCTCGCCGACGCCTTCGCCGTCGAGGTCGACGGCATCGGCCTGGACGCGCTGGGCGGCGGGCTCGGCGTCGCCGAGTCGGTGCTGGTCGCGCTGGACCGGGCCGGCCGGCCGTACGAGGGCACCCGGGTCTCCGTCCAGGGCTTCGGCACCATGGGCGCGGCCACCGCCCGCTTCCTCTCCCGGGCCGGCCTCACGGTGGTGGCCGTCGCCGACGTGCGCGGCACGGTGGTGAACCCGGACGGGCTCGACGTGGAGGCGCTGATCGCGACCCGGGACGCCCACGCCAGCCTGGACCGGGCGGCACTGCGCCCCGGCGACCGGGAGGAGCCCGGCGACGCCTGGCTCGCCGTCGACGCGGAGGTGCTGGTGCCGGCCGCCGTCTCGTACGCGATCGACGCCACGGCCCAGGAGCGGATCCGCGCCCGCTGGATCGCCGAGGCGGCGAACATGCCGGTGCTCCCGGAGGCCGAGGCCGCCCTCGCCGCGCGCGGGGTGACGGTGCTGCCTGACGTGGTGGTCAACTCCTGCACCAACGCCTGGTGGTGGTGGACGCTCTTCGGCGACGTCGAGGCCGACGCGGACCAGGCGTTCGCCCGGGTACGGGGCGCGATGCGGGCCCTGACCGGCGCCGTGCTCGACCGGGCCGAGGCCGACGGGGTGCTCCCGCGCGCGGCGGCACACGCCCTGGTGGCGGAGCGGCTTCCGGTGATCGCGGAGCGCTACGGCTCGTACTGAGCGCTACGGCCGGTACTGAGCGCTACGGCCGGTACCGACCGACCGACCCGCCCGCTCACCGCGATGATCATGGCTCCGGCCTGTGCTGTGTAGGCTGCTGAGCGTGGCGAGAGTGCGGTTGAGCGTGGCCGAGCGGCGCGAGGAGCTGCTGCGGGCCGCCGTCGAGCAGATCGAGGCGCGGGGTGCCACCGCCGTCCGGATCGCCGACGTGGCCACCGCCCTCGGCGTCAGCAACGCCCTGGTGCTCTACCACTTCTCCACCAAGGAACAGCTGGTCGCGGCGGCCTTCACGCACGCGGCGGAGGGCGACCTGGCCCAGCTGCGCCGGATCCTGGGCCGCCGCTCGACGGCGGAGCGCCGGCTGCGCGCCGCCGTCCGCTGGTACGCCCCCACCGGGCAGGCGAAGGGCTGGCGGCTGTGGATCGAGGCATGGGCGGCCGGGCTGCGCGATCCGGAACTGCGCCGGGTCGCCGCCTCTCTCGACCGGGAGTGGAAGAGCGCGCTGACCGCCGTCATCGAGGAGGGGGTCGCCGCCGGCGAGTTCCCCTGCCCCGATCCGTGCGGGGCCGCCTGGCGGCTCACCGCCTACCTCGACGGCCTCGCCGTCCAGACCACGGTCTACTCCGGGGGCCTCTCCCGGACGGCGATGCTCCGGTGGGCGGACGCGGCCCTCGCCCGCGAACTCGGCCTGCCCCCGGCCGAGGGCTGAACCCGGGCGGCCGCGGGCCGAAGCCGGGCTGACGGCTGGATCCCGGCCGCTGGCTGGACCCCGGCCGGGGGCTGAATCTGGGCCGGAGGCTGGACCTGGGCCGGAGGCTGGACCCCGGCCGAGGGCTGGACCTCGTCCCAAGGCTGAACCCTGTACGAGGCCTGGCCCCCGACCGTCCGGGCGCGCCGCGCGGTCCTGGGCGGGCCGACCGGCCTCGGCCGGACTCACGGTCCCGCCCCGCGCCCCGCGCCCCGCGCCCACGGCCCTGAGCATCGGGCCGGTGCGCAAGGAGCGGACCGGGGCACGATCCGACCCGCTGCCGGGGGCTCGGGCCGGTGCGCGGGGCCGCGCACGACCCGCGCCACCGCCCGGGTCTCCCCCCGGCGCGCGGGCCCGGGGCACAGGTCCGGGCACGGTCCGGCGCGCGGCTCAGAGCAGTTCGAAGACGGCGGAGACGGAGACCTGCTCCTCGATCTCTCCGGGGGCGAGCGGCATGCTCGGCTCGTCTGACGGCATCGACGGGAGCGCCCCGTGGCCCGGCCGCAGCGACTCGCCCTCGCTGAGCGAGACCAGTCGGCCGAGCCGGTGCCCGCTCAGCCTGGCGTGCTGGGACGCCTTCTCGTACGCGTCCCGGTACGCGGCCTCGCGGGCCTTGGCGCGCAGCTCCTTCGGGTCGGCCACGTCGAAGACGACGCCGTTCACCCGGCCGGCGTCCCCGGTGGCGTCGTTGACGGCACCGATGACCTGGCCCGCCCGGTCGATCCGCCGGACCTTCACCGAGAAGGCCTGGCTGGCCTGGTAGCCGCTCACCTTGGACTGGCCACCGGCCGCCTGGGTGTAGACGGGGGCCAGGGAGAGGCTGTCGGTGCGGATGTCCCGGTCCTCGATGCCCTCCTTGCGGAGGACCGCGAGCAGCGCCTCGGCGGCGGCGGTCTGCGTCGCCATCGCCTCCTTCGCCGTCGGCTCGGCGGCCTCCACGCCCACGGAGAGGATCGCCAGGTCGGGCGCGGCGGTCGCGCTGCCGCTGCCCGTGACGGTGACCGTCGCCGGGGTCTCGGCCCGGACGGCCGAGCGCGGGGCGGACCGCTCCGGGACCGCGGCCTGCGCGGGGGCGGCGGTGCCCAGCAGGATCGCTCCGAGGACGACGCCGCCCGTGGTGGCGGCGAACAGCCGGGCGGCGCGGACGCGGCGGTCCTGGCGGGCGGGCACGGGGCGGTGCGGCACGGGCGGTCCCTTCGATGGTGGGTGCCGGTGGGCTCCGGCGGGCACATCCCAGCACCCGGAGCCGCCGCCTCCCGGGCGCCACTCCTGACCACCGCCGCCCTTCACCTCTCCGTACCAGCGACCGGGCGTCCGCCCCGGCCCGTCCGTCTCCGGCCCTCGGCCCGCTCCCGCGAGGGAGACCCCGCGCCACGCGGGCGCGGCCCCCGCCCGGGTGGGCCGGGATCCCCCCCGCCGACGCCCGGCCCCGTACAGGCGGCCACATCCCCGAGCCCACGCGAACGGCCGCGTGGCGGAGCCCTCCGCCCTCATGCACGGCCCCCGCCCCGACGAGCCGGGATCCCCGCCGACGCCCCGGCCCCGTACAGGCGGCAACATCCCCGCCCCCTCGACAGGCCCCGCAGCGCAGGCCCCCGCCCCGATGGGTCGGGATCCCCCGACGACGCCCCGATCCCGTACGGGCGGCCACATCCCCGGCCCCGCGCGGCCGGCCGCGCGGCGGAGCTCCCTGCCTCCGTGCACGGCCCCCGACCGGGTGGGCCTGGCTCCCACGCCGAAGCACCGGTCCCGTGCAGACAGCCACATCCCCGACCCCGCGCGAAAGGCACCACAGCGCAGCCCCCGCCCCCGGCGCAGCCCCACCCCGCGGCCAGGGACTCCCCCGCCGCCGACGCCCCCGCCCGCGCGCAGGGTCCCGCTCCCGCTCACACTCCCGCACAGACGTCCACAACCTTGGGCCCCGCGCGACCCGCCCCGCAGCAGAGGCAGAGGGCCCCGGACACGGCCCCCGCCCGCTCGGGCCGGGGTCCCCCCGGCGGCAGCACGCGTCCGCGAAGTGCTCTCAGCACTGGCCCGGCGGGGGGTTCAGGTCTGGACGAGGGGCTCGTACGCCTCCGCGCCGAGGCCGAAGGTCCAGGCCACGCCCTCGCGGGCGGTCCGGGTCGCGGGCGGCACGCGGAGCCAGTAGGTGCGGTGGCTGCCGTCGGGCTCGGGCGTCGAGTTGACCACCTCGACCATGACGACGTCCTCGTCGTCGTCCAGCTCGATCCGCCACAGCACGCCCGTCTCGTCCCGGCCCTCGGGGCGGGCGCCGGAGTCGTCGAGGTAGCGCTCGTAGCCGTAGAACTCCAGCATCACCCGCCGCAGTTCGGCGTTCTCCTCCTCGCGGATCCGCTCCGGGACGAGGTCCGCGAGCCCGGCCAGGAAGCCGGGCGTGACCGGCATCCCGCGCCAGGCGTGGAGGGCGAAGCCGTCCCGGTGGGCGAGGGCGGGGCCGTCGCCCCGGTCGAGCCGGCCCGCCTCGTCCCGGTGCAGCTCGACGGGGCGCTCGCAGACGACGGCGACCTTCTCGTACGGCCACCACCAGCCGGCCTGCTCCGCGACCGCCGCGAGCCCGGCGAGCCTGCCGCCCCGTCCGTCGAAGGCGGCGAGCCAGGCTGCGTCGTGCTGGCCGAGCACCGCGTCGTACAGCAGCTCGCGGCCGACCCGCTCGGTGAGGCCGCCCGGCTCCTCCCGCTCGCCGAGCACGTCGAGGACCCCCGTCCTGACCCGCTCGGCGAGCGCCCGCGTCGGGTCCCAGAGCCGGGCGCCGGTGGCCTGCCAGTGCGCCGTCCAGCCGGCCGGCCCCAGCGCGTCGTGGAGCCGGCGCCGCTCCTCCGCCCACGGCAGGGTGCGCACCTCCTCGCGCACCGGCCGGCCGCGGTCGGTGAGACCCGCGACCAGCTCGACCCCGGCGAGCGGCGACTCCGCCCAGACCACCCGCTCCGGGGCGGGGAGCCCGGCGGCGCCGTAGGCCAGCCGGATGCCGGCCTCGACCGCGGTCCGGTCGGCGGGCCCGGTGGCGGCCGCGACACCCCTCCACTTCTCGTACACGTCCCCGTCGTTCATCGTCCCGTCCCCCGTCTCCGCCAGGACTGCCACGTCCCCCACCTCTGCCACGACTCCCACGTCCCCCATGTCCTCTCCCTCGTTCCGGTCCGCCCCGTTCCAGTACGGTCCGTTCCGTTTCACTCCGGTCCGTCCCCGCCCGTCCCGCTCAGTCCGCCACGATCCGGTACGCCCCCGGCACGTACTCCCGCTGCCGCACGACCCGGTACCAGCCCTTGGGGAGCACGATCGGCGCGTGCTCCTCGTGCACCAGCCGGCCGCCCTCGGGCAGTTCGAGCAGGAAGGGGCCGTACGGTCCCGGCTCCCGCACCAGCCGGCCGGGGCCCGGCACCGCGTGGGCGTGCCCGGTGACCTCGCCGAAGGCGAGCACGAGCCGTCCCCTGCCGTCCCTCGGCTCGCCCCGCGCGTCCTTCGCCCGGGCGGGCACGGCCCGCTCGTCGACGGGCACGATCAGCACGTCCCCCTGCCGGTACATGGCTCTCCCCTTTCCCGTCCGGAGCTCCTCGCCCGAACACGAGAACGACGCTAGAGGCCGCCACTGACAACGCGTCGGATCCGCCCCCCTGTGCCGCCCTCTGTCGGCGGGACTTGGTAGAACTCTTGCCGTCAGTCCGTACAGCCGTCCGTCGTCTGGAGCACCGTCATGACCATTGGGGTCCACCTGGAGGAGTTCCACGGCCTCCCCGTCCTCGACTTCCCGGACGCCGACGCGGTGGCCGGACTGCCCGACGCGGCGGCCGTCGCCTGGCGGGTGTCGAGCCCGACGTACTCCGACCCCGGGGAGGAGAAGTGGGCCGCCCGCTTCGAGCGCTTCCTGAGGACCGTGGACACCGGCCGGGTGCGCGCGATCGTCGTGGGCGGCTGGGAGGACGCGTACGAGAACTCCTCGGCCGCCGCCGTCACCGCGCTCCTCGGGGCGAACGACCGGCTGACGGCCCTGGAGGCGGTCTTCCTCGGGGACATGCACTCCGAGGACTGCGAGATCTCCTGGATCGTCCAGTCCGACGTGACGCCGCTGCTCGCCGCCTACCCGGCGCTGCGCGAGCTCGGGGTGCGCGGCGGCACCGGCCTCTCCTTCCCGTCGCTGCGCCACACCGGCCTGGAGACCCTGGTCGTGGAGACCGGCGGGCTCGGCGCCGAGGTGGTGCGCGGCATCGCCGGCAGCGACCTGCCCGCCCTGGAGAACCTCGAACTGTGGCTCGGCACGGACGAGTACGGCGGCGACTCCTCCCCCGACGACCTGGCGCCGCTGCTCTCCGGCGAGGCGTTCCCCGCCCTGCGCAGCCTCGGCCTGTGCAACAGCGTCGTCCAGGACCAGATCGCCGCGGCCGTGGCGGGCGCGCCGGTCGTCGCCCGCCTCGACCGGCTCGACCTCAGCATGGGCGTGCTCACCGACGAGGGCGCCGCCGCGCTCCTGGACGGCCAGCCGCTCACCCATCTGGGGGAGCTGGACCTGGAGCACCACTACCTCACCGAGGCCATGGGCGAGCGGATCACCGCCGCGCTCGCCCCGCACGGGGTGCGGGTCGTCCTGGACGAGGCGCAGGCCCCGGAGGACGACGGCGACGGGGACGTCTGGCGCTACGTCGCCGTCGCCGAATGACCGCCGGCCCGCGCCTCGTCGTCGTCGGCGACCCCTCGGGGCGGCGCGTCGCGTTCTTCCAGGACGCGTTGCGCGCCGCCGGGCTGCCCGGGGCGCGGGCCGTCGGCTGGCTCGACGTGCTGCGCGGCGGGGCCGGGCTCGCGGCGGGAGAGACCGTCCGGGTCGACTCGCCCGGGGAGGTGCCCGAGGTGGACCGGCTGCTGCGCGGCGTCGAGGATCCGGCCCGGGTCGAGGGCGGACGCCTCTGGTACGAGCGGTTCACCGCCGCCGTCGCCGGGCTCGCCGCCGAGGCTGAGCGGGCCGGTGCCGTACTGGTGGACGACCCCGCCGAGACGGCGGTGCTCTTCGACAAGCGGCTCACCCACGGGCGGCTCTCCGCCGCCGGGGTGCCCGTGCCCGCATCGCCGACCTCCGGCCCCGGCGGGGCGCGGGTGCGGGGCTGGGACGACCTGCTGGCGCTGATGGAGGGCTCCGGGCTGCGCCGAGTCTTCGTGAAGCCGGCCCACGGCTCGTCCGCCTCCGGGGTGCTCGCCCTGGAGACGGCGGGCGGGGGCCGGGTGCAGGCCGCCACCTCGGTCGAGCGGGACGCGGCCGGACGGCTGTTCAACTCGCTGCGGGTGCGGCGCTACAGGGGTGCCCGGGAGGTCGGCGCGCTGGTCGACGCGCTCGCCCCGGACGGGCTGCACGTGGAGCGCTGGCTGCCGAAGGCGACGCAGGGCGGCCGGGCGGCCGACCTGCGGGTGGTGGTGACCGGCGGCCGCGCCACCCACGCGGTGGTCCGCACCAGCCGCTCCCCGCTGACCAATCTGCACCTCGGCGGCGCGCGCGGCGACCTGCCCGCGGCCCGGGCCGCGATCGCCGCGGCCGGCGGCCGCTGGGAGGAGGCCCTCGCGGTGTCCGAGCGGGCGGCGGCGGCCTTCCCCGGCACCCGGTGCGTCGGCGTGGACCTGCTGCCGGTCACCGGCTGGCGCCGCTTCGCGGTCGGCGAGGTCAACGCCTTCGGAGACCTGCTGCCCGGCCTCACCGGTCTCCCGGGCGGCGACGCGGAGGGCCTGGACACCTACGGCGCTCAGGTCGCCGACCTGCTGCGCGCCTTCCCCGCCCCGGGCGGCGCCGCGCCCCGTACACCCGGCACCACAGGAACGAGCACCACGTGAACCAGCCCCACCCCACGAGCCGCCCCGGGCCCGTGGACCCTCCCCACGCCGTGGACCAGCCCGACCCCACGAGCCGACCCGACCCCACGGACCGGCCCCACGCCGTGAACCAGCCCCACCCCACGAGCCGACCCGACCCCGCGGACCAACCGCACGCACTGGACCGACCCGACCCCGCGGCTCAGCCTCACCCCGCGAGCGAACCCGACCCCGCGGCTCAGCCCCACCCCGAGGGCCGGTCCCACCCCGTGGCCCGACCCGACATGAACCAGGTCGTCGGCAGTCACGACCTGCTCCTGGTCACCCTCGACACCCTCCGGTACGACGTGGCCGCCGAGCTGGCCGCCGCCGGCCGCATCCCGAACCTCGCCCGTCACCTCCCGGACGGCCGCTGGGAGCGACGGCACGCCCCCGGCAGCTTCACCTACGCCTCCCACCAGGCGATCTTCGCCGGCTTCCTGCCGACCCCGGCCACGCCGGGGCCGCACCCCAGGCTGTTCGCCGCCCGGTTCGCGGGCAGCGAGACCACCGCGGACGGCACCTACGTGTACGACGCCCCCGACCTCGTCTCGGCGCTCGCCGCCGACGGCTACCGGACGGTGTGCGTGGGCGGGGTCGGCTTCTTCAACGGGCAACCGCCGCTCGGCTCGGTGCTGCCGGGACTCTTCCAGGAGAGCCACTGGGAGCCGTCCTTCGGGGTGGCGTCGCCGACCTCGTTCGAGGCGCAGGTGTCCCGGGCCGAGGAGGTGGTGGCGGCGCTCCCGGCGGACCGCCGGCTCTTCCTCTTCGTGAACGTGGCCGCGCTGCACCAGCCCAACTGGTTCCACACCCCGGGCGCGAGCCCCGAGGCCGGAGACACCCGGGCCACCCACGCGGCGGCGCTGGAGTACGTCGACCGGCACATCGGGCGCCTCTTCGCGGCGATGGGCAGCCGCCGCCGCTGCTTCGCGATCGTCTGCTCGGACCACGGCACGGCCTACGGAGACGACGGGTTCACGGGCCACCGGCTCGGCCACGAGGTGGTGTGGACGGTGCCGTACGCGCAGTTCACGCTGGCCGGCCCGGACGAGGGGGCCGCCGCGTGACCGGGATCCCGCTCCCCCGCCCGTACCGCTCGTACGTGTACGCCTACCCGCACAAGACGGCGTACCGGCCGCTGCCCGAGCGGCCGGAGCTGGCCGCGCTCTGGGCGGGCGAGCCGAAGGACGCGCTCTCGCTCTACGCCCACATCCCCTTCTGCGAGGTCCGCTGCGGCTTCTGCAACCTGTTCACCCGGATCGGCGCGCCCGGTGAGCTGACGACCCGCTACCTCGACGCCCTCGACCGGCAGGCCGTGGCGGTGCGGGAGGCGCTGGAGGGCGCGGAGCAGGTGCGGTTCGCGACGGCGGCGTTCGGCGGCGGCACCCCCACCTTCCTGACCGCCGCCGAGCTGGAGCGGCTCTGCGACATCGCCGAGCACCGCATGGGCGCGGACCTGCGGGCGGTGCCGCTGTCCGTGGAGACCTCGCCGGCCACCGCCACGGCGGACCGGCTCGCGGTCCTCGCCGAGCGCGGCGCGACCCGGCTCAGCATCGGGGTGCAGAGCTTCGTGGACGACGAGGCGCGGGCGGCGGTCCGGCCGCAGAGGCGCGCCGACGTGGAGGCGGCGCTCGGCCGGATCCGGGACGCCGGCGTGCCGGTGCTCAACATCGACCTCATCTACGGGATCGACGGGCAGACCCCGGAGTCCTGGCGGTACTCGCTGGACGCGGCGCTCGCCTGGCGCCCCGAGGAGCTGTACCTGTACCCGCTGTACGTGCGGCCGCTCACCGGGCTCGGCCGCTCGGCCCCGGCGGAGTCGGACGGAGAGTGGGACGCCCGGCGGCTGCGGCTCTACCGGCAGGGGCGCGACCACCTCCTCGCGCACGGATACGAGCAGGTGTCGATGCGCATGTTCCGGCGGGCGGACACAGGGCCGTCGGGCCCGGAGGACCACGCCTGCCAGACGGACGGGATGATCGGCCTCGGCTGCGGCGCCCGCTCGTACACCTCGGCGCTGCACTACTCCTTCGACTACGCGGTGGACATGCGGGAGATCCGCTCGATCATCGACGCGTACACGGAGGCCGGGGACTTCTCGCGGGCCGAGGTGGGCCGGTGGGTGGACGGCGCGGAGGCGCGCCGCCGCCACCTCCTCCAGTCGCTGCTCCAGGCGGAGGGCATGGAGCTCGCCGGGTACGAGGAGCGGTTCGGGGCGGGGGCGTACGAGGACTTCGGGCCGGAGCTGGAGCGGTTCGCCGGGTACGGCTGGCTGGACGGGTCGGCGCCGGGCGGGCTGCTGCGGCTGTCGGCGGAGGGGCTCGCGCACTCGGACGGGCTCGGCCCCGAGCTGTTCTCCCCCGCCGTACGGGCCGCGATGGCCGCGTACGAGCCGAAGTAGGGGGCGGCCGTGGACCTGACGCTGCTGTACCGGGGGCCGCTCGCCTCCTGCGACTACGACTGCCCGTACTGCCCGTTCGCCAAGCGGCGGGACAGCCCGGAGACGCTGCGCGCCGACCGGGCGGCGCTGGAGCGGTTCACCGGCTGGGCCGCCGGACAGGACGGGGACCGGCTGCGGATCCTGTTCACGCCGTGGGGCGAGGGCCTGGTCCGCTCCTGGTACCGGCGGGCGCTGGTGGAGCTGTCGCGGCTGCCGCACGTGGAGCGGGTGGCGATCCAGACCAACCTGAGCTGCCGGACCGGCTGGCTCGACGAGGCCGATCTCGGCTCGCTGGCCCTGTGGTGCACGTACCACCCCGGCCAGACGCCGTACGACCGCTTCCTCGGCAAGGCGCTCGACCTCGCCGCCCGGGGCGTCCGCTTCAGCGTGGGCGTCGTGGGCCTGCCCGAGCACCGGGGGGAGGCGGTGCGGCTGCGGGCGGCGCTGCCGGACCACGTCTACCTGTGGGTGAACGCGGCGGAGGGGCACACGTACACGGACGCGGAGGCGGCGGCCTGGACGGAGATCGACCCGCTCTTCGGCTACAGCCGGCATCCGCACCGCTCGGCGGGGCTGCCCTGCCGGACCGGCGAGTCGGTGGTGTCGGTCGACGGGGAGGGCACGGTGCGGCGCTGCCACTTCGTCAGGGCCGAGCTGGGCAACCTGTACGACGGTTCGTACCGTGCCGCGCTGCGCCCCCGGGCCTGTCCCCTCGCCGTCTGCGACTGTCACATCGGCTATGTGCACCTGGAGACGCTGCCGCTGTACGACGTGTTCGCCGGCGGGGTCCTGGAGCGGATCCCCGCCGGCCGTCCGGGAGCTACAGGGGCATGAGGTCGGGGCGCTTGGCCTCCACGTGGTCGCCGGAGCTCTCGCCGCGCAGCCGCCGCCCGATCCACGGCACCAGGTACTCGCGCGCCCAGTGGATGTCGTCCCGGCGGACCTCCAGCGGGCCCCGGACGGGCAGCGGGGGCCACGCCTGGTCGGGGTCGGCCGGGACCGGCAGGCCGAGGACCTGCGCGGCGCGCAGCGCGACCCTGGTGTGTCCCTCGGGCGAGAGGTGCAGCCGGTCGTCGTCCCAGGCGCGCCGGTCCTGGACGGAGCGGAGCGACCACAGGTCGAGGACCGGGCAGTCGTAGCGGTCGGCGATGGCGCGGACGTGGGCCGTGTACGTGGCGATCTTGCCGCGCAGGTGCTTGAGGACGGGCACGTCCCGGGTGTCGAAGCCGGTGGTGACCATCACGGTGCCGACGGCGGAGGTGAGGTCCCGGACGGCCCGCTCGAAGCGTTCGGCGACGTCGTCGGGGTCGGTGCCGGGGCGGATGATGTCGTTGCCGCCCGCGCAGAAGGTCACGAGGTCGGGGGCGAGCTCCTTCGCCCGGGGGACCTGCTCGGCCACGATCTGGTCGAGGAGGCGTCCGCGGACGGCCAGGTTGGCGTAGCGGAAGTCCTCGGGGTCCGGCAGCTGGTCGGCGAGGAGCACCGCGAAGCGGTCGGCCCAGCCGACGTAGGTGCCGGCGGGTCCGGGGTCGCCGACGCCCTCCGTGAAGCTGTCACCGATCGCCGCGTACGACCCGAATGACCCGAACGCGTTCTTGTCTGTTTCTCTCGAATCGTCTGCCACGGCAGCACATCCTTCCGTTTCGGATGTGACCTACGCGACCGTAAGGAGGGGTTGACGGCGGGTGATATATGCCACCGATAAAGAATTTGCCAAGCCGGAATAGGGCGAAGGCCCGGCACCGAGGGGTGCCGGGCCTTCGTGCGGCCGTGGAGCCGGACGGGTCAGATCGACACGCCGTGCTGGCGCAGGTAGGCCAGCGGGTCGATGTCCGCGCCGTAGCTGGGCGAGGTGCGGATCTCGAAGTGCAGGTGCGGGCCGGTGGAGTTGCCGGTGGAGCCGGAGAGGCCGATCTGCTGGCCGCCGGTCACCGACTGGCCGGAGGAGACGGAGAGGGAGGAGAGGTGGGCGTACTGCGAGTAGTTGCCGTCGGCGTGCTGGATGACGACCTCGTTGCCGTAGGCCCCGCTCCAGCCGGCGGAGACGACCGTGCCGGCGCCGACGGCGCGGACGGTGGTGCCGGAGGAGGCGATGAAGTCGGCGCCGGTGTGGTAGCCGGAGGACCACATGGAGCCGGAGGCGCGGTACGGGGTGGAGACGCCGCCGGCGACCGGGGCGACCCAGCCGGAGGAGGCGGCCGGGGCGGCGGCGGCCGGGGCCGCGGCGCGCTCGGCGGAGCGCGAGGCGCGGGTCTGCTCGCCGGCGGCGGCCTTCGGGGCGGCCTTGCGCTCGGCCTTCGGAGCGGCCTCGGCGGCCTTCGGGGCGGCCTTGGCGGCGGGCTTCGGGGCGGCGGCCTTCGCGGTGTTCTTGGCGCCGAGGGTGAGCTTCATGCCCGGGAGGATGAGCGAGGGGTCCTCGCCGACGACCTGGCGGTTGTCGGAGTAGAGCTTCTGCCAGCCGCCGGCGACGTTCTGCTCGGCGGCGATCTTGGACAGGTAGTCGCCGGCGACGACGGAGTACGCCTTCGGCGCGGCGGCCTTGGCGGCGGGGGCGGCCTGGACGTGGGCGGCGGCGCTCACGACGCCGGCGGAGACGGCGGCCGGGGCGGCCTGCTCGGCGGCGTGGGCTCCGGTGGCGCCGATGAGCGGCAGGGCGACGACGGCGCCGCCGGTGCCGGCGGCCACGAGGCCACGGGTCAGGAAGGTGGACTTCTGGCGGCGGTGCTTACCGTTCACGGGCATGGCGAATTCCTCTCCGGCGCCTGCGAGGTGAGCTGTCGGGTTCGGACTGGAGATGTCCGGCCGCGTGTGTCACGCGACTTCACCCCGAGCCGTCCTGCGTCGCGGGACCGGCGTACTTCCTTGGGTCCCCCGCTCCTGCCACGCGATGGAAGGGGTCGAATTCCGGACGGTGGCAGGATTCGGCGGTCCGACCGGATTGACGGCGACGCTAGACGAGCGGGGTCGGCGCGAACAAGCCGCCGTATTCGACAGGCATTCCGGGGCGATCTTCGGGCCCGGAATTCCGGTCACCCTCCGTCGATGACGGTCCCTCGAATCCCTTTTCAGGGCGGGTGATTGGAGCGGGGCGTCGGCCACGATCCGTCACCTTTATGACGCTGCTCACGCGCGGAATTCCATCTCACCCTCAACCAGGGCGCGTTACCCCAAGGCATTTCAATACGGACAGATCGCCCATTACCGACCAGGGGGGTGCGCCGCGACCCGCGCCCCGGGATGATTGCGGGGGGAACCGATCTCGTCCGGTCCCGTGAACACCTCACCCCCAGGAGCATCCGTGACGCAGCAGTTGCCGCAGGTCCAGCCCCTCGAACCCGGCGAGCCCGAGCTCGTGGAGGTCCGCAACTTCCGGGACGTGGGCGGCCTGCCGACGACGGACGGGCGCGCGGTCCGCCCCGGCACCCTCTTCCGCAGCGGCCACCTCGCCGACGCCACCGAGTCCGACGCGGCCTTCCTCGACGGCCTCGGCCTGCACACGATCTTCGACTTCCGCAACGCGGCCGACGCGAAGGTGGAGGGGCCGGACGTCGAGCTGCCGGGCGTACGGAACGTGAACATACCGCTGAGCGACCCGGCCGACGGCAAGGAGTTCTGGCGGATGGTGCGCGAGGGCGACCTCGACACGCTGCGGGGCCTGCTGGGCGACGGCAAGGCGGCGGAGCGGATGACGGTCTCGTACCGCCGGATGATCGTGGAGCGGACCGTCGAGCACAGCCGGGTCCTGCACGCCCTCGCCGAGGACTCCGTCCCGGCCCTGATGCACTGCGCGGCCGGCAAGGACCGCGCCGGGCTCTCGATCGCCATCACCCTGCTCGCGCTGGGCGTGGAGCGCGAGGCGATCGAGGCCGACTACGTGAAGTCCGACGCCCCGCACCGCCGCTACAAGGTGCGCCGCAGCTCCACCGCCCGGGACGCGATGGCGCCCGAGGTGATGGAGCTGCTGAGCCCGCTCTTCGACGCGCGGGTGGAGTACCTCCGGGCCGCGTTCGAGACGATCGACGCGACCTGGGGCTCGGTGGACGCCTATCTCGCGGACGGCCTCAAGCTGGCGCCCGAGACCCGCGAGCGGCTGCGGGAGCGGTTCCTCACGGAGGCGTGAGGAGGCCGCCGTCCCGGGATCCGGCTACTGGTTCTGCCCGCCGAGCATGAAGAGCAGGTAGAGGAAGCCGGCGAAGAGGTGACCGGCGATCAGGTACGCGAAGAGGCGGAGCACCAGCCCCTTGGGGAACTTGCCCTCACCGCGCTCCTCGCCGGTGACCGGGGCGGAATTCACTGACTTGTCGGACATGTCGGTCAACCCTTCAGAACTCAGCGGGGATGCGGGGCGCCGCCGCCCAGACACAGCTCGGCGGCGGGGCTCTGCAACAGCGTATGGACGAACAGCACCTCGGCACCGGCGCGGCCGGCCGCGCCGATCCGGTGCGGGGTGAGCGAGTCGAAGTGGGCGCTGTCCCCGGGATCGAGCAGGTGCACGGTCTCGCCGAGCGCGAGCCGCACCCGCCCCTCGAGGACGTGCAGCCACTCCTCGCCCGGGTGGACGCGCACGATGTCGGCCCGGGTGGCGTAGGGCACGTGGACGCGCAGGCACTGCATGGCCCGGCCCGCGCCACCGGCCTGCCGGTAGACCCAGCCGTCGGCCTCGACGGGCTCGGAGCGCCCGGCCCGGATCACCGGGTCGCGCTCGGGCGGGGTCTCCCCCAGCAGCTCGGCGACCGTCGTACCGTAGATACGGGCGAGGGCCAGCAGCATCGGCAGCGAGGGCTGCCGGTTCCCGGTCTCCAGGCGCGAGAGGTGCGCCGGGGAGAGTCCGGCCCGCTGGGCGGCCGCCTCCAGGGTGAGCCCCCTGCGCCGGCGCAGGGCCCGCAGCTGCGGGGCGACGTCCGGCAGGATGTCGGGGGTGGCGGTTTCCGGGGCGGGGCCCCGGGGGACGTGGTCCATGAGTCCATTCCGCCAGGTTCGTGCCTCTGAGGCAAATTTCTTGCCCCAGAGGCAAAAACCGGCGGAGGTGACCGTCAGCGCTGGGCGACCGCCTGCTTGACCAGCGTCTTCCCGAAGTCCCAGAGCAGCCCCCCACCGCCGTGGGCGTCCTCCATGACCTCCGTGAACGCGGCGACGAAGCGGTCCACGTCCGCCTCGTCGATCACCAGCGGCGGGATCAGCTTGATCACCTCCAGATGGTCCCCGGAGACCTGGGTGAGGATCCGGTGCCGCTGGAGCAGCGGGACCACCACCATCTGCGCGAAGAGCCCCTTGCGGGCCGTCTGGAGCATCGCCCAGCGCCCGCGCAGCCCCAGCGAGCTCGGCCGGCCGAACTCGATCCCGATCATCAGCCCCCGTCCGCGCACCGCGTGCAGCAGCTCGTACCGGGGCACCAGCTCCTCCAGGCGGCCCTTCAGGAGCCCGCCGACCCGCCGCACGTGCGCGACCGTCCCCTCGGACTCCATCACCGAGAGCACGGCGAGGCCCGCCGCCATCGCCTGGGCGTTGCCCCCGAAGCTGGCCGAGTGGACCAGCACGCGGTCCATGGACGAGTAGACCTTCTTGAAGATCCACTCCTTGCCGAGGGTCGCGCCGACCGGCACGTACCCGCCGGAGAGCGCCTTCGCCACGCAGACCAGATCCGGCTCGACCCCCTCCTCGTGCTGGTACGCGTAGAAGTCGCCGGTCCGGCCGAGGCCGGTCTGCACCTCGTCGGCGATCAGCAGCGCCCCGTGCCGGCGCAGCAGCGCCTGGGCCGCCGCGAGGAAGCCCGGCGGGGCCTCCTGGACTCCCTTGCCCTGGATCGGCTCGACCACGAAGGCGGCCACGTCCCCCTTGCGGAGCTCGCGCTCCAGCGCGTCGAGGTCGCCGAGGGCGATCGGCGTGTCCGGGAGCAGGGGGTCGAAGCCCGCCCGGAAGCCCTCCTCGCCGTTGACGGAGAGGGCGCCGGTGGTGAGGCCGTGGAAGGCGTGGTCGCAGTAGACGATCCTCGGCCGGCCCGTGGCGTACCGGGCGAACTTCAGGGCGGTCTCGACGGCCTCGGTGCCGCTGTTGCCGAAGAAGACCCGGTCGAGGTGGGGGCTGTGGGCCAGCAGCCGCTCGGCGAGCAGTCCGGGCAGCGGCGGGCAGTCGAAGCGGGTGAGGTCGGGCAGGTCCGCGTCGAGCACGTCGTGCAGGGCGCGGCGGACGACGGGGTGGTGCCGGCCGAGGCCCATGACGCCGAAGCCTGCGAGCATGTCGAGGTGGTCGTTGCCCTCGGCGTCCCAGAAGTGGGCGCCGGCGGCCCGCTCGTAGACCTTGTCGAAGCCGATGGTGTGCAGCATCCGCGGCAGCTGCGGGTTGAGGTGGCGGGCGTGCAGCCCGTACCGCTCGCCGCCCCGCTCGGCGAGCAGCGCCCGCAGGTCGAAGCCGTCGGTCATGGCCGGCCCCTCAGCGCCCCGGGACGGACTCGCGGACCGCCCGGAGCGACTCCTTGAGCGAGCCCATGGTGGCGAGGACGGCGGTGGGCTCGTATCCGCAGTGCGCCATGCAGTTGGCGCAGCGCGGGTCCTTGCCGCGGCCGTACTTGTCCCAGTCGGTCTCCTCCACGAGCTCGCGGTAGGTGGGGACGTAGCCGTCGCTCATCAGATAGCAGGGGCGCTGCCACCCGAAGAGGGAGTAGTTGGGGATCGCCCAGGCGGTGCAGGGGAAGTCGGCCTTTCCTTCGAGGAAATCGAGGAAGAGCGGCGAGTGGTTGAGGCGCCAGCGGCGCCGGTTCCCGCCGGCGAAAGCCTTCTTGAAGAGTTCCCTGGTCTGTTCGACGCCGAGGAAGTGCTCCTGGTCGGGCGCCTTCTCGTAGGCGTAGGCGGGCGAGATCATCATTTCGTCGACCTGGAGGTCGTCGTTGAGGAAATTCAGCACCTCGATGATCGTCTGCGGGGTGTCCGTGTTGAAGAAGGTCGAATTGGTGGTGACCCGGAATCCGCGCCGCTTGGCCTCCTTGATCGCCGCCACGGCCTCGTCGAACACGCCTTCCTTCGCCACGGACTCGTCGTGGCGTTCGCGCAGTCCGTCGATGTGGACGGCGAAGGCGAAATAGGGGGACGGCGTGAAGTCGTCGAGCTTCTTGCGGAGCAGCATCGCGTTGGTGCAGAGGAAGACGTACTTCCGGCGGGCGACCAGCTGGCGCACGATCTCGTGGATCTGAGGGTGCATCAGGGGTTCGCCGCCGGCGATGGAGACCATCGGGGCGCCGGACTCCAGCACGGCGCCGACCGCCTGGGCGACCGGCATGCGCTGCTTGAGGACTCCGGCCGGGTGCTGGATCTTGCCGCAGCCCTCGCATTTGAGGTTGCAGGCGTAGAGCGGCTCCAGCTCGACGATGAGGGGGAACTTGTCCCGCTTGCGGAGCTTCTGTTCGAAGAGATAGGTCCCGACCCGGACGGACTGACGGAGCGGCATGGCCATAACTCGCTCACCTCCTGGGGAGCAGCAGAGAACGGTGCCATTCGAAGAAAGCGGGAAGGACGGCACGAAGGACGCGGAAGGCCGATATTCCCCCGCGTACCGTGCCGATACGGACCAGTTCGTGTTCGGGGGCGTCCACGACCACCCGTACGGCGGCAACGGGCCTCGGTCCGGCCGCCCGGGCCGTACGGAGGGTGGCGGCGGACTCCATGTCGACGGCGATCGCCCCGCCGGCCGCCAGCGCGGCCCGCTCGGGGCCCCGCACCACGTGGTCGGAGCCGGTCAGCGGCCCGGTGTGCACGGTCCGCCCGGGGAGCGCCCTGGTCAGCGCCTTGACGAGCAGGTCGGTGCCGTCGCAGGCGGTGGCGCCGCCGGCGCCGCGGGTCTCCTCGGCGACGACCAGGTCTCCGGGGTGCATCCCGGGCGCGAGCCCGGCGCAGAAGCCGGAGGCGATGACGGCGGCGCCGCCCCAGCCGTCCCGGGCCAGCGCCCGGGAGACCCCGCGGGTCGCGTGGGCGGGTCCCATGCCGGTGCGGACCACCCGGACCGGTCCCGGCGCCCCGTCCCGGTCGCCGCCCCGCAGGGCGAGGCGCTCGATGCCGAGGGCGCAGGCGATCAGCAGCGGCGGGGCGGCCCCGGCGTCCCCCGCCGGGTGGCGGTGGTCCATCACCCCTCCCCGTGGTGGAGCGCGGGTTCGCCGTGCAGGTACCGGCCGAGGGCGGTGAGCGGGAAGACCTGCCGGTAGAGGTGGTAGTTGATGGAGAAGTCCCAGGGGAAGCCGGTGCCGGTGAAGTAGGGCTCGTCCCAGGAGCCGTCCTCGAGCTGGGTCTCGGCCAGGAAGGCCACGCCCCGGCGGGCGGTCTCGGAGTCGCGCTCCCCGGCGGCGAGGAGGGCGATGAGGGCCCAGGCGGTCTGCGAGGCGGTGGAGGTGCCCCGGGCGATCCAGGACCGGTCGTCGTACGAGCGCAGGTCCTCGCCCCAGCCGCCGTCCGGGTTCTGGACGGAGGCGAGCCAGGCGACGGCCCGGCGGACCGCCGGGTGGCCGGCCGGGACGCCGGCGGCGGCGAGGGCGGGCAGCACCGAGCCGGTGCCGTAGACGTAGTTGACGCCCCAGCGGCCGAACCAGGCTCCGTTCGGGTCCTGTTCGGCGAGCAGCCAGTCGATTCCCCTGAGGGTGCGGGGGTCGTCGGCCAGGCCCTCGTGGGCCAGCATCTCCACCACGTGGGCGGTGACGTCGGCGGAGGGCGGGTCGATGACCTCGCCGAAGTCGCAGAAGGGCAGCTTGTTCGGCAGGACGCCGGTGTTGTCGGCGTCGAAGGCGGCCCAGGCGCCGTTGCCGGACTGCATGCCGGCGGTCCAGCGGGTGGCGCGGCGGACGGCCGCGTCGACCCGGGCAGGGTCGGGGTGGCGGACCCGGCGCAGGGCGAGGACCACCTCGGCGGTGTCGTCGATGTCCGGGTAGTTGTCGTTGTGGAACTCGAACGCCCAGCCGCCGGGCGGGAGTCCGGGGCGGCGCACCGCCCAGTCGCCGGCCTTGGTGATCTCCTCGCCGAGCATCCAGTCCGCGGCCTTCACGAGCGCCGGGTGGTCGGCAGGCAGACCGGCGTCGGCGAGGGCGATGGTGGCGAGGCAGGTGTCCCAGACGGGCGACTGGCACGCCTCGATCATCCGCACCGGGCCCTCGGGCTCCTCGCGCCAGACGGCGAACCGGTCCAGGGACTCCAGGCCGGCCCGCATGACGGGGTGCTCCAGGTCGTAGCCGAGCAGGTGGAGGGCGATCACCGAGTAGACGGCCGGCGGCTGGATGCCGCCCCAGCAGCCGTCGTTCTCCTGCCGTTCGACGATCCACCGGGCGGCCGAGTTCATCGCCGCCCTGCGCAGTCCCGGCAGGGCGACGCGGTGGTAGAGGTGCAGGGCCTTGTCGAGGCGCTGGAAGACGCCGTCCCAGCCGGTGAGCGGGGCGAGCGGGCGCGGGGGCGACGGGCGGTCGGGATCGGTGTGCAGCTCGTCGAGGGGGAAGGGCGCGGGGCGGACCGGGCGCTTCGCGGAGACGATGGTGAGCGGCACGATGGTCTGCCGGGCCCAGCAGCCGAAGTCGTAGATGTTCAGCGGGAACCACGACGGCAGGAGGACGAGCTCGGGCGGCAGTTCGGGCAGGTCCTCCCAGCGCCACCAGCCGAAGAGGGCCAGCCAGATCCGGGTGAAGACGCGGGCGGAGGCGATCCCGCCGCGGGCCCGGACGCAGGAGGCGGCGCGGGCCATGTGCGGGGCCTCGGGCCGGTCCCCGGCGAGCCGCAGGGCGACGTACGCCTCGACGGTGGCGGAGAGGTCGCCGGGGCCGCCGTGGAAGGTGGGCCAGGTGCCGTCCTCGTACTGCCGGCTCCGGATGTGCCGGGCGGCGGCCTCGGTGGTGGCGGGGTCGAGGATGCCGAGGAACTGGCGCAGCAGGAGGTCCTCGGCGTCCATGGTGACGTTGGTCTCCAGGTCGCCCTTCCACCAGCCGTCGGGGGCCTGGCGGGCGAGGAGGTGGTCGGTGGCCCTGCGGGTGGCGAGGGCGGCGGCCTCCTCCAGGAGGCGGGGGGCGGCGGCGAGGCCGTCCGCGGGGGTCGTGCGGTGCTGTGGAGTGGTGCTGGCCGCGGGCGCGAGGGGGCCGAGGGCCCCGGCGTTTCCGTCGGTCGTCGCTGTCATGGCTTCCCCTTCGTGGCAGTCGGTTTCCTCTGCTCCTGCGGGTCTGCCGTCGGCCGGTGCCGGGTGGCACCGGCCGGCGACTGCGCACTCATATCTGGTTGTGGATGATCATTTCTTCCGTACGACGACGAAGTCGGCGAGGGCGATCAGCTGGTCGCGCACCCGGGCGGGCATGTCCACCTCGTGCAGGGCGCGCAGGGCGATCGCGTGCTGGCGGCGGGCTTCCTCGGCGGTCCACTCACGGCCGCCGGCCTCCTCGATGAGGGCGGCGCGGTAGGCGAAGTCCTCCTCGGTGAAGGAGTCGAAGGCGGGCGACTTGGCGTCCTCGGCGAGCAGCCGTCCGAGCCGTTCGGACGCCTCCCCGCCGGCCGCGAGGGCGGCGACGACGGGCAGCGACTTCTTCCGCTGCCGCAGGTCGCTCCAGGTCTGCTTGCCGGTGGCCTCCGGGTCGCCCCAGATGCCGAGGAGGTCGTCGACGGCCTGGAAGGCGAGGCCGAGGTGGTAGCCGTACTCCTCCAGCTTGTCGGCGGTGCGGTCGTCGGCGCCGCCGAGGACGGCTCCGATGGAGACGGCGCAGGCGAGGAGGGCGCCGGTCTTGTTGCCCTCCATCTCCAGGCACTCCTCGACGGTGACCCGCTCGCGGTGCTCGTAGGAGATGTCCTGGGCCTGACCGTCGATCAGCTTGCGGTTGGCGGTGGTCAGCCGGCGGGTGGCGCGGCCGGCCTCGACGGTGCCGAGCTCCAGGAGGACCTCGTTGGCGAGGGCGGAGAGCGCGTCGCCGACCAGGATGGCCTGGGCGGGGCCGAACACCTTCCACACCGTGTCGCGGTGGCGGCGCTGTTCGTCGCCGTCCATCAGGTCGTCGTGCAGCAGCGAGAAGTTGTGCACCAGCTCGACGGCGACGGCGCCGGGGACGCCGACCTCGGGTGCGGCTCCCGCGGCCTCGGCGGAGAGCAGGGCGAGCGCGGGGCGCACGGCCTTCCCGCTGTCGGCGTCGGTGGGGTTGCCCTCGGCGTCGATCCAGCCGAAGTGGTAGGCGGCCACGGTGTCCATGGGCGGCGCGAGCCGGCCGACGGCCGCCCGCATGACGGGGGTGGACAGGGCCCGCCCCCTCTCCAGCAGGGCGGTCACGTCCGCGGTGTCGACGGCCGGGGTCCCCGGGGGCACGGTCGGCACGGTCTCTCCTCTAGTTCCTGTGATCACACTCATGCCGCCTCCTGCAGCGGATGGTCGTGGCGGCGGCCGAAGGCGGAGAGCGCCGCGCCCGCGGCGCTGAAGCCGCTTCGGACGGCACCTTCCATGGTCGCGGGCCAGCCGGTGGCGGTCCAGGCGCCGGCCAGGTACAGGCCGGGCGCACGGGTGCGGGCAGCGGGGCGGAGGCGCCCGACGCCGGGGGTGGGGGCGAAGGTGGCGGTCCGTTCCCGGGTGACGAAGAAGTCGCGGACCACGGCGCCGCGGGTGGCGGGCAGCAGCCGTTCCAGCTCCGGCAGGTAGCGCTCGCGGAGGGCGGCGACGGGTGCGTCGATCTCGTCCTGCGCGGCGGACTGCGAGACGGCCAGGTACTGGCCGCCGCCGTCGAGTCCGGAGGACTCGGTGCGGTCGAAGACCCACTGGACCGGGGAGCCGAGGGCGGTGAAGAAGGGCCGCTTCAGCACCTTGCGGTCGTAGACCACGTGCAGGTCGAGGATGGGCGCGGTGCCGATGTCGAGGAGCCGGTCGGCGTCGTCGAGCGCGCCCTCGGGGAGCAGGCCGTGGGTCTCGGTCTGCGGCACGGCGAGGACGACGGCGTCGGCGCGCAGGGTCTCGCCGGGCACCTCGACGGTCCACCGGCCGTCGTCGGTGCGGGAGATCCGCTCGGCCTTGGTGCGCAGCAGGGTCCGGACGCCCAGGCCGTCGAGGGCCTTGGCGGCGAGGGTGTCGTGGAGGTGGCCGAGCGGCACGTGGGCCCAGCCGATGTCGGCGGCGCCGGGATCGGTGAGCAGCCCGGTCTTGAAGACCATGGCGGCGAGCCCCATGGAGGCGTCGGTGGCGGGGGCGTTGAGGGTGGGGATGCCGACCAGGTCCCACAGCGCCTCGATGGCCCGGGGCGACTGGCCGTGGCGGCCGAGCCAGGTGGCGAAGTCCACGCCGTCGAGGGCCGGGTCCGCGGGGTCGAGCTTCTTCAGCGCGAGGGCGGCGCGGCCGACGGAGGCGCGTTCGGCGAGGGAGAGGTGGGGGTACGTGGCGAGGCTGCGGGCCAGGTGGAAGGGGACCGGCAGCGGGTCGCGGCGGATCCGGCCGAGGCGGGGGCCGCGGGGGTGGGCGACGTCGAGGACGGGCACGTCGAGCCGGTCCTGGAGCGGGGCGAGGCGGGCGCCGCCGACGCGGTCGAGGAACCAGCGGTAGGCGGTGCAGCAGCGTAGGTAGACGTGCTGGCCGTTGTCGACGGTGAGGTCGCCGCGGCGGAAGGAGAAGGCGAGGCCGCCGAGGCGGGGCCGTCCTTCGAGGAGCGTGACGCCGACTCCGGCGTCGGCGAGCTGGAGCGCCGCGGTGACGCCGGCGAGCCCGCCGCCGACGACGACGGCCGTCGGGGCGGTGGTGTCGGAGGGCGTGCCGTGGGGGGCGGCCATCAGGTGCGCCTCCTGACGGTGGAGCGGGCGATGTGGCGGGCGTCGAGGCCGGAGAGGCCGCGGACGGCGACGTACGCCTTCTCGGGCCCCGGCAGCGAGACCCGGCCGCGGAGCACGGCGGCGGGGTCGCGCTCGATGCGGTCGAGGAGCCGGCGGTAGATGCCGGCCATGGCGGCGACGCAGGCGCCGCTGCGCCGGTCGAGCATCGGCAGCAGCCGGTACCCCTCGGCGAAGAGGGCGCGGGCGCGGCGGACCTCGAAGTGGACGAGCCCCGCGAAGTCGGCGCCGGACGGCAGGACGGGGGCGGCGAAGCCGTCCTCGCAGCCGAAGCGGGCGAGGTCGTCGGCGGGCAGGTAGGTGCGGCCGTTGCCGGCGTCCTCGCGGACGTCCCGGAGGATGTTGGTGAGCTGGAGCGCGAGGCCGAGGGTGTCGGCGTACGCGGCGGCCCGGTGGGCTCCGGCGGCGCCCGGCTGGGTGCCGAAGACGCCGAGGGAGAGCCGGCCGATGGCGCCGGCGACGCACCGGCAGTAGACCGCGAGGTCGTCCCAGGTGCGGTAGGTGGCGCCCCGGACGTCCATGAGGACGCCGTCGATGAGCTCGTCGAGCCCTTCGAGGGGGATCGGGAAGCGGCGGGCGGAGTCGGCGAGGGCGACGGCGACGGGGTCGGTGTCGTCCTCGTCGACGTCGTCCTTGCGGACCCGGTCGAGCAGGGTGCGGGTGGCCTCCAGGCGTTCCCGCTTGACCTCGGGGGCGAGGGTGCCGTCGCCGATGTCGTCGACGCGCCGGGAGAAGGCGTACAGGGCCGACATGGCCTGCCGCTTGTCGGCGGGCAGGAGGCGGATGCCGTAGGCGAAGTTGCGGGCCTGCTGCCCGGTGACTGCCTCGCAGTAGCTGTACGCGGCCTGCACGGGCGCGGACGGCCGGGCCGTTTCCTCGACGGTCACGATGCCCCCTCTCGTCGCGCCCGGAGCAGGACCGCTCCCGCCTGGCGCGTCAGGCTCGGCTTGGTGGGCTTCGGCGGTCCGGCGAGGACGTCGAAGCCGGCGTCGGCGATGGCGTCGAGCGCGGCGAGTCCGCCGGCGGTGAAGCCGGTGAGGAGCAGGCGGAGGCGGCCGCGGACGCTGCCGACGAGGGGGGTTCCGGCGTGCAGCAGGGCGCGGGCGCGCTCGGCCTGGAAGGCGACGAGGGAGCGTACGGCGGCGCCGGCGGTGGGCCGGGCGAGGTCGTCCTCGGTGACGTGGAAGCGCTTGAGGTCCTCGGCGGGGAGGTAGATCCGGTCGCGGCCGAGGTCCTCGGCGACGTCCTGGAGGTGCTCGACGAGCTGGAGGGCGGTGCAGATCTCGTCGGAGCGGCGGATCCGCTCGGGGGTGGCGGTGCCGGTGATGCCGAGGACGAGCCGGCCGACGGGGTTGGCGGAGAGCTCGCAGTAGGCGAGGAGGTCGTCGTACGTCTCGTACCGGCGCACGAGCTGGTCCTGCCGGTTGGCCCGGATCAGGCCGAGGAAGGGGTCCGGGGTGAGGCCGCGGCGCCGGACGGTGGGCCGGAGGGCGCGCAGCAGCGGGTGACGGGGGGTGCCGTCGAAGACCCGGCGCAGGTCCTCCTCGAAGGCGTCGAGGAGGACGAGCCGGTCGGCGGCCTCCTCGGGGCCGAGGCCCAGCAGGCGGGCGTCGGCGCCGCCGGGGGCGAGGTCGCCGTCGCCGATGTCGTCGACGAGGCGGGCGTATCCGTAGACGGCCATGAGGTCCTCGCGCCAGGCGCGGGGCAGGAAGAAGGGGGCCACGGGGAAGTTCTCGTCCGCGGCCTTGCCGAGCGTGGTGCGCGAGGGGTCGTCGGCGCGCACGTACCGGGGAGCCGTCACCGGGCGGCGCCCGGCGCGGGGACGGCGACACCCACGTGAAGCTGGAGATTCTGCGTCATGGCCGTCATATCTCCCGTTCTACACTGCCGATCCAATCCATCCCATTTCGGACACGCCGCCGCGCGCGGAGCACGCGCCCTCCGGGATGTCCCGGGGGCGCCGTGCGGGGCGGTGTGGATCAGACCGGTACAGCTTACGTTGTACGAGGGATGTCGCCATTCGGGGGGCAGGTCAGCGGGGGCGCGCTCCGGAGACGACCATGGCGAGGGTGGTCTCGACCACGTCGGCGCGGCGCTGGGCCGAGAGCCGGCGCAGCGGGCCTTCGAGGAGCAGCAGCGAGAGGCCGTGCACGGCCGACCACGCGGCGGCGCCGGCTGCGGACCTGCGGCCGCCGGTCCGGTCGAGGGCTTCGAGAGCCTCGCGGAGCAGGGTGAAGGCGCGGGCCTCGGGCTCCGGGGGGACCGGCGGGAGGGCGGGGCGCTCCTCCGCGGTGGGGCGGACGGTGCCGAAGGCCGCGCGGTAGAGGCCGGGGTGCTCGACGGCGAAGCCGACGTAGCCGCGGCAGAGGGCGGCGAGCCGGCGCTCCGCGGCGAGGGCGGGGTCGTCGGCGCCGGGCTCGCGGGCGGCGGCCCGCTCCATGGCCTCGGCGAGGCGGGCCCGGGCGTGGGCGCGGACGGTACGGAGCAGCTCGCCGCGTCCGTCGAAGTGGCGGTAGGCGGCGGTGGGCGAGACGCCGACGCGGCGGGCCGCCTCGCGCAGGACGACCCGCTCGGGGCCGCCCTCGGCGGCGAGGCCGACGGCGGCGCAGACCAGGGCGTTGCGCAGGTCGCCGTGGTGGTAGTTCTTTCCGCCCGAGATCCCTGCCATGGGCTCATCCTGCCCGATGTTGACCGCATGAACATTCCGCTCCGGGGTCCCGGCGGCGAAAACCGGAACGCTCCCCACCGGGCGGTGGGGAGCGTTCGGCGCGCGGGGCGGCGCGGGCGTCAGCGGGCGGTCTCGCGCTCGTACGCCTTGAGCACCTCGTCGGTCGGGCCGTCCATGAGGAGCTGGCCCTTCTCCAGCCAGAGCACCCGGTCGCAGGTGTCCCGGATGGACTTGTTGCTGTGGCTCACCAGGAAGACCGTGCCGGCCTCCTTGCGCAGCTCGCGGATGCGCGCCTCGGAGCGGATCTGGAACTTGCGGTCGCCGGTGGCGAGCGCCTCGTCGATGAGGAGCACGTCGTGGTTCTTGGCGGCCGCGATGGCGAAGCGGAGCCGGGCGCCCATGCCGGAGGAGTAGGTCCGCATCGGCAGGGAGATGAAGTCGCCCTTGTCGTTGATCCCGGAGAAGTCGACGATGTCCTGATACCGCGTGTGGATCTCCTCGCGGCTCATGCCCATGGCGAGGCCGCCGAGGATGACGTTGCGCTCGCCGGTCAGGTCGTTCATCAGGGCCGCGTTGACGCCGAGCAGCGAGGGCTGGCCGTCGGTGTAGACCCGGCCGCTCTCGGTGGGGAGCAGGCCGGCGATGGCGCGCAGCAGGGTCGACTTGCCGGAGCCGTTGGTGCCGATGAGGCCGATGGCCTCGCCCCGGTAGGCGGTGAAGGTGACGCCGCGGACCGCGTGCACCTTGCGGACGCCCCGGGTGACCTCGGCCTTGTCCCGGCCGACGATCCGGCTGAGGGCCGCGGTGGCGCTGCCCTTGCCGCCGCCGCCGGTGTTGACGCGGTAGACGATGTGGACGTCGTCGCAGATGACGGTGGGCGTCTTGTCGCCCGGGATGGTCTCAGCCACGGCCGTACCTCTCCTCGGCCTTCCAGAAGTAGACGAAGCCGCCGATCCCGAAGAGCAGCGCCCAGCCGAGGCCGGTGGCCCAGACGTGGTCGGGCAGGTTCTCGGAGCCGTAGCCGTCGATGAGGGCGAAGCGGATCAGGTCCATGTAGACCGCCGCCGGGTTGTACATGAGGATGTCCGCGATCCACTGCGGCTTGCCCTCGAGCATGATCGGGATCGAGAACATGACGCCGGAGGCGTACAGCCAGGTCCGCATGACGAAGGGCATCAGCTGGGCGAGGTCGGGCGTCTTGGCGCCGGCCCGGGCCATGATCAGGGCGAGGCCCACGTTGAAGACGAACTGGAGCACGAGCGCCGGGATCACGAGCAGCCAGCTCGCCGACGGGTAGCTGCCGGAGACCATGACGATCGCGACGAGCACGATCATCGAGAAGAGCAGCTGCTGGAGCTGCTGGATCGAGAAGCTGATGGGGAGGCTGGCGCGGGGGAAGTGCAGGGCCCGCACCAGTCCGAGGTTGCCGGAGATCGCCCGTACGCCGGCCATCACGGAGCTCTGCGTGAAGGTGAACACGAAGATGCCCGTGACCAGGAAGGGGATGTAGACGTCCTTCTCCATGCCCTTGCCGGCGCCCAGGATCAGGCCGAAGATCAGGTAGTAGATCAGGGCGTTGAGCAGCGGCGTCGCCACCTGCCAGACCTGGCCCAGCTTGGCCTGGCTGTACTGGGCGGTGAGCTTGGCCGAGGAGAAGGCCATGATGAAGTGGCGATGGCTCCACAGCTGCCGGACGTACTCGAACAGTCCGGGCCTGGCGCCGCTGACCGCGAGGCCGTACTTCGCGGCGAGGTCGCCCGGGGTGAGGCCCGCGTCGACGGGGGCCGGAGGCGCGCTGGTCGCGACCGCCCCGCCCTGGTGAATGTCACTCACAGTCGAAACTTTCGTGTTCACGGTGTGCGGCACGTGGGGTGCCACGATGTCAGCTGACCGGTGGGCGGCCCCCGGCACCGGGTCCGCCGCCACACCGTACGCCATCCGGGGGGCCCGCCGGGACGCCGGGCGATCTTCCCGGCGGGCGGCGGGCCGGGGGGCCTTACTTCAGTCTGCTGGACGCCAGCACCGACACGAGGTGCAGGACGGTCTGGAGCAGGGCGATGCCGGCGAGGACGGCGACGCCGAGGCGGGAGAAGAAGAGGTCTCCGCGCATCTGGTCGGCGACGGCCAGGACCAGGATCAGCAGGGACGCCTCGATCCCGAGGATCAGCCGGTGGAACTTCAGGGCGGCGGCGGCCCGGCGGGCCAGCGCCACGCCGGAGGAGCGGGGCTCGGAGGCCGCCTCCTTGACCGGGGCCATGCCGTTCTGGTGGCGGGCGACGCCCACCAGGTCAGTCTCGGCCTTGATCAGGATGGCGCCGAGCGCGGCCAGGGTGCCGAGGAAGGCCCACAGCCAGTCGATCCGGCCCTCGCCCCACAGGTCGGCGGCGCGCAGGCCGAAGCCGACCAGCACCGCCGCGTCGCACAGGTAGGCGCCGACCCGGTCCAGGTAGACGCCGGCCAGCGAGTACTGCTTCTTCCAGCGGGCCAGCTCGCCGTCGACGCAGTCGAGCAGCAGGTACAGCTGCACCGCGACGACGCCGAGCACCGCGCCCCACACGCCCGGCACCAGGAGGGCCGGGGCGGCGAGGACGCCCGCCAGGGTCATCAGGTACGTCAGCTGGTTCGGGGTCACCCGGGTGTTCGCCAGCTGCCGGGTGATCCGCAGCGAGATCTCCCGCATGTAGAGGCGGCCGCCCCAGTGCTCGCCGCTCCGCCGGTCCTTCACACCCGGGGGGTGGACGACCGGGCGGAGCTCAGCTACCGATGGCTTTGGCATAGTCGGCGTACGCGTCCCTGATCTCGTCGGCGGACAGGTCGAGGTGTTCCAGGATGGTGAACCGGCCCGGCCGGGTCTGCGGGGCGAACTCCACCGCCCGCACGAACTCGTCGACCGTGAAACCCATCTCCTCCGGCAGCACGGGCAGGCCGTGCCGGCGCAGGGTCTCCACGATGACGCCGGACTCCTCGCGGGCACCGCGCAGGTGCATCGCGAAGGCAGCCCCCAGGCCGCACTGCTCGCCGTGGCTTGCCGCGCGGGTCGGGAAGAGCAGGTCGAAGGCGTGGCTGATCTCGTGGCAGGCGCCCGAGGAGGGGCGGCTGTCACCGCTGATCGACATGGCGATGCCGGACATCACCAGGCCCTCGGAGAGGGTCACCAGGAAGTCGTCGTCGCCGACGCCGCCGGGGTGGCGCAGGACCGCCTCGCCCGCGCTGCGGGCCATGGCGGCCGCCAGGCCGTCGATCTTCTCGCCGGTCTCGCGGTGGGACAGCTCCCAGTCCGCGAGGGCGGAGATGTTGGAGATGGCGTCGCCGATGCCGGAGCGGATGAAGCGGATCGGGGCGTCCCGGATCACGTCGAGGTCGATGACGAGCGCGATCGGGGTCGGGACGCCGTACGAGCCGCGCCCGTTGTCGTTGTCCAGGGTGGAGATCGGCGAGCAGATGCCGTCGTGCGAGAGATTGGTCGCTATGGCGACCAGCGGCAGCCCGACCCGGGCCGCCGCGTACTTCGTCACGTCGATGATCTTGCCGCCGCCGAGGGCGACCACGGCGTCGTACCGCTTGCCGCGCATGGCGTCGGCGAGCTTGACGGCCTCGTCGATGGTGCCGCCGGAGACCGTGTACCAGTCGGCACCGGGCAGCTCGGGCGCGAACTGGTCGCGGAGCTTGAGCCCGGAGCCGCCGCTGATGGCGACGGCGATCTTGCCGTTGCTGGAGATCCGCTGGTCCGCGAGGAGCGCGGACAGGTCGTCCAGCGCTCCCCTGCGGATGTCGACGACGACCGGCGACGGGATCAGTCGGGTCAGTACCGGCACGCGATCTCCCGGCCCTTCGCGAGGTCGTCGTGGTTGTCGATCTCGACCCAGGAGACCTCGCCGATGGGCTCGACGTCGACGGTGAAGCCGCGGTTGACGAGCTCCTGGTAGCCGTCCTCGTAGTAGAGGTCGGGGTCGCGCTCGAAGGTGGCCTTCAGGGCGTCGGCCAGCTCCTCGGCGGCCTCGGCCTCGATGAGGGTGACGCCGATGTACTCGCCGGTCGCGTCGGCCGGGTCCATCAGCTTCGTGATCTTCTGGACGCCCTTGCCCTCGGCGGTGACGACCTTCATCTCCTCGTCGGCGAGCCGCTTCACCGTGTCGAGGGCGAGGATGATCTTCTGGCCCTTGCCGCGCGCGGCCAGCAGGGTCTTCTCGACGGAGACCGGGTGGACGGTGTCGCCGTTGGCGAGGATCACACCGCGCTTCAGGACCTCACGCGCGCACCACAGGGAGTAGGCGTTGTTCCACTCCTCGGCCTTGTCGTTGTCGATCAGGGTGAGGGAGAGGCCGTACTGCGCCTCCAGGGCCTCCTTGCGCGCGTAGACGGCCTCCTTGCGGTAGCCGACGACGATCGCGACCTCGGTGAGGCCGATCTCGGCGAAGTTCTTCAGCGTGAGGTCGAGGATGGTGGTGTCACCGTCGACCGGCACGAGGGCCTTCGGGAGGGTGTCGGTGTAGGGGCGCAGTCGCCGTCCGGCACCGGCTGCCAGTACGAGGCCGATCATGCTGTTTCTCCTTCGTCGTGAACGGCGGGTGCTCCTGAGGAGACCCAGAAGCGGATGGACTCCACGAGCACCACGAGGGCGAGCGCGCCCGCCAGGGCGGTCAGCGCCAGGGTGAAGTCGTCGCCGCGGCTCGCGAGGAGCGCGGCGAGGACGGTCACCAGGAGCGTGCGCCCCTCGTGTCCGCCGGTGAGCCGCACCAGCCAGGCGGGCGGCGCGCCGGTGCCGCCGCGAATGCGGTACACCGTGTCGTAGTGATGGTAGGCGACCGCCGCGACCAGGCCGAATGCGGCGGGCACGGCCTGCGGGACGTCCGACCGGGCGGCGAGCAGCAGGATCGTGCCGTACTCGGCGGCGCGGAAGAGCGGCGGGAGGAGCCAGTCGAAGCGGCCCTTCAGGGGGGCGGCGACGAGCGCTCCGGAGACGACGACGTAGCCGACGGCGGCGATCACGACCAGGCGGTCGTCGGACGGCCACCGCCAGGCCGCGTACAGCAGCCCGGCCACGATCGCGGCGCCGAGGGGGATCCTCAGGCCCGCGCCCCTGGGGCTCGTCCCGAGGATCCGGGCCACGCCGCGGGCCAGCGGCCCGGTGTCGGTGAGCTCGTACAGGGCGCGGGTGGCGCGCTCGCCGCGCGGGGTCCGGTTCCGGAGGGAGCGCAGGACGCGGCCGGCGGTGGTGTAGGAGGCGGCGAACGCGCAGCCGATGATCAGCGCCCAGAAGACGATCCGGGGGGAGGTCACGGCGGTGAGGACGGCGATCATCGCCCAGCGCTCGCCGATCGGCAGGATGATCATGCGGCGGGCCCAGACGGTCCAGCCCACGCCGTCGAGGCGGCTGGAGAGGGCGAGGCCCGTCCTGGCCATGGTGCCCGCGGCCGCCTCGTCGGGCGTGTTCGCCTCGTTGAACGCGAAGTCGACGACGTGCCGGCAGGCCATGAGGATCATCGCGGCCAGCGCGAGCGTCCACACGTCGTCGCCGCCGCGGGCCGCGCCGAGAGCGAGACCGGCGTAGAAGGCGTACTCCTTGGCCCGGTCGAAGGTGGCGTCGAGCCAGGCGCCCATCGTCGAGTACTTCAGCGCGTACCGGGCGAGCTGCCCGTCGGTGCAGTCCAGGACGAAGGAGACCAGCAGCAGGACGCCGGCGGCGACGTAGCCGCCGCGCTCCCCGGTGGCCGCGCAGCCGGCCGCGATCAGGGCGGTGAGCAGCGAGGCGGTGGTGACCTGGTTGGGGGTGAGGCCGCGGCGGGCGCACCAGCGGGCGATGTACCGCGAGTAGGGGCTGATGAAGAAGGTGGTGAAGAAGCCGTCGTGGGCCTTCACGGCGGAGCGGAGGCGGACGGCCTCGTCGTCGACGGCGTCGACGGCGGCGCGGGCCTCGTGGCGGGCCGCGGCGTCGGAGGGGACGGTGGCGACGAGCGTGCCGAGCGCGGGCCGGTGCACGGCGACGCCGCCGGCGTCGAGGGCGTCGGCGACGGCCTCGGTGAGGTCCCGGTCGGGCTCGGCGGCGGCCGGGGCGGTGAGCGCGGGGGCCGCGGTCAGCGCGCGGACGAGCGCCGGGCGGGCCTCGGGCTGCGCGGAGAGCGCGCCGGGCACGGCGGCGGCCGGGAAGCGGGGGTCGGTCAGCGCGAGGCGCAGGGCGTGCGGGTGGCCGACGAAGCGGGAGTCGACGAGGGCGACGCGCTCGCCCGCGGGGACGGCGGCCAGGAGGGTGCGGACCTCCTCGGCTCCGGCGGCCCGGCGGACGTCGAAGCCGAGCGACCGCAGATCACCGTCGAGCGAGGATCCGGGTGCCGGCGGGCCGGTGAGGATGGCGGTCGACAGACGAACTCACTCCTTGGAACGGGCAGTGGGCCGGCGGGGTCCTGAACGGCCCCGGGCGCGACGGTGCGCCCCGGCACCGGACGGCGGCACGTCGGCTGAGGCTATCGGATGGACGGAGCGTGAGTTCACCGAGGCTTCGCACGCCGGACTCCCCCCGGCCCGCCCCTCGCCGCCGGGGTGCGCGGGGCTCCGCGTGATCATCATCGGGGATCACCGGGCCGCCCTCCAAACCGGTGCCGGAGGGCTCCCGGACGGCATTCCGGCAGGTGATCGTACTGATGCCGGTCGATATGACATCACCGCAGGTCAGAGCAATGACAACGGTGTTCAGTACCGTGTTGCGCATACCCCCCACCCGTAGTTCACTGGCGACTTGGGGCACCGACGGAACTGGACTTGGGAGGCCATGTCATGGGGGCTGGACACGACCACGGGCACAGCCACGGGGGGACGCCGCCGACCGGCACCGCGGGCGCCGCGTACCGCAACCGGTTGCGGATCGCGCTCGGGATCACGCTCTCCGTGATGGTGGTCGAGATCATCGGCGGCGTCGTCGCCGACTCGCTCGCGCTGATCGCCGACGCGGCCCACATGGCGACCGACGCGATCGGCCTCGCCATGGCGCTGCTCGCGATCCACTTCGCCAACCGGCCGCCTTCCGGGAACCGCACCTTCGGCTTCGCCCGCGCGGAGATCCTCGCGGCCCTCGCCAACTGCCTGCTGCTGCTCGGCGTCGGCGGATACGTGCTCTACGAGGCGGTCCAGCGGTTCATGGAGCCGGCCGAGACCAAGGGCGGGCTCGCCATCGCCTTCGCCACGGTCGGCCTGGTGGCCAACGTCATCTCGCTGTCGCTGCTCATGCGGGGCCAGAAGGAGAGCCTGAACGTCCGGGGCGCCTATCTGGAGGTGCTGGCCGACGCGCTCGGCTCGGTGACGGTGATCGTCTCCGCCACGATCATCCTGGCGACCGGCTGGCAGTACGCCGACCCGATCGCCTCCCTCGTCATCGGCCTGATGATCGTGCCGCGCACGGTGAAGCTGCTGCGGGAGACGCTGGACGTGCTCCTGGAGGCGGCCCCCAAGGGGGTCGACATGGCGGAGGTGCGGGCGCACATCCTGGCCCTGCCGGGCGTCGAGGACGTGCACGACCTGCACGCCTGGACCATCACCTCCGGCATGCCGGTCCTCTCCGCGCACGTCGTGGTGGACGCGGCGGCGCTGGACGCGGGCGGCCACGAGAAGATGCTCCACCAGCTCCAGGGCTGCCTCGGCGACCACTTCGACGTGGAGCACTGCACCTTCCAGCTGGAGCCGGCCGGGCACGCCGAGCACGAGGCCAAGCTCTGCCTGTGACTGCTAGGCTCGTCGTACGAACACGTGCGTGAGAGGAGCTGAGGTTGATGACCGTCGCGATGGAGGCCGCCTTCCGCGGCCGCACCCGGTCCAGCTTCAGCTCCCGGGTCTCCGGCTGACCTGATCCCGGTTCTTCCACCGGTTCGTCACGTCGTCGGCCGGGACCCTTTCACACCGAGGGTTTCCACGTTGTCCGACAACGACATCCAGAACACTTCCGCGTCTCGCGACGCCTTCTTCGCCCTGCACCACGGTCTTCCGCGGCAGGGCCCGGGCTCCGACGCCACCACCCGTCGTCTCCTCGCGCTCGCGGGGAGGCTGCCGGAGCGTCCGCGCGTGCTCGACCTGGGCTGCGGCCCCGGCCGCTCCGCGCTGCTCCTGGCCGCGGAGGCCGGCGCCGAGGTGACCGCCGTCGACACCCACGAGCCGTTCCTCGACGAGCTGCGCGCGGCCGCCGCCGAGCGCGGTCTCACCGGATCGGTGCGCCCGGTCCTGGGGGACATGGGCGCGCTGCCCCACCCCGACGGCTCCTTCGACCTCGTCTGGGCCGAGAGCTCGGTCTTCGCGATCGGCTTCGACCGGGCGCTCGCCGAGTGGCGCCGCCTGCTCGCGCCGGGAGGGACGCTGGTCCTCACCGAGTGCGTGTGGACCACCGGCTCCCCGGCCCCGGAGGCGCGCGCCTTCTGGGACGCGCACTATCCGCTGCGTACGACCGCGGAGCTCGGCGCGGTCGCGGTCGGGGCCGGCTACCACGTTGTGTCCGCCTTCACCCAGCCCGAAGGCGACTGGGACGAGTACTACGTCCCGCTCGCCGCGCACGCCGACGCCGCCGACACCTCGGTGCCCGGCACGGCCGAAGCGGTGGCGGGCGCCCGTGCCGAGATCGCCATGCGGCGCGAGCACGGCGGCGACTACGGCTACGCGGGCTTCGTGCTCCGCCCGGCCGATCCCCGCTGGCCCACCCGCCCCGAGCGGGAGGCCGACCACGCGGCCGTACGGGAGCTGACCGCCGCGGCCTTCGGCTCGTCCGCCGAGGCGGAGCTGGTCGACGCCCTGCGGGCCGACCCGGACGCCTGGCTGCCGGGTCTCTCGGTGGTCGCCGAGGCCCCGGACGGCTCGGTCGCCGCGCACGCGCTGATCACCCGCTGCCGGGTGGACGGGGCGCCGGCGGCGGCGCTCGCTCCGGTGTCGGTGGCCCCGGAGCACCAGCGCACCGGCGCCGGGCAGGCCGTCACCCGCGCGGTGCTCGACGCGGCGCGGCTCGCGGGCGAGCGGGTCGTGCTGGTGCTGGGCCATCCGGAGTACTACCCCCGGTTCGGGTTCGTACGTGCGTCCGCGTATGAGATCAAGCCAGGTTTCGAGGTTCCGGACGAAGCGATGATGGCGCTCGTCCTGGACGGTTCCGTTCCGGTCCCGTCGGGCACGATCGCCTATCCGGCGGCTTTCGGCGTCTGACCTGCCCCGACGGGCCCGCCGCTCCCCCGCGCCGGCGTACTCCGGTGCGGTGGGAGCGGCGGGCTCCGGCCGCCGAAGTGCCGACAAGCCGGTTTTGTGCGGCAGACTGGGGTGGCCCCCACGGGCCGAGGACCGAAGCGAAGGATGGGTATGCCGACCACACAGGGCACCGCGGCCGCGATCGCGCCGGGGCTTGCGTCGAAGCTCTCGTCGAACGGCACGGAGCCGTCCGCCACCCCGGAACCGATCATGCTGGAACTGGTCGACGAGGCCGGGAACACCATCGGTACGGCGGAGAAGCTCGCCGCCCACCAGGCCCCCGGGCAGCTGCACCGCGCCTTCTCGGTCTTCCTCTTCGACGAGGAGGGCCGCCTGCTGCTCCAGCGCAGGGCGCTCGGCAAGTACCACTCCCCCGGCGTCTGGTCGAACACCTGCTGCGGCCACCCCTACCCGGGTGAGGCCCCCTTCGCGGCGGCCGCCCGGCGCACCTTCGAGGAGCTGGGCGTCTCCCCCACCCTGATGGGCGAGGCCGGCACCGTCCGCTACAACCACCCGGACCCGGCCTCGGGCCTGGTGGAGCAGGAGTTCAACCACCTCTTCGTCGGCCTGGTGCAGGCCACGCCGGAGCCGGACCCGGAGGAGATCGGCGAGTACGCCTTCGTCACCTCGGCCGAGCTGGCCGAGCGGCACGCGGCCGCGCCGTTCTCCGCCTGGTTCATGACGGTGCTCGACGCGGCCCGCCCGGCGATCAGGGAGCTGACGGGTCCTGCCGGGGGCTGGTGACCCGGCCGTCGGCCGTCCCCGGCCCCGGTGCCATCGGGGCCAGGGGCAGCGCCGCCCAGATGATCTTGCCGCCGCCCGCGGTGTGCTCGACGTCGCAGGCGCCGCCGGCCTCCAGGGCGATCTCCTTCACCAGGAGCAGCCCCCGGCCGCCGGTCTGCCCGTAGTCCGCCTCCAGGGCCTTGGGCCGGTAGGGGTGGTTGTCCTCGACGGACACCCGCACCCACTCCGGCCCGATGGCCACCTCGACCGCTATCTCCGGGGAGAGCAGCGCCGCGTGCCGCACGGCGTTGGTCACCAGCTCGGACACGATCAGCAGCAGCCCGTGCCGGATGTCCTCGTGGAGCGGAACTCCCTGGCGGGCCAGCAGATCGCGTACCGCGTGCCGGGCCTGGGGGACGGAGACGTCGACCGCGGGAGCGGTGAAGCGCCAGACTCCTTCGTAGGACGGGGGCCGGGCGGGGACACCTCCGCGGGCATCCATGGTCCGGTTCCCACCCTCGTGCTCGATTCTCGCCACACCGCGAGTCTTGGCAATCCGGAGGGGTCTCCCGACGTACTGACCACAAGTCGACACTTATCGGCCGGCTTCTGATCGATGGCGTATGTCGACGTCAGTTGTTCGACTGATCCTGCGCGTTTTCCGTGGGGGTCACCGGGGGTCGGTCCGTGGCCGGTTCCTGCTTCACCTCCGGGTCGGACCCCGGCTCCCGCGTCGACCCGGGCTGCGGGGTGACCAGACCGACGATCCGCCGCCCGCCCACGCCGATGGCGACCAGCCCGAGGCCGTCGAAGAGCAGCGCCAGCGAGAAGAAGACGCCGATCACGTAACGGCTGCTGTCCGGCCAGTCGAAGAGCACCAGCAGCCCGAGCAGCAGACCGAAGGCGCCCTGGAACAGGGTCCAGCCGAACTGCGGACCGCGCACCACCAGACTGCCCACCAGCCGGAAGACCCCGCCGGTGAGGAAGAGCAGGGCCGCGAACATGGTCAGCGCCTCGGCCGTGCCCTCCGGGTGACGGAGGACCACGCAACCGGCCGCGAGGTTCACCGCCGCCACGACCACCACCAGCCAGAAGGAGCTGGTGCCCCTCGACTGGTACGCCTGGAGCAGCCCCACCAGGCCGCCGACGAGCAGCAGCCATCCGAAGAGCCACATGGACGTCAGGGTGGCGAACCCGGTGTAGACCAGCCCGACGACGCCGCAGATCACGAGGATCGTGCCGAGCGCGGCGAGCCAGCCGAAGCTCCGTCCGAGCCGCTTCCCCTCGCGGGCCATCTCCTGCACGGGATCGTGGCCGTCGTCCCGGGTCTTCCTGGCCATCGTGCCTCCTCACGGCTGCCTGACGACCCCTTCCTGATCGTACGTTCGGCACCGGTGGATAGCATCCGGCCCATGGAGACCGTGGAGCCCCGGCTCGTCGACACCGTCACGGACGGGGTCGCGACCCTCGTCATCACCAACCCGGCCAAGCGCAACGCGATGACGGCCGCGATGTGGCGGTCGCTGCCCGGCATCCTCGACCGGCTCGCCGGCGACCCGGCCGTCCGGGTGCTGGTGCTGACCGGCGCGGGCGACACCTTCTGCGCCGGTGCCGACATCTCGACGCTCCGCGAACCGGGCGACGAGCAGCAGGCGCTCGCGGTCCGCGCCGAGGAGGCGCTCGCCGCCTTCCCCAGGCCGACCCTCGCCGCCGTCCGCGGCTACTGCGTCGGCGGCGGCAGTCAGCTGGCCGGCGCCTGCGACCTGCGGTTCGCGGCCGAGGGCGCCCTCTTCGGGATCACCCCGGCCAAGCTGGGCATCGTCTACCCGTCCTCCTCCACCCGGCGGCTCACCGCCCTGGTGGGCCCGGCCACCGCCAAGTACCTGCTCTTCTCCGGCGAGCTGATCGACACCGAGCGGGCCCTGCGGACCGGCTTCGTCGACGAGGCGCACCCGGCGGAGGGGCTCGCGAAGCGGGTCGAGGAGTTCTGCCGGATCCTCGTCTCGCGCTCGCTGCTCACCCAGGCGGCGGCGAAGGAGTTCGCCGACGGGCGCCTCGACCGGGACGCCCACTGGTCCGCGCAGGCCCGCGGCAGCGGCGACACCGCGGAGGGTGTCGCCGCCTTCCTGGAGCGCCGGGCGCCCCGCTTCACCTACGGACTCTGAGGCTCAGCCCTGGGGCAGATCCTCGGTCGCCACGCCCCGCCAGCGCTCCACGAGCTCGGCGGGCGCCTTGAGCGGAGAGCCCGCGTCGTACGGGGGCTGCGGGTCGTACTCGGTGAGCAGCTGGACCGTCATGGCGGCCTCGTCGCCGGCGATCCGGCCGAACAGGTGCAGGCCCATGTCGATGCCGGAGGAGACGCCGGCGGCGGTCACGTACTTGCCGTCGAGGACGACCCGCTCGCCGGTGGGCTCGACGCCCAGCGCCCGCAGCTCCTCGTAGGCCAGCCAGTGGGTGGTGGCACGGCGGCCGGTGAGCAGTCCGGCGGCGGCGAGCAGGAGCGAGCCGGTGCACACCGAGGTGGTCCAGGTGCTGGTGGCGTCGGCCGTACGGAGCCACTCCTGGATCTCCGGGTCCTGAGCGGCCTGCCGGGTCTCGGGGCCGCCGGGGACGAGGACGATGTCCGGGTGCGGGACGTCGGCGAGGGTCTTGTCGGCGGAGAGGGCGAGGCTGCCCTGGTCGTTGCGGACCGGGCCGGTCTCCTTGGCGACGAAGACGGTCTCCGCCTCGGGGAGACGGGAGAGGATCTCGTACGGTCCGACGGCGTCGAGCGCGGTGAAGCCCTCGAAGAGCAGGACGGCGATCTGCATGGGTGGGGTCCCTTTCGGCTGGCGGGTCAGGTGGCGTGCGCGGTGCCCGGTGCGACGAGCGGTGCGTGGAAGCGGCGGCGGTAGTCGGCCGGGGCGGTGCCGAGCGCCTTGACGAAGGCGCGGCGCATCGCCTCGGGGGTGCCGTAGCCGGCGGCGCGGGAGACCTCCTCGACCCCGCGGGTGGTCTCCTCCAGGAGCCTGCGGGCGTGTTCGAGGCGGATCCGGTCGACGTAGCGGCCCGGGGTGACCCCGGTCTCGGCGTGGAAGGCGCGGGCGAAGTGACGGGGCGAGAGCCGGGCGAGGGCGGCGAGCCGGTCGACGGACAGGTCGCCGTCCGGATGCTCGGCGATCCACGTCTGGACGTCGCGCAGCGGTTCGCGGAGCGCGGTCTGGGCGGCGAGGTGGGCGCTGAACTGGGCCTGGTTGCCGGGGCGGCGGAGGAAGACCACGAGGAGGCGGGCGATGGTCAGGGCCGCCTCCCGGCCCAGGTCCTCCTCGACGAGGGCGAGGGCCAGGTCGATGCCGGCGGTGACCCCTGCGGAGGTGGCGATCCGGCCGTCCCGGACGAAGATCGGCTCCGGGTCGACGTCGACCTCCGGATGGCTGCGGGCCAGGTGCTCGCAGGCCATCCAGTGGGTGGTGGCCCGGTGTCCGTCGAGGAGCCCCGCCTCGGCGAGCCGGAGCGCCCCGGTGCAGACCGAGACCAGCCGCTCGGCGCGCGGGCCGTGCACACGGAGCCAGTCGACGAGGGGCTGGTCGGCGACCCTGGTGCCCTCGCCGCCGGGGACGACGAGGGTGTGCGGCGGACCGTCGGCGACGGCCTCGTCGAGGCTGCTGTCCGGGAGAACCCGCAGGCCGCTGCTGGTGCGCACCGATCCGCCGTCGAGGGAGGCGGTACGGATCGGGTACGGCTCCTCCTCGGCGCCCGCGGCCCAGCCGGCGGCGTGGAAGACCTCCACCGGGCCGGTGACGTCGAGGCTCTGCACGTCGTCGAAGAGGACGACGAGGACGGGGCGCTGGGTCATGGCACCATCCTTCGGGCCCGCGGGGTGTGGCCGCAAGGACGCTCACCCCACCTTTCCTGCCATCCTGCGCGATGCGGTGGCCGGGGGGCGTTCCCTCCGTACCAAGCAGTCGGTTAGGTTCGGTGTCATGACGACTTCGCTGCCGCCGCGGGCCGGGCGCCGCTGCCACAACGCCCTGAACCCGCTCCACTCGACGCTGTACTTCTCCCCCGACCTCGACCGGGAGTTCGGCGCGCTCGGCCTCACCGACACCGCCGCCGTGCGGCTCGCCGCCCGCAGCGCCCCGCTCGGCGCCGTCGGCTCCGGCACGGTCGCCGCGACCTTCTACAACTACAAGGCGGAGCTCCTCGCCCGGCACCTGCCGGGCGTCTGGGAGACCGCGTCCCCCGCCGCCGTCCTCGACGCCCGACTGCGGACCGTCGACGCCACCCTGCGCCGGCTGCTCGGCGAGGAGGCCGTCGCCTCCCCCGAGATGGCCGAGGCCGCCGGACTCGCCCTGCGGGCCGCGGAGGCGTGCACCCGGCACGGCCGCCCGCTCTACTCCGCCAACGCCGACCTGCCGGTGCCCGAGGAGCCGCACCTCGCCTACTGGCACGCGGCGACCCTGCTCCGCGAGCACCGGGGCGACGGCCACCTGGCCGCCCTGCTCTCCGCCGGCCTCGACCCGGTCGAGGCGCTCGCCTCGCACACCGCCACCGGCAAGGGCATGGCACCGCGCTGGGTCCTCGGCACCCGGGGCTGGCGCCGCGCCGACTGGGAGGCCGCCCGGGAACGGCTGCGCGAGCGCGGGCTCCTCGACGCCGACGGCGAGCTGACGGAGGCCGGCGGCCGGCTGCGCGAGGAGCTGGAGGAGACGACGGACCGCCTGGACGCCGCCCCCTACGAGCACCTCGGCGCGGCCGGCGTGGAGCGGCTCACCGAGCTGGGCCGCGGCTTCCTGATCGCCGCCGCGGGCGCGGGCGCCTTCCCCGCCGACCTCGTCGGCAAGGGCTGAGCCGAGGGCCCGCGGCCCCCCGGCGCGCGCCGGGAGCGGGTCGGTTGCCGCGTACGGGTGACCGACCCGGCAGAATGCCAGGTGCAAGCAGTAGGCACGAGAAGGCGAGTCGGGACACCGTGACGACGTCCATCGAAGCAAGGATCGCCGAGGAGCTCGGCGTACGCGAGCGACAGGTGAGGGCGGCGGTCGAGCTGCTCGACGGCGGCTCCACCGTGCCGTTCATCGCGCGCTACCGCAAGGAAGCGACCGAGATGCTCGACGACGCGCAGCTGCGCACCCTGGAGGAGCGGCTGCGCTACCTCCGGGAGCTGGAGGACCGGCGGACCGCCGTGCTCGACTCCGTGCGCGAGCAGGGCAAGCTCACCGAGGAGCTGGAGGCCAGGATCCTGGCCGCCGACACCAAGGCGCGCCTGGAGGACATCTACCTGCCGTTCAAGCCGAAGCGGCGCACCAAGGCGCAGATCGCCCGCGAGGCCGGTCTCGCGCCGCTCGCGGAGGGGCTGCTGTCCGACCCCTCCGTGGAGCCGGCCGCCGCCGCGGCCGCCTTCGTGGACGCGGACAAGGGCGTGGCGGATCCCGCGGCGGCCCTGGAGGGCGCGCGGGCGATCCTCACCGAGAAGTTCTCCGAGGACGCCGACCTCATCGGCGAGCTGCGCGAGCGGATGTGGGGCCGGGGCCGGCTCGCGGCGAAGGTCCGCGAGGGCAAGGAGCAGGACGGCGCGAAGTTCGCCGACTACTTCGACTTCGCCGAGCCGTTCACGGCGCTGCCCTCCCACCGGGTCCTCGCGATGCTGCGCGGCGAGAAGGAGGACGTGCTCAGCCTCGACCTGGAGCCGGAGGAGGCCGTGGACGGGCCGTCGTCCTACGAGCCGATCGTGGCGCACCGCTTCGGCATCGCCGACCGCGGGCGCCCGGGCGACAAGTGGCTCCAGGACACGGTCCGCTGGGCCTGGCGGACCCGGATCCTGGTGCACCTCGGGATCGACCTGCGGCTGCGGCTGCGGACGGCCGCCGAGGACGAGGCCGTCCGGGTCTTCGCGGCGAACCTGCGCGATCTGCTGCTGGCCGCTCCGGCGGGCACCCGGGCGACGCTGGGCCTCGACCCCGGCTACCGCACCGGGGTGAAGGTGGCGGTGGTCGACGCGACCGGCAAGGTCGTGGCCACCGACACGATCCACCCCCACGTACCGGCCAACCGGTGGGACGAGTCGCTGGCGCGGCTCGCGCGGCTCGCGAAGGAGCACGCGGTCGAGCTGGTCGCCATCGGCAACGGCACCGCCTCCCGCGAGACCGACAAGCTCGCCGCCGACCTCCTCGCGAAGCACCCCGAGTTGAAGCTGACCAAGGTGATGGTCTCGGAGGCGGGCGCCTCCGTGTACTCGGCCTCCGCCTTCGCCTCCCAGGAACTCCCGGAACTGGACGTGTCGCTGCGCGGCGCGGTGTCGATCGCCCGACGCCTCCAGGATCCGCTGGCCGAGCTGGTGAAGATCGACCCGAAGTCGATCGGCGTCGGCCAGTACCAGCACGACCTCGCCGAGACGAAGCTCTCGCGCTCGCTCGACGCGGTCGTCGAGGACTGCGTGAACGGCGTCGGCGTGGACGTCAACACCGCCTCCGCGCCGCTGCTCTCGCGGGTCTCCGGCATCAGCGGCGGCCTCGCGGAGAACATCGTGGCGCACCGCGACGCCAATGGCCCCTTCCGCTCCCGCAGGGCGCTCAAGGACGTGGCCAGGCTCGGCCCGAAGGCGTACGAGCAGTGCGCGGGCTTCCTGCGTATCCGGGGCGGCGACGACCCGCTGGACGCCTCCTCGGTTCACCCGGAGGCGTACCCGGTGGTGCGGCGGATGGCGAAGACCACCGGGGGCGAGGTCGCCGCGCTGATCGGCGACACCGGCACGCTGCGGTCGCTGCGGCCGGCCGACTTCGTCGACGACTCCTTCGGCCTGCCGACCGTCACCGACATCCTGCGCGAGCTGGAGAAGCCGGGCCGCGACCCCCGCCCCGCCTTCAGGACGGCCACCTTCAAGGACGGCGTCGAGAAGATCGGCGACCTGCTGTCGGGGATGGTCCTGGAGGGCGTGGTGACGAACGTGGCGGCGTTCGGCGCGTTCGTGGACGTCGGTGTGCACCAGGACGGTCTGGTGCACGTCTCGGCCATGTCGAAGACCTTCGTCAAGGACCCCCGCGACGTGGTGAAGCCGGGTGACGTGGTGAAGGTGAAGGTCCTCGACGTCGACATCCCGCGCAAGCGGATCTCCCTGACGCTGCGCCTCGACGACGAGGCGACGGCGGACGACGGGACGGCCGGCGCCCCGGCCGGACAGCGCCGCGACCGGGGCGGCCGCCCGCCCCAGCAGCGCCAGGGCGGCCAGGGCGGCCAGGGCCGCGACCGGGGCCAGGGTCAGGGCCGTGGCCAGGGTCAGGGTCAGGGCCAGGGTCGCGCTCAGGGGCAGGGTCAGGGTCAGGGCCGTGGCCAGAACCAGGGTCGCGGCCAGGCCGCCGCGCCCGCGAACAGCGCGATGGCCGACGCCCTCCGCAAGGCGGGACTGCTCGGAGAGGGCGGCGGCAAGCGCCGCTGACGTCTCGCCCGGCCGCCCCCGGCCCCGCCTTCCCGGCGGGACCGGGGGCGCCGCGCGTACGGCCCGGTGCCGGGCGGCCGTCGCCCCACGGCGGCCGGGCTGAAGCGCTCGGGTCGACGGGCCCGGGGGGCCCCGAGGTCGGCCAAGCAAGAGGCCGGCTGAGCGGCGGTCCGGCGGCCCAGCGACCCAGCAAGCCGGCTGACCGTCGGCCTGCCGCCCGACGGCCGGCAGATCCGGCCGCCAGGCGGCCCGAAAACCCGGGGGCCCGGCGCTCCTGCGGTCCGGCAGACCGGCGGTCCGGCAGAGCGGCCGGTCCGGCGGAGCGAGAACCCGGGGGCTACGGCAGGAAGCGGAGTGCCCAGTCGGCGCGGTTGGCGACCGTGAGGTCGTCGTCCCCGGTCAGGGGGCGCAGGACGCGCTCGGCGGTCTTCGGGTCGGCCTGGACCAGGTCGACGATCTCGGTGGCCAGGCCGTCCTGGTCGTCGCCGAGGTCGGCGGCCGAGGCCCGGACGAGGACCGGGAGGGTGGTCGGGCCGCCGAGGGCGGCGAGGACGCCGCCGAGGAGTTCGCGGGCGTAGCCGTTGCGCTCGGCGACGGCCCGGTCCAGCTCGGACTCCAGGCGCGGCAGCAGCGCCCGGTCGCCTCCGGCCGCGATCTCGTCGGCGAGGTCGATCGTGGCGTCGACGTCCGCGTCGAGGTCGTCCAGCATCGCGAGGAGCCGGGTCACGCTGTCGTCGGTCATGGTGCCTCCGTAGATGCGCCGCCCGCGAGGACCGGCACGGTCGTGGCGCCGTCGGTCCGGGCGGCCACGGCCGTGTCCTCGGGACAGCCGTACTCGTACAGTTCACGGCCCGCGCCGCAGCCGTGCAAGGCGGCGGCCGGGTCGTCCGTCGCCGCCCGCGGCGTGGCCGCCGCGGTCGCCGCCGGAGTCGGGGGGAGCCCCGGCGCCGGGGCGCGCGGGGCGTCGGGGACCGCGCCGGCCCCGAGGTGGTCCTCCGGGGCGGGGCGGAGCGGGCCGCCCGCCCACCGCTCGCCGGGGGCGAGGACGGCGAGGGGGCGCGCCGTGGCGCGCCCCCGGCCGGAGGCGACGCCCATCAGAGCTCGGTGACCTTGCCCGCGGCGACCTCGACGCGCCGGTTCACGCGGACCGCGTCGAGCATCCGGCGGTCGTGCGTCACCAGGAGGAGGGTGCCGTCGTAGGAGTCGAGGGCGGACTCCAGCTGCTCGATGGCGGGCAGGTCGAGGTGGTTCGTGGGCTCGTCGAGGACGAGGAGGTTGACGCCCCTGCCCTGGAGGAGGGCGAGCGCGGCGCGGGTCCGTTCGCCCGGGGAGAGGGTGGTGGCGGGGCGCAGCACGTGGTCGGCCTTGAGGCCGAACTTGGCGAGCAGGGTGCGGACCTCGGCCGGTTCGGTCTCCGGGACGGCGGCGCAGAAGGCGTCGAGGAGGGTCTCGGTGCCGTGGAAGAGCCTGCGGGCCTGGTCGACCTCGCCGACGACGACGCCGGGGCCGAGGACGGCGTGGCCGGAGTCGAGCGGGAGACGGCCGAGGAGGGCGGCGAGGAGGGTGGACTTGCCGGCGCCGTTGGCTCCGGTGACGGCGACCCGGTCGGCCCAGTCGATCTGGAGGGAGACCGGTCCGAAGGAGAAGTCGCCGCGGCGGACCCCGGCGTCGCGGAGGGTGGCGACGACGGCGCCGGAGCGGGGCGCGGAGGCGATCTCCATGCGCAGCTCCCATTCCTTGCGGGGCTCGTCGACGACCTCCAGGCGCTCGATCATGCGCTGGGTCTGGCGGGCCTTGGCGGCCTGCTTCTCGCTGGACTCGCCGCGCAGCTTGCGCCCGATCTTGTCGTTGTCGCTCGCTTTGCGGCGGGCGTTGCGGACGCCCTTGTCCATCCAGTTGCGCTGCATGAGCGCGCGGCCCTCCAGGGCGGACTTCTTGTCGGCGTACTCCTCGTACTCCTCGCGGGCGTGCCGGCGGGCGGTGGCGCGCTCGTCCAGGTAGGCGTCGTAGCCGCCGCCGTAGAGGGTGATCTGCTGCTGGGCGAGGTCGAGTTCGAGGACCTTGGTGACGGTGCGGGTGAGGAACTCGCGGTCGTGGCTGACGACGACGGTGCCGGCCCGCAGGCCCTTCACGAAGGACTCCAGGCGCTCCAGGCCGTCCAGGTCGAGGTCGTTGGTCGGCTCGTCGAGGAGGAAGACGTCGTAGCGGGAGAGGAGGAGGGAGGCGAGGCCCGCGCGGGCGGCCTGGCCGCCGGAGAGGCCGGTCATCGGCTGGTCGAGGCCGACGGTGAGGCCGAGGGAGGCGGTGACCTCCTCGGCGCGCTCGTCGAGGTCGGCGCCGCCGAGGTCCAGCCAGCGCTCCAGGGTGGTGGCGTAGGCGTCGTCGGCGCCGGGGGTGCCGTCGACGAGACCCTGGGTGGCCTCGTCCATCGCGGTCTGGGCGGCGGCGACGCCGGTGCGGCGGGCCAGGAACTCCCGGACGGTCTCGCCCTCGCGCCGCTCGGGCTCCTGCGGCAGGTGGCCGACGGTCGCGGTGGGCGGCGAGAGCCTGACCTCGCCCTCCTCGGGGGTGTCGAGCCCGGCGAGCAGCCGCAGCAGGCTGGACTTGCCGGCGCCGTTGACGCCGACGAGGCCGATGACGTCGCCGGGGGCGACGACGAGGTCGAGCCCGGCGAAGAGGGTGCGTTCGCCGTGGCCGGCGGCGAGGTCCTTGGCGACGAGAGTGGCAGTCATCAGACCACGCATCCTACGTGGGTGCGGGGCGTCGTCCGGGTACGGTCCGAGGCATGGGGAGCGGCGTGATCGGCGAGGTGGTCGTGGTGGGCGGCGGGGTCGTCGGGCTGACGACGGCGGTGACGCTGGCGGAGCGCGGGGCGCTGGTACGGGTCTGGTCCAGGGACCCGGCGGAGGCGACGACCTCCGCGGTGGCGGGCGCCCTGTGGTGGCCGTACCGGATAGAGCCGGCGGCGCAGGCCGGGGAGTGGGCGCTGGAGTCGCTGCGGGTCTACGGGGAGCTGGCCGGCGCGCCGGAGGAGACCGGGGTGCGGTGGGTGCCGGGGGTCCACGCCGACACGGTCCTGGCCGGTCTCGGCGCGTGGGCGGCGCGGGTGGAGGGGCTGCGTCAGCTGCCGGCGGCCGAGGTGCCGGGGCCGTACGCCACCGGGCTCGCGGCCCGGTTGCCGCTGATCGACATGCCGGTCCACCTGGCGTGGCTGCGGGCCCGGCTGGAGGCGGCGGGCGGGGTGGTCGAGCGGCGGGCGGTGACGGGCTGGGAGGAGCCGGCCGCGGCGGCGCCGGTGGTGGTGAACTGCACGGGGCTCGCCGCGCGGGAGCTGGTGCCGGACGGCGGAGTGGGTGCGGTGCGGGGGCAGTTGGTGCTGGTGGAGAACCCGGGGATCGAGGAGTGGTTCACGGCGGCGGACGCCGGGTCGGCGGAGACGACGTACTTCTTCCCGCAGCCGGGGCGGCTGGTCCTCGGCGGGACGGCGGAGGAGGGGGCGGAGGGGACGGAGCCCGACCCGGCGACGGCGGCGGGGATCGTGGCGCGGTGCGCCCGGATCAGGCCGGAGATCGCCGGCGCCCGGGTGCTGGGCCACCGGGTGGGGATGCGCCCGGCCCGGTCCGGCGGGGTGCGCGTCGAGGCGGAGCGGCTGCCGGGCGGCGGGCTGCTCGTGCACCACTACGGGCACGGGGGCGCCGGGGTCACGGTGGCGTGGGGCTGCGCGCGGCGGGCGGCGGACCTCGTGACGGGCTGAACGGCCGGAGGCCCCCGCCCTGGAGGGGGCGGGGGCCTTCGGCACGGGGCGGGAGGTCCCGCTGCCGGTCGCTACCGGATGCGGGAGGTCCCGCCGCCGGTCGCTACCGGACGCGGGAGATCCCGTCGCCGGTCACTCCCGGATGCGGGGTCCCGCCGCGGGTCACTTCCAGATGGGCGGCGCGACGATCTCGTCGGCGCGCTCGCACTGCCTGGCGCGGGTGTCCAGGGCCGCGGCGCGGGCGTAGGCGCGGCGGGACTCCTCGTGGGCGCCGAGGCGCTTGAGCTGGGCGCCCCGGTTGCGCTCGTCCTGCGCCTGGTTCCTCAACTGCTTGACGTTGCAGGTGCGGTGCGGTGCCGCCTCGGCCGTCGGGGCGGTGACGGCCTGTCCGAGCAGCAGGCCCCCGGCCAGCAGCGTCGTGGTGAACAGGGCGGGCAGGATGCGGCGCGCGCGCGTCGCGTGGTGCATGTGTTTCTCCAAGTCGGGGCTGTTGCGGCCCGGATGAGGCATGGTCAGTACCGATCGGTAACTTTACCTGGAGTGAAAGGACCGATCGGACACGGCCCGCCGTATCCACCCGATCGTCAACACTCCTCCACAGGACGCCCACTGACGAGGTGGTAGGTCGCCCTGGGGTCGAGCAGCAGCGCGACGAGCGCCCGCTGCGACTGGCGCAGCGGCACGAAGGCCCCGCCGTCGGCCAGGCGGCTCACCGTCACGCCGTGCAGAGCGAGTTCGTCGCCCGTCCCGGCGTACTGGACGGCGTCGAGCCGGTAGCCGCAGGGCGGGTCGGCGAGGATCTCGGCGGGCTCGGGCGGGTCGTTGTCGGCGCCGCCGAGGTGGACGGGCCCCCGGTCGGCGAGACCGGAGAGGCGGGCGGCGGCGGAGGCGGCGGCGAGCGGGCCGCGGCGCTCGGAGACGTACGCGAAGACGTCCGCCAGCGCGTTGAGATGGGTGGCGACCCTGCGCCGCTGGTTGAGTGCGGGGTCGCGCTCCTCGGCCGCGCCGAGCGGGTCCTCGCGGGTCTCGGCGAGGAGGGCGGTCATGTGCTTGATCCCGGCGGTGTTCCGCAGGATCCGTTCCTGGCCGTCGCCGGCGACCTGCTTCACCGGGCGTCCGGTGAGGGGGTCGGTCCAGATGCCGTAGACGCCGTGGGTGTACCCGGCGCGGGCCGCGCCGGGGCGGACGTACTCCTCGGAGAGGGTGCGGGACTCGGCGTGGACGCGGGCGTGGGTGTCGAGGCCGCGCGGCCAGAGGGCGAGCAGGTCCTTGTCGTAGAAGCCGGGGGTGGCGGCGTACTCGTGGAGGTCGTGGACGAGGTCCGGGCGGCGGTCCCGGACGAGGGCGGCGAGGGCGCGGGCCTCCGCGGTGCGCAGGGCGAGGTGGTCGCGGTTGACGTCGACGCCGGCGGCGTTTCCGCGGGTGCCGGCCTCGCGGCCGTCGGGGTTGGCGTTGGGGACGACGAGGACGGTGGTGCGGGCGAGGAGGCGCCGGGTGGCGGGGGCGGAGGCGTGGGCGAGGTCCCTGACGGTGGCGAGGCAGGCCTCCCGGCCCGCGGGTTCGTCGCCGTGCTGGCCGCAGACGAGGAGGACGGTGGTGGCGCCGTGCGCGGGGCCGAGCGCGGCGAGCCGGAGCGGCCGGCCCTGCTCGGTGGTGCCGAGGGTGGTGACGGTGACCCGGTCGCTGCCCCGGTCGACGGCGGCGAGGAAGTCCCGCTCCTCCGCCTCGGTCGTCCAGCGCGCGCCGCCGCTCGTCTCGAAGCCGGTCCGGGGCGGGGCCGGCGGCCCGGCGGGGCCCGCCGCCTTCGCGGGGACGCTGACGAGGGGCAGTCCGAGCACGGCGGTCCCGGCGGCGAGGGCCAGGACGCGGCGGGCGGCGCGGAATCGCATCGGCATGGGCGGGAACGTACTCGTCGCCCGGGGCGGGGCGGAAGACCGTGTACGGGAAACGGGTGAACCGGCGGTTCGTGTCGGCCGAATGGCGATCGTGTGACGGGACGCGGTCTTTACGTGACCCTGCGTCGCGTGGTTCCTAGAGTCCGAATGCGTACGAACTGAGGACCGACGCCCACCCACGCGTCTCGCGTCCGCTCTGTCGCTCACGACTTGGAGACCATCCGTGCACCGCAGAATCATCGTTCCGAGCGCCCTCGCGGCCTCCCTGCTGCTGGCGATCCCGGCATCGGCGGCCGACTACGTCCCGGGCGCGCCGGGCATCGGCGACCCCTACTACCCCGTCAGCGGCAACGGCGGGTACGACGTCTCCCACTACGACCTGCGCCTGAAGTACCAGCCGGCGACCGACCTCCTGGAGGGCACGGCGACGATCCTGGCGACGACCACGCAGAACCTCTCGCGCTTCAACCTGGACCTGGGACTGAAGGCCACGGAGGTCCGGGTCGACGGGCGGCTCGCGAAGTTCACCGCGACCGGCGAGCACGAGCTGGAGATCGTCCCCGCGGCCCCGCTGCCGAGGAGCAAGCAGGTCACGGTGGTGGTCCGGTACGCGGGCAAGCCCTCGGAGTTCAAGGTCGACGGCTGGTCCGCCTGGCACCGCACCCCGGACGGCGGGGTCGCCGCGCAGGAGCCGGACTCGGCCGCCTGGTGGTTCCCCTCCAACGACCACCCGCGCGACAAGGCCACCTTCGACGTGTCGGTGTCGGTGCCGGACGGCACCCAGGCGATCAGCAACGGCGTGCTCCAGGCACAGTCCTCCCGGCTCGGCTGGACCCGCTTCCACTGGCGCTCCACCAAGCCGCAGGCGACATATCTGGCCACCCTCGCGGTCGGCAGGTTCGACATCACGACGGACCGGACCGCGAACGGGCTGCCCGTCCTCAACGCCTACAGCAAGGACCTCGGCGACAACGCGGGCGCGGCCCGCGCCTCGGTCGAGCGGACCGCCGAGGTCGCGGAGTGGCTGGAGGGGGTCTTCGGCCCGTACCCCTTCAACGCGCTCGGCGGCTACGTGCCGAACGTGACCAGCGGCTACGCCCTGGAGACCCAGACCCGGCCCTTCTACAGCCCCCGCCAGTTCGCCAACGGCGCGAACACCTCGGTGGTCGTGCACGAGCTGGCCCACCAGTGGTACGGCGACAGCGTCTCGGTGCGCGACTGGAAGGACATCTGGATCAACGAGGGCTTCGCCCGCTACAGCCAGTGGCTGTGGTCGGAGAAGGAGGGCGAGGGCACGGCCCAGGAACTGGCGGACTACGTCTACGCCCTGCGGACGGCCGAGGACCCGTTCTGGACGGTGAAGCCGGGCGACCCGGGGGCGGACGCCCTGTTCCACATCGCGGTGTACGACCGGGGCGCGCTGGCGCTCCAGGCACTGCGGAACGAGATCGGCGACGAGGACTTCTTCGCGATCCTGAAGGGGTGGCCGCAGCGGTTCGCGCACGGCAACGCGCGGGTCGCGGACTTCGTCCGGTACGCGGAGCAGGTCTCCGGCAAGCCGCTGGCGGCGCTCTTCGACACCTGGCTGTACGAGCCCTCCAAGCCGGCCGCCGGTCCGTCGGCGGCGGCGGCCCCGGCGGCGCGGTCGGCCGCGCCGGAGTCCCTCCGGGCGAAGCCCGCGCAGCCGAGGTCGTGGAAGAAGATCGCCGCGACGAACACGGTTCACGACCACGAGGACCACTGAGAAGCCCCCGCGAGGCCGTCCGTCAGCGCTCCGCGCGGCGGGCGGCCTCGCGGGCGTCGCGGGCGAGCGGGAGGTAGCGCAGCCGCTCGGGCAGGACCGGCACGACGAGCCGGACGAAGCGGGCGAGGCGGCGCAGCCGGCGCTCCTGCCCGGGCGTCCACTCCAGGCCGATGGCCGCGCGGGCGTCCGGCGGCATCAGGCCGACGGTGAGGAAGGCGCGGATCCGCTGGAAGGGGCGGCGGAGCAGCGGCCAGAGCGGGCGAAGCGCGAGCCGGACGAGCAGCGGGCCCCGGTCGGGGGCGGGGACGGGGGCGTCCGGGTCGATGAGCTCGCGGACGACGGCGGTGGCCTCCAGCTCCTCCGCGAGCACCTCGCGGTAGTAGGGCCAGAACTCCTCGACGGCCTGCGGCATGTCCCGGTCGTGGATGCCGAGGATCCGGCCGACCTGGAGCCACTCCGCGTACAGCGCGCGGTCCTGGGCCTCGGTGAGGGGGCGGTGGAGCAGGGCGAGGCCGTGCCGGTAGACGGGGTAGCCGGTGGCGTGGACCCAGGCGTAGTAGGCGGGGGTGAGGGCGTGGTAGCGGCGCCCGTGCGCGTCGGTGCCCTGGATGTCCCGGTGCAGCGCGCGCAGCCGGCGCCCCTCGGCCGCGGCCTCGTCGCCCCCGTACACCCAGAGCTGGACGGAGCGCAGCGAGCGCTCGCCGCGCCCCCAGGGGTCGGTGCGGAAGACGGAGTGCTCGTCGACGCCGGCGCCGATCGCCGGGTGGGCGACCTGCATGGTGAGCGCGGCGGGCAGCATGAGCAGCGCCCGGACGTCCCCGGCGACGCTCCACAGCACGCCGCCGACGGGCGGCGGGGCGGGGTCGGGCGCCCGCCGTCCGCCGGGGGCCTGCGCCCGGGTCTCGGTTCCGGACCTGGTGCTCATACGGGGGTCCCCCTGCCTCTCGCCTCGGTGGCCGCCCCTCCAGGGTGCACCTCGGGCGCACGGTCGGGGCGTACGACGCCGGGGCCGTTCCCGTGGGCTCTCGCCCCGGGAACGGCCCCGGCGTGGTGGTCGCGGTTCGGTCGCGGTCAGGCGCGGTCGGCGCCGACCGGCTCGCCGACGATGCGGCTGGCGAGGGCGCGGGCCCAGGCGTCGACGTCGGCGTTGAGCTCGCGCTCGGCGGCCTCGCGCTCGGCGGTGATCTTCGCGGTGCCGGCGACGAGGATGGCGTCGCGCTCGGCCTGGCCCTCGGCGCGGGCGGCGGCGATGGCGGTGGAGCCCTCCTCGACGGCCTTGGAGCGGATCCGGGCGGCGTCGTGGCGGGCCTCGGCGAGCTCGGCCTCGTACTGGGCGCGGATCTCGGCGGCCTCGGCGCGCAGGTCGTCGGCGCGGCCGGTGGCGCCCTCGGTGGCGTCCTCGCGCTCCTCGATGGTGCGCTTGATCTTCGGAAGGATCACCTTGGCCAGGAAGAAGAAGGTGAGGAAGAAGACGGCGAAGCCGAGGATGAGCTCAGCCCAGACCGGGTTGAGCGGACCGAGGTCCATGTTGAAGATCGTGGAGTTGGAGGCGAGGGTCGTCATGGCGCGCATTCTACCTGGTCCCGGAAGCGGCGAATCGTACACCCGGGCGATCGTTGGCGCGCTCGTACGACGCGGGCAAGATTCCCGGCACCTGAAGGCTACCGGAAGGTAACTACGACTGATTGTATGGCGCGCGCCGAGTACAACCCCCCACCACCCGTCGGGAGTTCACGTGTCCCTCAGCACGTTCCGCCGCATCCCCGGTGCCGCCGTCCCCCTGGCACTCGCCGCCGCCACCCTGGGGGCGACCGCCCCCGCCGCCTCCGCGTCCGCCACGGACGGGGTGCCCCGCCTGAAGGTGCTCACCTACAACGCCTTCCTCTTCAGCAAGACCCTCTACCCGAACTGGGGACAGGACCACCGGGCCCGGGCGATACCCGCGGCGCCCTTCTTCCGGGGCCAGGACGTCGTGGTGATCCAGGAGGCGTTCGACAACTCCTCCTCGGACGCGCTGAAGGCGAACGCCGCCGCCGCGTACCCGCACCAGACGCCCGTCGTGGGCCGCTCCAAGAGCGGCTGGGACGCGACCGGCGGCTCCTACGCGGCGGCGACGCCCGAGGACGGCGGGGTGACGATCCTCAGCAAGTGGCCGATCGTCCGCAAGGAGCAGTACGTCTACAAGGACGCCTGCGGCGCCGACTGGTTCTCGAACAAGGGCTTCGCCTACGCGGTCCTCGACGTGAACGGCAGCCGGGTGCACGTCGTGGGCACCCACGCCCAGTCCACCGACCCGGGCTGCGCGGCGGGCGAGGCGGCGCAGACGCGCAGCCGCCAGTTCAAGGCGATGGACGCCTTCCTCGACGCCAAGAACATCCCGGCCGGCGAGCAGGTGATCGTCGCCGGCGACATGAACGTCGACTCCCACTCGCCCGAGTACGCCTCGATGCTCGCCGACGCGGGCCTGGCGGACGCGGACGCCCGCACCGGCCACCCGTACTCCTTCGACACCGAACTGAACTCGATCGCGGCCGAGCGCTACCCGGACGACCCGCGCGAGGACCTGGATCACGTCCTCCACCGGGCGGGGAACGCCCGCCCGGCGAACTGGACCAACCACGTGATCCTGGAGTCGGCCGCGCCGTGGACGGTCTCCAGCTGGGGCACGACGTACACGTACACCAACCTGTCGGACCACTACCCGGTGACCGCCTTCTGAGCCGGCCTCCCGGGCCCGCGGGTCAGTAGCCGGGGCCGCCGAAGACGGTGTACGCCCAGGCGGCCACGGCTATGCCGACCAGCACCAGCACCACCCAGGAGCCGGCACCCGTGTGCCGGCTCCTCCGCGCCCGCTCCGGCCGCCCGGCGCGCGAGGGGCCGGAGCCCTTGTCCTTCCGGGGCTTCCCGGGGCGCCCGGCCCGCGAGGGCCCGGCGGCGGGCGGCTCCGCCGCCGCGGCGACCTCGGCGAGCATCCGCCGGCACACGGCGGCCAGCTCGGAGACCGGCGCCGTGAGGTCCACGACGACCTCGGTACGCGCCGGGGCCGTCGTCCCGCCGTCGAGCAGCCGTCCGGCCCGCAGCAGCGCGCGGTCCTTGCCGCCCGTCGGCGCCAGGCTGATCCACCGCTCCACGTGCTCCCCCCGGATCACCACGCCACCGCCCCGCTCCCGGTACACGGTGTGCTCCCGCCACAGGACTCCGGCCAATTCCGAAGCGGTCTCCCTCAGTTGCGCGTACATCCCACTCCCCTGTTCCCGCCCGCCGACGCGGACCGGCCGCCGACTCTAACCCCCACCGGCGCTCCGTCCGCCCCCGCCCCCGCACACGGTAGGGGGAGGGTCCGACAACGGGAGCCGTCAACCGGGGTTGACATCCGATCGGATGTCAACCTACATTGACACCATGACCGATGCGACCGATCTCGCCGCACGGGCCGGTGACCGCGACCCCCGGGTCGGACTGCGGGCCGTGTCCGCCTTGCGGCGACTGCTGGAACAGCTGGAGGCCGTCCAGGTGCGCGCCGCGCGCAACCAGGGGTGGTCCTGGCAGGAGATCGCGACCGAGCTGGGTGTCAGCCGGCAGGCCGTCCACAAGAAGTACGGGAGGCAGTGATGTTCGAACGGTTCACGAAGGCCGCGCGCGCCGTGGTGCAGGGCGCCGCCGAGCACGCCGGACGCGGAGGCGCGGCGACCGTCACTCCGGAGCACCTGCTGCTGGCCCTGCTCGACCGGGAGGACACCCGCGCGGCGGCGGCGCTCGGCCGGCTCTGCCCGCCGGACCGGCGCCCTTCGCTGCTCGCCGCCCTCACCGACGCCCGGCGCCGGGCCGGGCTGTCCCGGGCGGACGCGGAGGCCCTGGCGGACCTCGGCATCGACGTCGGCGCGATCGTCGCCCGCGTCGAGGAGACCCACGGGACGGGGGCGCTCGCGGCGGACCGCAAGGACCCGGGCCGGTGGTCCGGGCGCCGGACCTTCTCCCGCGAGGCGAAGACCGTGCTGGAGAAGTCCCTGCGCGTGGCGCTGGCCCGCAAGGACCGGGAGATCGGCGACGAGCACCTGCTCCTCGCCCTCACCACGACCGGCGGGGTGGTCGCCGAGGCCCTGGCCGACCACGGAGTGACGTACACGGCCGTCGACGCCGCCCTCGCCGCACCCGCGCGGCGGTGACCCGGGAGGCCCGGGGTCTTTCACAGCAGTGGTGAGACAGCAATACTGTTCCACCATGGAGGACGCGAGCGACGAGGGACGGCTGCCCGGGTACACCGTCGACGAACTGGCCGCGCGGGCCGGGGTCACGGTGCGGACCGTGCGGTTCTACGGGACGCGGGGGCTGCTGCCGCCGCCGGTGATCGGCCCCCGCCGGGTCGGCCGGTACGGCCCCGAGCACCTGGCCCGGCTCGCGCTCATCGAGGAGCTCCAGCGGCAGGGCATGACGCTCGCCGCGATCGAGCGGTACCTGGAGCAGCTGCCGCCCGAACTCAGCGCCCAGGACCTCGCCGTGCACCGGGCGCTCGTGGCGTCCTGGGCGCCGGAGTCCGCGGAGACCATCACCCGGAGGGAGCTGGAGCGGCGCGCCGGGAGGGAGTTGGCCGACCGGGACCTCGAACGGCTGGCCGCCATCGGGGTGCTGGAGCCGTCCGGCGACGACGGGGTGTTCCGGCTCGACGGGTCCCTGCTGCGGCTCGGTGTCGAACTCCTCGACGTGCCGATCGAGCACGAGACCATCCTCGCCTCCCGGACGGTGCTCCTCGCCCACGCCCGGTCCGCCGCCCAGGAGTTGGCGCGGCTGTTCCAGGAGGAGGTGTGGAACCCGTACCGGGAGAGCGGGGAGGACCCGGACCACCTCACCGCGATGAGGTCGCTCTCGGCGCACATGCAGCCGATGGTGGTCCAGGCCCTCGTCACCGCGTTCCAGCGCTCCCTGAGCGAGGAGTTGCGGTCGGCGTTCAGGAGTCCGTGAAGGTCTCGCCCCGCTCCGCCTTCGCCACCAGGAGGGCCGGCGGGGCGAAGCGCTCGCCGTACGTCTCCGCCAGCTCGCGGGCGCGCGCCGTGAAGCCGGCGACACCGCCCTCGTAGCCGTTGACGTACTGGAGGATGCCGCCGGTCCAGGCCGGGAAGCCGATGCCCATGATGGAGCCGATGTTGGCGTCGGCGACCGAGGTCAGGACGCCCTCCTCCAGGAGGCGGACGGTGTCCAGGGCCTCCGCGAAGAGCATGCGCTCCTGCATGTCGCGGAAGGGGATCTCGTACCCCGGCTTCGCGAAGTGCTCGCGCAGACCCGGCCACAGCCTGCCGCGCCTGCCCGTCTCGTCGTAGTCGTAGAAGCCCGCGCCGCCGCTGCGGCCGGGGCGGCCGAACTCGTCGACCATGCGGTCGATGACGGCCTCGCCGGGGTGGGTGGCCCAGACGCCGCCGGACTCCTCGACGGCCTTCTTCGTCTCGTTGCGGATCTTGCGCGGCAGCGTGAGGGTCAGCTCGTCCATCAGGGACAGGATCTTGGCCGGGTAGCCGGCCTGCGCCGCGGCCTGCTCGATCGAGGCGGGCTCGATGCCCTCGCCGACCATCGCGACGCCCTCGTTGAGGAAGTGCCCGATGACGCGGGAGGTGAAGAAGCCGCGCGAGTCGTTGACGACGATCGGCGTCTTGTTGATCTGGCGGACCAGGTCGAAGGCGCGGGCCAGGGCCTCGTCCCCGGTGCGCTCGCCCTTGATGATCTCGACCAGCGGCATCTTGTCGACCGGCGAGAAGAAGTGCAGGCCGATGAAGTCGTCCTGGCGCTCGACGCCCTCGGCGAGGACGGTGATGGGCAGGGTCGAGGTGTTGGAGCAGAGCAGCGCGTCGGCGTCGACGACGTGCTGGATCTCCTGGAAGACCTTGTGCTTGAGCGAGGTGTCCTCGAAGACGGCCTCGATCACCGCGTCGCAGCCGGCCAGCGCCCGCGGGTCGGCGGTGGGGGTGATGCGGGCGAGCAGGGCGTCGGCCTTCTCCTGCGTCGTACGGCCCCGGGAGACGGCCTTGGCGCAGAGCTTCTCGGAGTACGCCCTGCCCTTGGCGGCGGCCTCGTCGGTGACGTCCTTGAGGACCACCTCGATGCCGGCGCGGGCGCAGGAGTAGGCGATGCCGGCGCCCATCATGCCGGCGCCGAGCACGGCGACCTTGCGGACCTGGCGCTTCTCGACGCCCTTGGGGCGGCTGGCGCCGGAGTTGACGGCCTGGAGGTCGAAGAAGAACGCCTGGATCATGTTCTTCGCGGTCTGGCCGGTGACCAGCTCGGTGAAGTAGCGCGACTCGATGACCTGAGCGGACTCGAAGTCGACCTGGGAGCCCTCGACGGCCGCGGCCATGATGTTGCGCGGGGCCGGGTAGGGGGCGCCGTTCAGCGTCTTGCGCAGGTTGGCCGGGAAGGCCGGCAGGTTCGCGGCGAACTTCGGGTTCGACGGGGTGCCGCCGGGGATGCGGTACCCGGGCACGTCCCAGGGCTGCGCGGACTCCGGGTGGGTGTCGATGAAGGCGATGGCCTTGGCCATCATCTCCTCCGGCGTGGACGCCAGTTCGTGGACCAGGCCGCTGTCGAGGGCGCGCTTCGGGGTGTACTGGGTGCCCTGGAGGAGGACCTTGAGGAGGGCGTCGGTGATGCCCATGAGGCGGACGGTGCGGGTGACGCCGCCGCCGCCGGGCAGCAGACCGAGGGTGACCTCGGGCAGGCCGATCTTGGAGCCGGACGCGTCGAGCGCGATCCGGTGGTGGGAGGCGAGCGCGATCTCGTAACCGCCGCCGAGGGCCGCGCCGTTGAGGGCGGCGACGACGGGCTTGCCGAGCGTCTCGATGCGGCGCAGGGCCCGCTTCATGTCCATGGCGGCGCCGAAGATGTCCTGGGCGTGCTCGGGGCCCGCCTGGATCATGTCCTTGAGGTCCCCGCCGGCGAAGAAGGTCTTCTTCGCGGAGGTGTAGATGACGCCGCGGATGGAGTCCTTCTCGGCCTCCAGGCGGTCGGCGACGGCCTTGATCGACGCGCGGAACGCCTGGTTCATGGTGTTGGCGGACTGGTTCGGGTCGTCGAGGACGAGGGTGACGATCCCCGTGTGGTCCTGCTCCCAGCGGATGGTGCTGCTCTCGCTCATGACTGATGCTTCTCCGGTAGAGGGGTGCGGACGGGGAGGTCAGACGCGCTCGACGATGGTGGCGATGCCCATGCCGCCGCCGACGCAGAGGGTGGCGAGGCCGTAGCGCTTGTCCTGGCGCTCCAGCTCGTCGACGAGGGTGCCGAGGATGATCGCGCCGGTGGCGCCGAGCGGGTGGCCGAGCGCGATGGCGCCGCCGTTGACGTTGACCTTGTCCAGGGAGACGCCCATGTCCTTGACGAAGCGGAGGACGACCGCGGCGAAGGCCTCGTTGATCTCGATCAGGTCGATGTCGTCGATGGTGAGTCCGGCCTTGGCGAGCGCCTTGCGGGTGGCCGGGGCGGGGCCGGTGAGCATGATGGTGGGCTCGGAGCCGGAGACGGCGGCGGAGACGATCCGGGCGCGGGGCGTCAGCCCGTACCGCTCCCCGATCTCCTTCGAGCCGACGGCGACGAGGGAGGCGCCGTCGACGATGCCGGAGGAGTTGCCCGCGTGGTGGACGTGGTCGATCTCCTCGATCCAGTGGTACTTCTGGAGCGCGACCGCGTCGAAGCCGCCGAGCTCGCCGATGTCCGCGAAGGACGGCTTGAGCCGGGCGAGGGAGTCGGCGGTGGTGCCGGGGCGCATGAACTCGTCGTGGTCGAGGACCGTCAGGCCGGCCCGGTCGACGACGGGGACGACGGAGCGGCCGAAGCGCCCCTCCTTCCAGGCGGTCGCGGCGCGCTCCTGGGAGAGGGCGGCGTACTCGTCCACGTCGCGGCGGCTGAAGCCCTCGATGGTGGCGATGAGGTCGGCGCCGATGCCCTGCGGGACGAAGTTGGTCTCCAGGTTGGTCATCGGGTCGGCGAACCAGGCGCCGCCGTCCGAGGCCATCGGCACCCGGGACATGGACTCGACGCCACCGGCGAGGACGAGGTCCTCCCAGCCGGAGCGGACCTTCATGGCGGCCATGTTCACCGCTTCGAGGCCCGAGGCGCAGAAGCGGTTCTCCTGGACGCCGGCGACGGTGTCGGGGAGACCGGCGGCGATGGCGGCGATCCGGGCGATGTCGGAGCCCTGGTCGCCGACCGGGCCGACGACGCCGAGGACGATGTCGTCGACGGCGGCCGGGTCGAGCCCGGGGTTGCGGGTCTGGATCTCCCGGATCAGGCCGGTGACCAGGTCGATGGGCTTGGTGCCGTGCAGGGAGCCGTTGGCCTTGCCGCGTCCGCGCGGGGTGCGGATCGCGTCGTACACGTACGCTTCGGTGCTCACGGGAAGCCTTTCGCGGGTGAGGGTTTGCGACGAGCGGGAGGGGTCGGGGCGGGGCGTGGCGTCCGTCGTGTCTTCCGAGGACGCCTGAGGGTCGGCCGGGGGTTTCTGGGGTCGGCCGAGGATGTCGGGGGTCGGCCGAGGACGTCCGGGGGTCGGCCGAGGGCGGCGATCAGCCGAGGAGGGAGCGGCCGATGATCTCCTTCATGATCTCGGTCGTGCCGCCGTAGATGGTCTGGATGCGGCCGTCGGTGAAGGCGCGGGCGACCGGGAACTCGCTCATGTAGCCGTATCCGCCGTGCAGTTGCAGACAGCGGTCGGTGACCCGCTTCTGGAGCTCGGTCGCCCACCACTTCGCCATGGAGGCGTTGACGGGATCGAGGCCCAGCCCGGTCGGGTCCGCGTGCTCGGCGATGCAGCGGTCCACGAAGGCGCGGGTGACGGCGCACTCGGTCGCCATCTCCGCGATCTCGAACCGCACGTGCTGGAGCTTGGCGAGCGGCCGCCCGAAGGCCTCGCGCTCCTTGACGTACCGGGTGGTGAGCTCCAGCAGGTGCTCGGCGCCGGCGATCCCGGCGACCGCGATCGCGAGGCGCTCCTGGGCGAGGTTGGTCATCAGGTGGACGAAGGCGCCGTCGAGCTCGCCCAGCAGGTTCTCCTTGGGGACGCGGACGTCCTTGAAGAAGAGCTCGGCGGTGTCCTGGGACTTCTGCCCGATCTTGTCGAGGTTGCGGCCGCGCTCGAAGCCCTCCATGCCCCGCTCGACCACGAGCAGGGAGAGGCCGCGGGCGCCGCCCTCAGGGGTGGTCCTCGCGACGACGACCACCAGATCGGCGAGGATGCCGTTGGAGATGAAGGTCTTCGAGCCGTTGAGGACCCAATGGTCGCCGCGGTCCTCCGCGGTGGTGCGGATGCCCTGGAGATCGGAACCGGCACCGGGCTCGGTCATCGCGATCGCGGTGACGATCTCGCCGGAGCAGAAGCCCGGCAGCCAGCGCCGCCGCTGCTCCTCGGTGGCGAGCTTGGTGAGGTACGGGCCGATGATGTCGTTGTGGAGGCCGATGGCGAGGCCGGGGGCGGCCGCCTTGGTGAACTCCTCGGCGAGCACGGCGGCGTACCGGAAGTCGGGGTTGCCCCCGCCGCCGTGCTCCTCCTCGACGGCGATGCCGAGCAGGCCCTGCCGGCCGGCGGCGAGCCAGGCCTCGCGGGAGACGATGCCGTCCTTCTCCCACTGCTCGTAGTGGGGCAGGACCTCCTTCTCCAGGAAGGTGCGGACGGTGGCCCGGAAGGCCTCGTGGTCCTCGGTGTAGAGCGTGCGCTTCATGCGGTCTTCGACTCCTGGGTGGGCGGGGCGTCCGGGATGTGCGGGGCGTCCTCGGGGCGCAGGGCGGGGACGCCCCAGTCGCGGGCGACCTCGGCGGTGTCGGCGCCGGGCAGCACCGGGCCGGTACGGAGGGTGCCGGGGGTGGCGGAGAAGCGGGGCGCGGGCGCCGGCTGGACCAGCCCGCCGTGCTCGGTGAAGGTGGCGCGGGCGGCGAGGTGCGGGTGGGCGGGGGCCTCGCGGAGCGAGAGGACGGGGGCGACGCAGGCGTCGGTGCCCTCGAAGACCTCGGTCCACTCGGCGCGGGTACGGCTCCGGAAGCGCGCCGCGACGGCCTCGCGCAGCTCGGGCCAGCGGGCGAGGTCGCGGCGGAGCGCGGTGGCGTAGGCACCGGCTGCGGGCTCGGCTGTGGCTTTGGGCTCCGCTCCGGGCCCGGCTCCGGAGCCGGGCTCGGTGAGGTCGAGGAGGCGGGCGAACTCGTCGTAGAAGCGTTCCTCCAGGGCGCCGACGGCCATGTGGCCGCCGTCGGAGGTCGCGTACACGCCGTAGAAGGGGCAGCCGCCGTCGAGGAGGTTCACCCCGCGCCGGTCCTGCCAGCCGCCGGCCGCGACCATGGCGTGGATCATGGTGGTGAGGTGGGCGGTGCCGTCCACGATGGCCGCGTCGACGACCTGCCCCTCGCCGTGCGCGCGGGCGTGCTGGAGAGCGGCGAGGACGCCGATGACGAGGTAGAGGGAGCCGCCGGCGTAGTCGCCGACGAGGTTGGCGGGGATGGCCGGCGGGCCGTCCGGGTCCGGGCCGATCATGCCGAGGGCGCCGGTGACGGCGATGTAGCCGATGTCGTGGCCGGCGGTGGGGGCGAGCGGTCCGTCCTGGCCCCAGCCGGTCATCCGCCCGTAGACGAGTCGGGGGTTGCGGGCGAGGCACTCCTCCGGGCCGACGCCGAGGCGTTCGGCGACACCGGGGCGGTACCCCTCGATCAGCACGTCGGCGCGCTCGGTCAGGTCGAGGGCGGCGGCGCGGCCCTCGGGGCTCTTCAGGTCGAGGAGGACCGAGCGCTTGTTGCGGTTGGTCAGATCCTTGGCCGGGTCGACGCCGATGCCGGCGCCGCCCGGGCGGTCCACGCGGACGACGTCGGCGCCGAGGTCGCCGAGGAGCATGGCGGCGAAGGGGCCGGGGCCGATGCCGGCGAGTTCCACCACCCGGACGCCGGCGAGCGGGCCGGTCCGCTCGGTCTGCCTCGTGCCCATCGAGCCCCCAGGAGTGTGTGACACCAATGATGTAACACCGGAGATGCTAGGAACGTGTTCCACTCGGCACAAGCCCCCCGGCCGAGCAAGCGCTTGGAAATTCGACGGGGCGACCGGGTCCGCTATCCTCCGCCGACTACACCGCCGACGACATCGCCGACGGCGTCGCCCACGGCACGACCGAGGGGCTTCGCCGACGCGTGACGGGGTACGCGGCCGAGAGCGTCGCCGAGGGGCGACGCGAGGGACGGGAGTGGGGCTCGATGGAGACAGGCGCGGACGCGGGGCGGGAGCCCGGCGCGGAGGCCGGGGCACGGCCGTACGACGTGGTCCTCTACGGGGCGACCGGGTTCGTGGGCGAGCTCACCGCCGAGTATCTGGCCGAGCACGCGCCCCCCGGGTGCCGCTGGGCCCTCGCCGGGCGCTCGGCGGCGAAGCTGGCGGCGCTGCGGGACCGGCTCGCCGCCGGCCGGCCGCACTGCGCGGACCTGCCGCTGGTGGTCGCGGACTCCGGGGACCCAGCCGCGCTGCGGGAACTCGCCCGGTCCGCCCGGGTGGTGGCCTCCACGGTCGGCCCGTACGTCTGGTACGGCGAAGGACTCGTCGCCGCCTGCGCGGACGCCGGCACCGACTACCTGGATCTGACCGGCGAGGCCGAGTTCGTCGATCACATGTACGTCCGCCACGACGCCCGCGCCCGGGAGACCGGTGCCCGGATCGTGCACGCCTGCGGCTTCGACTCCGTCCCCCACGACCTCGGCGTCCTCTTCACCGTGGAGCAGCTGCCGGAGGGCGTACCGCTGCGCGTCGACGGCTACGTCCGGGCCGGCGCCGTCTTCTCCGGCGGGACCTTCGCCTCCGCCCTGACCGCCTTCGGGCGCGGCCGGGAGATCCTGCGGGCCGCCCGTGAGCGCCGGCTGCACGCGCCCCGGTCGGTGGGCCGGCGGGCCCGAGCACCGCTGGGCGCCCCCCGCTTCAGCACCGAGACGGGCACCTGGGCGCTGCCGCTGCCCACCCTCGACCCGCAGGTGGTGGCCCGGTCGGCGGCCGCGCTCGACCGGTACGGCCCCGACTTCCGGTACCGCCACTACGCCTCGGTGAAGACGCTGCCGATGGCGCTCGGCGGCACCGCGGCGATCGGCGCGGCCGTCACGGCGGCCCAGGTGCCCGCCGCACGGCGGTGGATGATGGACCGCTACCAGGCGGGCTCCGGCCCGTCGGCCGAGCGGCGTGCCCGCAGCTGGTTCACCGTCCGCTTCGTCGGCGAGGGCGGCGGACGGCGGGTCTTCACCGAGGTGTCGGGCGGCGACCCCGGCTACGACGAGACGGCGAAGATGCTCGCCGAGTCGGCGCTCTGCCTCGCCCTGGACCCGCTGCCGAAGACGGCGGGCCAGGTCACCACGGCGGTGGCGATGGGCGACGCGCTCATCGCCCGGTTGCGGGCGGCGGGCCTCCGCTTCCGGGTGGCGCACACGGAGTAGCGGGCGGCCGCGCCGTCACCGGAGGCCTCTCACCAGCCGATCATGTCCGGGGCGGTGTGGTCGGTCACGATCGCGTCGATCTCGACCTCGACCAGCCACTGCGGGTCGATGAACCGGGACACCTCCAGGAAGGTGCAGGCGGGCCGGATCGCGGCGAACCGCTCGCCGTGGGCGCGGGCCGCCTCCCGCCAGGTCGTGGCGTCCGTGAGCATGACCCGGGTGCGGACGACGTCGGTCAGGCGGGCGCCCGCCTCGCGGAGGGCGGCCTCGGCGATGTCGAGACATCGCACGGTCTGGGCGTAGACGTCGCCGGGCGCGGAGGTGGTGCCGTCGGCCGCGATCGGCGCGGTGCCGGCGACGGAGACGTACGGGCCGTGCCGTACCGCGCGGGAGAAGCCGATCTCCGGTTCGAGGGGGGAGCCGGAGGAGACGAGTCGTCGGGGTGTGGTCTGCGGATCCATCCGCTCATCCTGCCCACCGCGCGCCCGGTCGATGCGGGTGCGCGGAACGGCTCCGAAGGCGCCCCGGGGCCCTCAGTCCCCCATCAGCCGGAAGGGGTGTCCGGCCGGATCCGCGTACACCCGCCACAGCGGTCCGGCGGCCTCGACGGTCCCAGGCTCCGCCCCGGATCCGTCCTCCCCCGGTCCGCCCTGGCCGTGTCCGCCCTCGCTGAGGGGAACGGCCCCGAGGGCGAGCACCAGGTCGTGGACGGCGGCCGGGTCCGGGACCCGGATGTCCAGCAGGAACTGCTGCTCCGGGGCGCCCCAGACGGGCGGTCGGTGGTCGGCGACGTCCTGGAAGGCGAGGACCGGTCCGTGCGCGTCGCGCAGCACGGCGGAACCGGCTCCGACGGCGAGCCCCGGGTCGGGCGCCGTGATCTCCCCACCCAGCAACTCCCGGTAGAACGCGGCGAGTTCGTGCGCGTCGGGGCAGTCGAGGACGACGCAGCGCAGCCGCCCGTTCATCCGGTGGTCCAGTCGGCGAGCACGTACACGACGGCGCAGGTCCAGGCGAGGGCGGAGAGCGCGGCGACCGCGAGGACGACGGGCATCGCCCGGCCGCCGGAGCGGCCACGGGGGCACGTGGTGACGGGGGTTGTCATGACGGCCACTGTGCCGTGAGGGACTGACGGCGGACATCCGTACGGGTACTCAGACGCTACTCAGCACGGGCACGCGCATCGCTCACCGCCAGCGCCTCGGCGAGCGCGCGCCGGCAGAGCGCGTCGGCGTGCCGGGTGGTCTCGGGGATCCGGTAGCGCGGGGTGAGCGCGAGCGTGTGCGCGCAGGCGTTGTCGAGGGAGATCCGGTGCCCGACGGAGACGAAGACGGGCTTGACCCCGCGCCGGGTCCGCACCGCCCGCCCGACCTCCTCGCCGCCGGCGAGCAGCGGGGCGAAGTCGCCCCGGTCCGGCCCCGGCTCGTCGTACGAGAAGGTGAAGGGGTTCTTGGCGACGCCGATCGCGGGCCGGCCGGTGAGCACGCCGAGGTGGGCGGCGAGCCCGAACCGGCGCGGGTGGGCGAGCCCGTAACCGTCGCAGACCAGGAGCCCCGGATCGGCGGTGAGCGCGTCGAGGGCGGCCAGCACGGTCGGGATCTCGCGGAAGGCGAGCAGCCCGGGGACGTAGGGGAAGGAGACCCGCCCCACGGCGGTCGCCTCCGCCACGACCGCGAGCGTCCGGGCGTCGAGGACCACGGCCGCGGCGGCGACCAGGTCCCGCTCGTCGTCGTACGCCACGTCGAGTCCGGTGACGTGCCCCTCCCCCGGCGGCGGCCCCTCCTCCGTCCGTACGAGCCGTCCCCGCAGCTCGCGCTGGACCTCCAGTGCCGTCGCCTCGTCGGCGGGCCAGCCCGCCGGAACCCCGATGATCCCCATGCGGCCAGCCTACGGCGGCGCCTCCCCGGCGCGGGGGCCCGGCCGCCGCCTTCCCGGCGTGCGCTAGCGTCCCTCCGGTGAACGCGATCGACGAGCTCGTGCGCCTCTGCCCGCCGCCCGCCGTGCCGCCGCCGCCCGTGGACTGGGCGCGGGCCGAGCGCGCCCTCGGGATGCCGCTCCCCGCCGACTACAAGCGGCTGGTGGAGACGTACGGCGAGGGGGTCTTCACCGAGACGGTGTGGCTGCTCGTCCCCGGCGCGGCCACGGCCGACCTCGACCTCGTCGCGCAGACGGCCGAACGGGACGAGATCCTGGAGTCGTTGTGGGACATCGGCGAGGAGCGGCCCGAGGAGCTGGGCGAGCCGGGCACGCGGGTGGTGCCGTGGGCGTACGAGGAGGGGTCGGGGGCGTTCCTGTACTGGCTGGCGCGTCCCGACCGGCACCCCGACACCTGGCCGGTGCTCTACAACGAGGGGCGAGGCCCGCTCTGGGAGCGTCACGGACCGGGCTGCGCCGCGTTCCTGCTCGGGGTCCTGACGGGCACGGCGGAGACCTCCTACTTCGGCTTCCTGTACGCGGTGCCGGAGCCGGTGGAGCACCGCTTCGAGCCCGCCGCCGAGGCGTTCGGGGGCTGATCACCGGGGCCTGGCCCGCCGGTAGCCTGGTCGCATGTTCGTACTGGAATTGACCTACACCGCGCCCGTCGAGCGGGCGGACGCCCTGATGGACGCGCACATCGCCTGGCTGGACGAGCAGTACGCCGCCGGGGTGTTCCTCGCCTCCGGGCGGAAGAACCCGCGGGACGGCGGGGTGATCCTGGCGGCCGGGGTCGACCGGGCCGCGATCGAGCGGATCGCGGCGGCCGACCCCTTCAGCTCCGAGGGCGTGTGCGCGTACCGGATCACCGAGTTCTACGCGTCGAAGACCGTCGAGGGCCTGGCCGGCTACCGCGAGCAGCCGCCGGCCTGACCCGAGCCCGGGAACCCGTCCGCGCCGACCGGGCCCCGGCGGTTCCATCGGGACGGTTGAGTCCGGCGGTCCGTCAGCGGTGGGCGAGTCGCGTGGTCCGTCAGCGGCGGGCGAGCCGGGCGATGCGGCCCTTCTCGCCGGAGGCCCAGCAGCCGCCGTCCGGGGTGCAGTCCACGGTGTCGTACGAGCCGGTGTCCACGGTCCGCCAGGTGCGGCCGCCGTCGCGGGTGAGGTCGGTGCCGGTGGGCCCGACGGCGAGGGCGGCGCCCTCGGCGTGCGGGAGCCAGGCGACTCCGGAGCGGTAGGCGGGCGGGGGCGTGGCGGCCGGGGTCCAGGTGCGCCCGCCGTCGGCGGTGACGGCGGCGGCGCGCGGGGACGGCTGCCCGGCCCGGTAGTCGCCGCCGACCGCGAGGCCGTGCCGGCGGTCGCGGAAGGCGAGCGCGAAGACCCCCCGGGCGGGGTCCGCGGCCGGGACCGGGCTGTCGGTGACGGTCCAGGTCCGGCCCCGGTCGGCGGAGTGGAAAACGCGGGCGGTGGCGGCGCCGCCGGTCGCGAACCAGACGTCCTTCCCGCCCCGGTCTGCGGTGACCAGGCACTGGCCGCTCGCGGCGAAGCCGGCCTCGCCGGGGAGGGCCGCGGGCATCCCGGAGTCCGGCAGGACCTGCCAGCTGCGGCCGCCGTCGCGGGTCGCGAGGATGCGGAACCTCCCGTCGACCGGGTCGCCGAGGGCGAGCCCGTGCCGACGGTCGAGGAAGGTCACGCAGTCGTAGAAGGCGCGCGGGTCGGTGTTCCGGAAGGCCTCGGTCCAGGTGGCGCCGCCGTCCTCGGTGCGCAGCAGCCGGGACGCCTCGCCCTCGCCGATGGCGAGGACGACGGCGCGACGGGCGTCGAACGCCTCCACGTCGCGGAGTTCCAGCGTCTCGCCGCCGGGCGGCGAGACGTTCCGCCAGGTGCGGCCGGCGTCGGTGGTGCGCAGGACGGTGCCCCGGGAGCCGGCAGCCCAGGCGGTGCGGCGGTCGACCGCGGCGAGACCGCGGAAGCGGACGTCGGTCCCGGTCGGGGTGAGCTGCCAGCCGACCGCGGCGACGGGAGCCGTGGGGGCCGCGGGAGCCGGGCGGGCCACGGGGGTCTCCCCGGCCCGTGCCGGGGCCGCGAGGGTCAGCGCCAGCGCCGCCCCCACCAGCCCCGCCGTCATCGTGGTCATCGTGCGGCGCGTGGTACGCATCTTTCGCACAGGTGTCATGGCGCCGGAAGGTAGCGGGGGCGGCCCGGCCCGTCCAGAGGGCCTCGGGCCCGTCGTCGGAGTGCGGGGCGCGCCGGGCGTTCCTAGGCTGGGCACATGACCGAGGGACCTGCGGAGGCCGGGGCGGAATCCCCGGCGGACTCCCCGGTCGCGGAGAATCCGCGGCTGAAGGAGTACGACGGCGAGGGCATCACCGTCACTTTCGAGCCACGCCGCTGCCTGCACGCGGCCGAGTGCGTCCACGGTCTGCCGGAGGTCTTCGACCTGTCCCGCCGGCCCTGGGTGCTGCCGGACGCCGCCGCGTCCGAACGGGTCGCCGAGGTGGTCCGGCGCTGCCCGTCCGGGGCGCTCCGGTACCACCCGCCGGCGGACGGCGGCGCGGAGGAGCGGCCCGAGGTCCCGACGACGGTGCGCCGCGGTCCCGCCGGTCAGCTGGTGGTACGCGGCGATCTGGTGGTCTCGGGCGAGCGGGGGGACCGGCACGAGACGCGGGTGACGCTCTGCGGCTGCGGGGCCTCGCGGAACCAGCCGTACTGCGATCACTCCGGGCGCTGCGCGGAGCCCGACGACGAGGTTCCCGGGAGCCGGTAGCGGCGGTTCCGGGTGGGGGCGGCGGTGGTTCCGGGTGAGGGCGGTGACTCACCTCACGTGGGGGGTGAGTGCACGTTCCGGCCGTTCCGCTCGTCTTCATGGGTGTCAGGTGCCCTGGTGTCGGGGAGACGCACAGGATCGCAACGCCGCGAGAGGAGCCCGCCGTGTCCGCCGTGATCGAGCAGCCCGTCCAGGCCCGTCTGGTCGCTTCCGCTCCCCGGATGGAGACCGTCCCCGCCACGCTCCGCTACGACCGCGAGGACCCGTACGCCGTCAGCATGGCCTTCCCGCCGCCGGCGACCCTGGAGGGCGTCGAGGTCTCGTGGGCCTTCGCCCGCGAACTCCTCGCGCAGGGCGTCGAACGGCCCGCCGGGGACGGGGACGTGCGGCTGAGACCGTACGGCTACGACCGGACGGTGGTGGAGTTCCACGCTCCGGAGGGCGTGGCGATGGTCCATGTGCGCACCTCGGAGCTGCGCCTCTTCCTGGAGCGCTCGCAGCATCTGGTACCGGCCGGGCGCGAGCACCAGTACCTGGACTGGGACCGGAACCTGGCCGCGCTCCTGGGCGAACTGCCCTGAGCGGCTCCCCTTAATTCGTTTGCCTCCTCCTGCGGCGGCTCCTACCGTCGGTGAGGTCAGATCGCCTCCCGATCGGAGCAGGAACGTTGATTCTCTGAGGTCCCGAGACACCGTGCCGCGTGCGTGCCCCGTGCCGTGCGCGCCGTTCTCGACCTCGGTGGACGAGCCGTTCTTCCTGCCGCCCGCGCCCCGGTGTCTCACGCGTCGCACCCCTTCCACGCTCACACCGTGCTCGCGGCACCGGAGGCCCTCGTGTCACATCAGCCTGTCTTCCTCTCCACCACCTCGCTCTCCTTCTCCTGGCCGGACGGCACCGAGGTCTTCGACGACCTCGGGGTGAGGATCGGTCCCGGCCGCACCGGCCTGGTCGGCACCAACGGCTCAGGGAAGTCCACCCTGTTGCGGCTGCTCGCCGGCGAACTGACCCCGACCGGGGGGTCCGTACGGGCCTCGGGCCGGATCGGCCACCTCCCGCAGAACCTGGTCCTGGACACCGGCCGGAGGGTCGACGCGATCCTCGGGATCGACCGGAAGCGGGCCGCGCTGCACGCCATCGAGTCGGGCGACGCGGCCGAGGAGCACTTCTCGGCGCTCGGCGACGACTGGGACGTCGAGGAGCGGGCCCTGGCCACCCTCGACCGGCTCGGTCTCGGCTCGATCGGCCTGGACAGGACGGTCGGCGAGGTGTCCGGCGGCGAGTCCGTGCTCCTGCGGCTGGCCGCGCTGCTGCTGGCGGGGCCGGACGTCCTGCTGCTCGACGAGCCGACCAACAACCTCGATCTGTACGCCCGTTCACGCCTGTACGAGACGGTGGACAGCTGGTCCGGGGCGCTGGTGGTGGTCAGCCACGACCGGGAGCTCCTGGAGCGGGTCGACCAGATCGCCGACCTCCACGAGGGCGGGGTGAGCTGGTACGGCGGGACCTACTCGGCGTACGAGGAGGCGCTCGCCGCCGAGCAGGAGGCCGCGGAGCGGATGGTGCGGGTGGCCGAGGCGGACGTCCAGCGGCAGCGGCGGGAGCTGTCGGAGGCCCGGCAGAAGCTGGCGCGCCGGAAGCGGTACGCGCAGAAGAGCTTCGAGAACAAGGTCGTGCCGAAGGTGGTGGCCAACACTCGGCGGGGCGCCGCGGAGGTGTCGGCGGGCAAGCACCGCAATCTGCACGCGGACCGGCTCGCGGAGGCCAGGGAGCGGCTGGACACGGCGGCGGAGGCGGTGCGGGAGGAGGACGAGATCCGCGTCGAGCTGCCGCACACCTCGGTGCCGCAGGGGCGCGAGGTGCTGCGTCTGCGCGACCTGGAGCTGCGGTACGGGGCCCGGGTCGAGGGCGGGTTCGAGCTGCGGGGACCGGAGCGGATCGCGCTGGTGGGCCGTAACGGGGCCGGCAAGACCACGCTGCTGCGGACGGTCGCCGGGGAGCTGGAGCCGGTGTCGGGGGAGGTGGAGCGGCTGGTGCCGCTCCGCTTCCTGCCGCAGCGGCTGGACGTCCTCGACGACGGGCTGAGCATCGTGGAGAACGTGGCCCGGTTCGCGCCCACGGCCTCGGGGAACGCGATCAGGGCCCGGCTCGCGCGCTTCCTCTTCCGGGGGGCCCGGGCGGATCAGCTGGTGGGCACCCTGTCGGGCGGGGAGCGGTTCCGGGCGACGCTGGCTGCGCTGCTGCTGGCGGAGCCGGCTCCGCAGCTGCTGCTGCTGGACGAGCCGACGAACAATCTGGACATCGCGTCGGTGCGGAAACTGACCGCGGCCCTCCGCGCGTACGAGGGGGCGCTGGTCGTGGCCAGTCACGACCTGACATTCCTGGAGTCGCTGGGGATCACGCGCCGGCTGCTCCTCGACGGCCGTCTGCGGCCGACGTCGGCGGAGGAGCTCCGTACCGCGGCGGGGTTCGTTCCGGGGGCCGGTTCGGGGTCAACGAGGGAGTAACGCCCAGGACTTGGTGCCGCCCTCGGGCGTGAGGGCGGGGGTCAGGCCCCAGTCGCCGCCATGTTCCTCGACCGCCGCGGCCAGCAGCCACATGCCGCGGCTGCGGCGGTCGCGGCACGCCTCGGCGGCGTCCGGCGCGCGGTGGGCCGGATGCTGGTCGTAGACGACGATCCGCAGGGCGTCGTACCGCCAGCGCAGCCGTAGCACCATCTCCCGGTCGGGAGTGAACCGGTGGGCGGACGCGGCGAGTTCGGAGGCGGCGAGGGCGGCGGTCCCGCGGAGTTCGGCGAGCCCGTGGCGGGCGAGGAGGCCGCGGACGGCCTCGCGGGCGAGGCCCGCGCAGGAGGCGTCACCGGGGAGCAGCATCGAGTGGCTGAGGTTCTCCGCGGTGAGGGGTATGGGCCCGGCCGCCGTGGCGGCGGCCGGAAGGCAACGCAGGGCGCCTTTCATCGGATTGCTCACATTTCCGGTACATGGGGGTGCTCCGCACACGGGGATGGTCGCCCCGTGTGAGACTTACGCTACCGAACGTAGCGCAGAAGCGGAGCACGGTGCTACTACTTGCGGGTAGTGGCGCCGTTTTCGGACAGAGAGCGATCAGCGGCGCGGGAGCGGGGCGGCAGGGGGCCGCCCGGCAGGACGAGGGAGAACGACGTGCCACCCAGGAGCAGCCCCACAGCACGCCAGCAGCGACTCGGCGCCGAACTGCGCAAGCTGCGCGAACAGTCCGGCATGTCGGCCCAGCAGGCCGCCGCCCTCCTCGGCGTCGACCGCACCCGCATCCCCAACATCGAGTCCGGCCGCTTCGGCATCAGTCCCGAGCGGGTGCGGACCCTGGCCTTCAACTACGGCTGCCCCGACACGGCCCTGGTGGACCTGCTCGCCGCCATGGCCCAGGAGCGCGACCGCGGCTGGTGGGAGGAGCACCGCGGCCTGCTGCCGCCCACCCTCCTCGACATCGCCGAACTGGAATACCACGCGGCCGAGTTGACCACGGCCGTGACCACCCACGTGCCCGGTCTGCTCCAGACCGGGGAGCAGGCGCGGGCGGTCTTCGACACCGCCGTGCCGCCGCTCCCGGCACCGGACCTGGAGGCCAGGCTCGCGCTGCGGCTGCGCCGCCAGGAGACCCTGGACCGGCCGGTGCCGTACGAGGCGCTGATCCACGAGGCGGCGCTGCGGATGCAGTTCGGCGGCCCGAAGGTCGCCCGGGCCCAGCTGGAACACATCCTGGAGCAGTCCGAGCGGGCCACCGTCACCGTACGGGCCATCCCCTTCGCCGCCGGGGGTTTCCCCGGAGCGGGACAGTCGTTCACCTATGTGTCCGCGCCCGTGCCTCAGCTCGACACCGTCCAGCTCGACTCCTCGCACGGCTCGATCCTCCTCGACGCCGACATGAAGCTGCGCCGGTACCAGGGCCTGCTGGAACGGCTGCGCGGGCTCGCCCTGTCCACCGCCGACTCCCGCGCGTTCATCCGCTTGATAGCCCAGGACCTGTGAGGACCCGCACCCATGCGCCACACCGTGAACGTCACGCCACCCACCGGCCCCGCCGCCCCCTCCTCGCCCGCCGCCCCCGGCGTCGAGATCGCCTGGGGCGAGGCCTTCTGCAGCGAGGGGGCCAACTGCTTCCGCTTCGGCCTCGACGGCGACGGCCGAGCCTACATCGGCTCGACCCTCGCGCCCGGCGCGTACGTCAGCGACTCGGTCGAGGCGCTGCGCGCGCTGATCTCCGCGGTGAAGTCCGGGGCCGCCGACCATCTGCTCTGAGTAGCCGATCACGTGTTCACGGGTGATCGAACCCGACGTGACCTGCATCTCTTTTCGCGGCGCGAGCTGCACGCATAACGGAACGTAACCGGACAACGCCCGGGAGGGACTTGGTCGGCGCCTTACAGGGCCTTAACCTACGGTTTCGTAACCTACGAGTCCGTAGGTAGTTCCGTTCTCCCTCTCTCCGTCCCCAGGAGTCCCCGTGACGCTCACCTCTCCCCACCTCGGCAGCTCGGCAGGGTGGACCGACGCGCGCTTGCTGTACGCGCTGGAAGAGGTGGTGGAGAAGGAGCTCAACCGGCACCTCAAGGTCGTCAAGGACTGGATGCCGCACGAGTACGTGCCGTGGTCGGACGCCCGCAACTTCCCCGGCTTCTTCGAGGACGGCGAGCCCTGGGACCCCACCCAGTCGCCGGTCACCGACATAGGGAAGACCGCCCTCGTGGTCAACCTGCTCACCGAGGACAACCTCCCGAGCTACCACCACGAGATCGCCAGCCTCTTCGGCCGCGACGGCGCCTGGGGCACCTGGGTGCACCGCTGGACCGCGGAGGAGGGCCGGCACGGCATCGTGATGCGCGACTACCTCCTCGCCTCGCGCGCCGTGGACCCGGACAAGCTGGAGCAGTTCCGGATGTCCCACATGAGCGAGGGCTTCGAGTCGGACAACCGCCACTCGATGCTGCACTCCGTGGCGTACGTGTCCTTCCAGGAGCTCGCCACCCGCATCTCGCACCGCAACACCGGCCACCAGTCCGGCGACCCGGTCTGCGACCGGATGCTGGCCCGCATCGCGCTCGACGAGAACCTGCACATGATCTTCTACCGCAACCTGCTGAAGGCCGCGCTGGAGATCGCCCCCGACCTGTCCATGCAGGCCGTCCGCGACGTGGTGGTCAACTTCCGGATGCCCGGACACGGCATCCCCGGTTTCGAGCGCGCCGCCGCCCAGATGGCGATCGGCGAGATCTACAACATGCGCATCCACCACGACGACGTGCTGGAGCCGGTGCTGCGGCACCTGAAGGTCCTGGAGATCTCCGGTCTCGGCCCGGAGGGGCTGCGCGCCCAGGAGGAGCTGGGTCTCTACATGAACGGGCTGGACGCGGAGGCCACGAAGTTCGACGTGAAGCTCGCCGCCCGCAAGGCCCGGATGGCCTCGCGCGCCGCCGGCTGAGCACCGCCGCACTCCCCCGAGGGCGGTTCAGGAGCGCTGTGCGCGCCTGAGCCGCCCCCGCTCCTTCTCCGACAGCCCGCCCCACACCCCGAACCGCTCGTCGTGCGCCAGCGCGTACTCCAGGCAGGCGACGCGCTCCTCGCAGCCCCCGCAGAGCTGCTTGGCCTCGCGGGTCGAGGAGCCGGGGGCGGGGAAGAAGAACTCCGGTCCCGCCTGGGCGCACAGGGCGTTCTCGCGCCAGGAGAGGTCGCCGGCGGGGCGGGGGGCGGGGAAGGTCAGGACGTCCGTGTCGGTCTGCATGGCTCCACCCTCGCCCGGGGCGCTAAACACACCGTCAACGTCCGATCAATGCGGCTCGTCGACCGCACCGGAGGCCGCGCCGGAATCCTTGCCGGGCCGCGCGCCGGCATCCCCACCGGAAGCCTCGCCGGCATCCCCGCCGGCGGCCTTCCTCGCCCGGCTCGGCTGGACCCGTTTCGGCTCGCCGGGCATCTTCGGGTACTCGGGCGGATAGGGCAGGTCCCCGAGATCGTGCTCGGCCTCGTCGCGCCGGGCCAGCTCCAGGAGGGGCTCCAGGTCGAAGCGCTCGTCGTCCATGTCGGCGTGGACGTCGCCGAGCTCGGCGTACCGGGCGGGCATCGTACGGATGTCGAAGTCCCGCGGCACGGCGTCGTCGATCTCCTCCCAGCGCAGCGGTGCCGAGACGGGGGCGTGCGGCCGGGGGCGGACCGAGTAGGCGGAGGCGATCGTGCGGTCGCGGGCCGTCTGGTTGTAGTCGACGAAGATCCGCTCGCCGCGCTCCTCCTTCCACCACTTCATCGTGACCCGGTCCGGCATCCGCCGCTCCAGCTCCCGGCCGCAGGCGATGGCCGCCCGCCGGACCTGGACGAAGGTCCAGTCGGGGCGGATCGGGACGAAGACGTGCAGGCCCCGGCCGCCGGAGGTCTTGGGCCAGCCACGCAGTCCGTACTCGTCGAGGACGGCCCGCAGCTCGTGGGCGGCGCGGACGGCGTCGGCGTAGTCGGTGCCGGGCTGCGGGTCGAGGTCGAGGCGGAGCTCGTCGGGGTGGTCGGTGTCCGCGCGGCGCACCGGCCAGGGGTGGAAGGTGACGGCGCCGAGGTTGGCGGCCCAGAGGACGGCGGCCGGCTCGGTGGGGCACAGCTCGTCGGCGGAGCGGCCGCTGGGGAAGGTGATGTGCGCCGTGGGGATCCAGTCCGGGAGGTACTTGGGGGCCCGCTTCTGGAAGAAGGACTCGCCGGTCACCCCGTCGGGGTAGCGCTCCAGGGTGGTCGGGCGGTCCCGCAGGGCGCGGGTGACGCCCTCGCCGACGGCGAGGTAGTAGGTGACCATGTCCAGCTTGGTGTAGCCGGGCTCAGGGAAGTAGATCTTGTCCGGGTTGGAGACGCGGACGGTGCGCCCGCCGGCCTCCAGTTCCACCGCTGCCGTCTTGCCTGCCATGGGCGCCACCCTAGAGCTCGCCGACATCTATCGCATACCGGACAATCAACCCATGGATCTGCCGGTGATGCCGCCCGTGAAGCCGATGCTCGCCAAGGCCGTGAAGAAGATCCCGCCCGGGATGCAGTACGAGGCCAAGTGGGACGGCTTCCGGGCCATCGTCCACCGCGACGGCCCTGACCTCGTCATCGGCAGCCGTACCGGCAAGCCCCTCACCCGCTACTTCCCCGAACTCGTGGAGGCGCTGCGGGAGCGGCTGCCGGAGCGGTGCGTGGTGGACGGCGAGATCGTCGTCGAGCACGGCGGGCGGCTCGACTTCGACCGGCTCAGCGAGCGGATCCACCCGGCCGACTCCCGGGTCCGGATGCTCGCCGAGACCACCCCGGCCCGCTTCGTCGCCTTCGACCTGCTCGCCCTCGGGGACGACGCCCTCCTCGACACCCCGCTCGCGGAGCGCCGCGAGGCCCTGGAGCGGATGCTCGACGGCGTCACCGCCCCCGTCCACCTCGCCCCCGCCACCCGGGACGCCGAGCTGGCCGCGCGCTGGTTCGAGCAGTACGAGGGCGCCGGGCTCGACGGGGTGATCGCCAAGCCGCTCGACCTGCCCTACCGGCCCGACGCGCGGCTCATGTACAAGATCAAGCACGAGCGCACCGCCGATGTGGTCGTGGCCGGCTACCGCTTCCACAAGAGCGGGCCCGCCGTCGGCTCGCTCCTCCTCGGCCTGTACGACGACCGGGGCGCCCTCCAGCACGTCGGCGTCTGCGCCGCCTTCACCGCGAGGCGCCGCGCCGAGCTGATCGAGGAGCTGGAGCCGCTGCGGATGGACCCGCCCGACGGGCACCCGTGGGCCGCCTGGGCCGAGGAGGCCGCCCACGCGGGGGCCCGGCTGCCCGGCGCGCCGAGCCGCTGGTCGGGGAAGAAGGACCTGTCCTGGGTGGCGCTGCGGCCCGAGCGGGTCTGCGAGGTCGGCTACGACCACATGGAGGGCGACCGCTTCCGGCACACCGCGCAGTTCAAGCGCTGGCGCCCGGACCGCGCCCCCGGGTCGTGCGGCTACGGGCAGTTGGACGAGCCCGTCTCGTACGACCTGTCGGACGTACTGAGCTGACGATCGTCCCGGTCCGGACGCCCCGGCGCCACGTGATTTCCTTCACACCACGACCTCCGTCCGGGGGCTTGCGCCGCGCCCGCCCGGCTCCGCCGCCGGCCGCCGCCGCCCGCGATGCGCAAGGTCCGTGCGGAATCCCGGTCCGGCGCCGTGCCCCGTACCTGCGGGAACGCCGGCGCACGTGATCACCCGCCGCGGAGGGGGCCGGGCGGGTGCGCCCGCGCACTCGGAGCGGAGCGGGCGCCCCCGGCGTACGGCGGCACCGGAGCCGTACCGGAACCGCTCCCGCCGTCCGGTACGTATGGAGGTGAGAGCCCTTCCCGTCCGCCCCCACGAACCGCTAGGACTGACCCGTGATCGCCTCGCCCTCTCCCCTCGTCCCCGTCCCGATCCCCGACCGCGTGGCCGCCCTCATCGGCTCCTGTCTGCCCGCGCACGTCCTCCAGGCGGAGATCGAGGCGGACTGCGCGGCGCGCGAGGTCTACCGCTTCCGCGGACCGCTCTGCGCGGAGGACCGGGCCGACCGCGAGCACGCGCTGGCCGCTCTCGCCCGGGCCAACAAGATCCTGGCCAAGCACCACCCGACGCTGCCCGTACGCCCCTGACGGCCTCGCCCGTTCGGCCGCACCCGCCGGGCAGCGGGGGCGACGCGGTGTGACGCTGCGAGGGTGACCACGACCAGCGACGCAAGCCCAGCCGCCCCGGCCGCGCCCGCACCGCCCGTGCTCGACGGGCGCCGCCGCAACATCGTGTTCGGCACGATCATGCTCGGCGTGCTCCTGGCCGCGCTCGACCAGACCATCGTGGGCACCGCCCTGCCCACGATCGTCGCGGACCTCGGGGGCGCGGCCCACATGTCGTGGGTCGTCACCTCCTACCTCCTCGCGGAGACCGTGGCGACCGTCCTGGTCGGCAAGTTCGGCGACCTCTTCGGCCGCAAGGTGATCTTCCAGATCTCCGCCGTCATCTTCATCACCGGCTCGTTCCTCTGCGGCCTCGCCACCAACATGACGCTGCTGATCGTCTGGCGCGGCCTCCAGGGCATCGGCGCCGGCGGCCTCATGGTCACCTCGATGGCGCTGATCGCCGACGTGATCCCGCTGCGCGAACGCGGCAAGTACCAGGGCGCGATCGGCGCCGTGTTCGGCGTCTCCACGGTCATCGGACCGCTGCTCGGCGGCCTGTTCACCGACCACGCCAGCTGGCGCTGGGCCTTCTACGTCAACGTGCCGATCGCGATCCTCGTCGTCATCGCCGCCGCCCGCACGATCCCCTCGGTCCGCTCGGCGAGCCGGCCGGTGATCGACTACCTCGGCATCGCGCTCGTCGCGGTCGGCTCCAGCGCCCTGATCCTGGCGACCAGTTGGGGCGGCAACGAGTACGCGTGGGGCTCCGGCGTCATCATCGGGCTCTTCGTCGGCGGCATCCTCGCCCTCGGCCTGTTCTGCTGGGCGGAGTCCCGGGCGGCCGAACCGATGCTGCCGATGAAGCTGTTCCGCAACCCGGTCTTCACCGTCTGCTCGGTGCTGAGCTTCGTCGTCGGCTTCGCGATGCTCGGCGCGATGACCTTCCTGCCGACCTATCTCCAGTACGTGGACGGGGACTCGGCGACGGTCTCCGGCATCCGGACCCTGCCCATGGTCGTCGGCCTGCTGATCGCCTCCGTCTTCAGCGGCAACGTGGTCAGCAAGACCGGTCACTACCGGATCTTCCCCATCGTCGGCTGCGCGGTGATGGGCGTCGGGCTCTATCTGCTGTCGCTGATGGACGAGACGACCGGCACCTGGCCGGAGTCGCTGTACATGTTCGTGCTCGGCGTCGGCATCGGACTGTGCATGCAGGTCCTGACGATCGCCGTGCAGAACACGGTGGACTACGCCGACCTGGGCACCGCCACCTCCGGCGTCACCTTCTTCCGCACCCTGGGCAGCGCCTTCGGGACCGCCGTCTTCGGCACGATCTACGCCAACGCCCTGAAGCCCAACCTCACCACCGGGGTCGCCGAGGCGTCCGTCCTCGCCCGGCAGGCCGGCCTCGACCCGTCGGGGATCGCGACCGCCGCGCAGAGCCCGCAGGGAGTGCACGGACTGCCCGACGGGGTCGCCGCGCCGATCGTCCGCGCCTACGCCGACACCCTCCACACCGTCTTCCTGTGGACCGTCCCGGTCGCCGCCGTCGGCTTCGTCGTCGCTCTCTTCCTCAAACAGGTGAAGCTCCGCGACACGGCCCGGGAGGCCGCTCCCGACATGGGCGAGGGCTTCGCCTCCCCCACCAGCGGCGGCGACTCGGCCAAGCTCCTCGAACTCGCCGTGGGGCGGCTGCTGCACCGGATGGACCGGGACACCGCGCGGCGGATCGTCGCCGGCTCCGACACCCGCCTCGACATGGCCGGCGCCTGGGCGGTCATGCAGGTCGAGCTCTACACCCGGACGGTCGGCCACGCCAGCCTCGGCCTCATCGCGGCGGGCCGGCGCCTCCCGCCCGAGGTGATCCTCCCCGTCTTCGACCGGATGGTCGACGAGGGCTTCCTCACCCGCGACGGCAGCCTGCTCTCGCACACCCCGGCCGGGGCCCGCGAGGCCGAGGTCATCACCCACGCCTGGGGCGACTGGCTCGCCGACCGCCTGGAACAGGAGCGCGGGCGCCCCAGCGGCCCCGAACTCCGCGCGGCGGCCGACGCCATCGCGAAGAAGGCCGTGGCGGAGGACCTCTCCACCGGCCTCCCGGCCCACGGCCCGGACACCCGCAGGAAGGTCACGTCGGGGCGGTGATCCCCGGGGGCGGAGCCCCGCCGGTCGGTCTCAGGTCGTCAGCGCCGGTCGCCGGTCGGTCAGTCGTCGGTCGGTCGGTCGGTCGGTCGGTCGGTCGGTCGGTCGGTCGGTCAATCCTCGGTCGGTCAGTCGTCGGTCGTCAGTCGTCCAGGAACTCGCCGTCGACGTAGACCCAGGCTCCGTCGTGGCGGGTGAAGCGGCTGCGCTCGTGGAGGGAGCCCGGCTCGCCGCCCTGGACGTAGCGGGCCCGGAAGGTGACCGTGCCGCGCTGGTGGAAGGCGGTGCCGTCGGTGGTGTCCAGGATCTCCAGGCCGGCCCACCGCGTGCCGGGGTCGAGGTCGAGGTCGGCGGGGCGGGTCTCGGGGGCCCAGGTGCGCAGGAGGTGGGCCGTGTCACCGACGACGAAGGCGCTGTAGCGGGAGCGCATCAGCAGTTCGGCGGTGGGCGCGGTGGCTCCCGTACCGGCGTGGAAGCGGCCGCAGCAGGCGCCGTAGCCGGCGTCGAGCCCGCAGGGGCAGGGCGTGTCGGCGGTGACCGGGGCGGGTGCGGGCGTGCGGCGGCGAGGGGCGGTCTTGCGTCGGGACATGCGGTCATTCTCCCTCAGCCGATGCCCGGGATGCGGACGCCGGCGTGGACGCCGAGGCCGGTTCGGGCTGTTCGGCGGGGGTGTCCGAGTAGCGTACGGAGCATGCGACTGACGATTCTCGGAGGCGGCGGATTCCGGGTGCCGCTGGTGTACGGCGCGCTGCTCGGCGATCACGCCGAGGGCCGGATCACCCACGTCACCCTGCACGACCTGGACGCGGACCGGCTGACGGCCGTCGCCCGGGTCCTCGCCGAGCAGGCCGAGGGGGTGCCGGACGCGCCCGTCGTCACGGCCACCACCGATCTCGACGCGGCGCTGCGCGGCGCGGACTTCGTCTTCTCGGCGATCCGGGTCGGCGGACTGGAGGGCCGGGCGGCCGACGAGCGGGTGGCGCTGGCCGAAGGGGTGCTCGGGCAGGAGACGGTGGGCGCGGGCGGGATCGCGTACGGCCTGCGGACCGTGCCGGTCGCGGTCGCGATCGCCCGCCGGATCGCCGCGCTCGCCCCGGACGCCTGGGTCATCAACTTCACCAACCCCGCGGGGACGGTGACGGAGGCGATGTCCCGGATCCTGGGCGACCGGGTCGTCGGCATCTGCGACTCCCCCGTCGGCCTGGGCCGCCGGGTCGCGCGGGTGCTCGGCGCCGACCCCGACCGGGTCTGGATCGACTACGCGGGCCTCAACCACCTCGGATGGCTGCGCGGTCTGCGGGTGGACGGCCGGGACGAGCTGCCGCGGCTCCTCGCGGACGAGGCGCTGCTGGGCTCCTTCGAGGAGGGGAAGCTCTTCGGCACCGAGTGGCTGCGGTCGCTCGGCGCGGTCCCCAACGAGTACCTGCACTACTACTACTTCAACCGGGAGGCCGTCGCCTCCTACCGGGGCGCCGGGAAGACCCGCGGGGCGTACCTCCTCGACCAGCAGGCCGGCTTCTACGCGGAGGCCCGCAGGCCCGGGACCCGCGCCCTGGACGCCTGGCACCGCACGCTCGCCGACCGGGAGGCGACCTACATGGCGCACAACCGGGAGGCGGCCGGGGCCGGCGACCGGGCCGAGGAGGACCTGGAGTCGGGCGGCTACGAGAAGGTGGCGCTGGCCCTGATGCGGGCGATCGCGCGCGGTGAGCGGACCACGCTGATCCTGAACGTGCGCAACGGCACCACGCTGCCGGGGCTCGACGCGGACGCGGTGGTCGAGGTGCCGTGCCTGGTGGACGCCAACGGCGCCCGTCCGGTGGCCGTGGACCCGCTGCCGTACCACGCCATGGGGCTGGTGTCGGCGGTGAAGGCGGTCGAGCGGGAGGTGCTCGCGGCGGCGGAGAGCGGGGCGCGGGCGGACGCGGTGAAGGCCTTCGCGCTGCATCCGCTGGTGGACTCGGTGGCGGTGGCCCGCCGGCTGCTCGACGGCTACACGGCGGCGCATCCGGGCCTCGCGTACCTGCGGGGGTGACGGCCGGCTCCCCGAGGGGCCCGTGGAGCGGACTCCACGGGCCTCCCGGTCGTACGGGCTGTGCCCTCCGGCGTACCGGTACGGGTCGGGGCGTGCGGGTACCGGTACGGGTCAGGGCTTGCGGGCCACCGCGGCCCAGCCCGGGATCGGGTCGTCGCCCTGCACCGGCACCGGCTCGCCCAGCTCGGGGTGCCAGGCGGCGGTGAGCGACACCCCGGGCTCGACGAACTCCAGGCCGTCGAAGAAGACCGCCAGCTCGTCGCGGGTGCGCGGTCGCAGGGTCAGCCCCCGCGCCTTGTACATGCCGACGGCCTTGGCGGCGCCTTCGGGGTCGAAGTCGCCGGTGACCTGGGAGAGCACGAGGTAGCTGCCCGGGGCGAGCTGGTCGACGAGCTTGGCGACGATGTCGTGGGCGCCGTCCTCGTCCCCCAGGAAGTGGAGCAGGGCCAGCATCGACAGGGCGATGGGCTGGTCGAAGTCAAGGACCTTTCCGGCCCGTTCGAGGATGGTCTCGGGATCGCGGGCGTCCGCCTGGATGTACTCGGTGGCCCCCTGGGGGGTCGAGCGCAGCAGGGCGGCCGCGTGCGCGAGCACGATCGGGTCGTTGTCGCAGTAGACGATCCGGGACTCCGGCGCGGCCGCCTGCGCGATCTGGTGCAGGTTGGGCTCGGTGGGGATACCGGTGCCGACGTCCAGGTACTGGCGCACGCCCTGGGCGCTGAGCCAGCGGATGGCACGGTGCATGAAGGCGCGGTTGACCCGGGCCATGTCCCGGCCGCGGGCGTCGACGGTGAGGAGCTGGCGGGCCATCTCCTCGTCGACGGGGTAGTTGTCCTTGCCGCCCAGGAACCAGTCGTACATCCGCGCGGGGTGCGGCTTGCTGGTGTCGATCCGTATCTCGCTCCGCGCGGAAGCGGGTTCCTGGGTCATCGGCTCTCCTGGTCGGGACGAACGGGTGGCGCTGCTACAAGAGTTACGTGACGGTAGGGGCAGGACGGAAGGGTTCAGGTGAGGAGAAAGTCAGCCTGACCGGATTTGGCTCCCGCGATGAACGCGGCGATCTCCCCGTGGGTGTAGATGAGCGCGGGTCCTTCAGGGTCTGCGGACTGTCGCACGGCGACCCTGCCGTCGGCCAGCTTCATGGCCTCCACGCAGTTGCCCCCGTTCCCGCCGCTCCAGGGCTTGTGCCATCCCTCGGCACCGAGCTCCGCGGCGGGCATGCCGTTGTATATGCGATCCATTCACAGCTCCTTGCGGAGATCCCTGAGGATCTCCTTCGTGCGTTGTGCAGTCGCGGCCTGCGCCGCCATACGGTCCATGACCTCCAGGTGGGACGCCACCTCGGGGCGCGCGTCGAGGTAGACGGCGCCGGTCAGGTACTCGCTGTAGACCATGTCCGGGAGTTCGGGCATGGCGAAGCGGAAGAGGACGAAGGGACCGTACGTGCCGGGGTGGTGGCCGGACGCGAACTCCGCGATCTGCAGGGTGACGTTCGGCAGCTCGGACGCTTCGAGCAGCCGGTCGAGCTGGTCGCGCATCACCTCGGGCCCGTCGCCGACCGGCCGGCGGAACACCGTCTCGTCCATGATCACCCAGAACCTGGGGGCGTCCTCCCTGGTCAGCAGGGACTGGCGCTCCATCCGGAGGGCTACATGCCGGTCGATGTCCTCTTCCCGCGCGGCGTCGCCGCCGCCGCCGACCGCTCCACTGCGGAGAATGGCACGGGCGTACCCCTCGGTCTGGAGCAGACCGGGGACGAACTGGGGCTCATAGGCCCGGATGAGGCTCGCGGCCCCCTCCAGGCTGACGTACATGGAGAACCAGCCGGGCAGCACGTCGTGGAACCGCTGCCACCAGCCGGGCAGGTTGGCCTCCTCGGCGAGGGCGACGAACGCCTCCGCCTCGGCGTCGGTGATCCCGTAGGTCTTCAGCAGCAGCTGGACGTACGGGATCTTCAGCGCGACCTCGGCGGTCTCCATGCGACGGACGGTCGCCGGGGCGACGTGGAGGACCTTCGCGGCCTCCTCCCGCTTGAGGCCCGCGCGCTCGCGCAGGTCCTGCAGACGCCGGCCGAGGACGACCTGTCCCACCGTGGGGGCGGACCGCGGCTCGCTCACTCCCAGACCTCCCCGACGCGCTGTTTTCGATGAGTGTGCCACGAAGCCCGGCCGGAGAGAACACGGCACTCTGCAATTTTCAGAGTGCCACTTGCCAAGTGTCCGAGTCAGGAGGACAGTGTTCCGGTGAACCAGTACGGACTGCCGCCGGAGCTCCCCGGGCCCCGGCGACAGCGATGTACGGCAGCCCTGCCCACTGTTGTGAGGAACCGGTCGTGGCTTCTGGTAACGCGCAGCCCTCAGGTCTCATGAGCTCCCGAGTCATGGCCCAGCGCCCGCAGCACCGCCACGATCCCGTCCACCACGACCCCCGGCACCGCGAGCCCCATCACCGCGACCCGCTCCGCCGCGACCCCCTCCGCCGCTTCGCCTTCGAGCTGCCCGCCCGCACCGAGTCCGTCAGCCGCGCCCGCCACCTCTCCGAGGAGCGGCTGGTCCTCTGGGGCCGCGGCTCCGAGATACGCGACACGGCCGCCCTGGTCGTCTCCGAACTGGTCACCAACGCGGTCCTGCACACCGCGAGCAGCCGGATCGTCTGCGAGCTGCGGGACGGCGCCGAGGCGCTCCGCATAGCCGTCCGGGACGAGGGCGGCCCCGCCGGCCCCCGGATACGCGACTGCGGCGCGGACGAACGAGGCCGCGGCCTCCTGATCGTCGACGCGCTCTGCGCGTCCTGGGGCGCCGAGCGCACCGGGCACGGCACGGCGCAGATCGTCTGGGCGGAGCTGGCCCACTCCCTGGGGGAGCCATGCTGAGATCCATGGCCACCCTGCTCGTCCCGCGCGGCCGCCGCTCCCCCGAGAACGGCCCCGGCCGCTCCCCCGCGGTCACCGCGACCCGCCTCGCGGTCCCCACCGGCCTGAACACCGGGCTCGGCTGCGACGCCGTCGGCGTCCCCGCCCGCTTCGGCTTCAAGATCCTCTCCCGGCTCCCCGCCAAGGGCTGCGTCTACGCCGACACCGACTGGTGGTGGTGGCTCGTCCCGGCCGGCTCCGACCTCGACCTGACCTGGCCGCTGCCCGCCTGCTACGCCCCCGGGGCCGAGATCCCCGACCGCGGCCCCCGGCTGATCCACCACCCGGACGGCACCTCGCCCTACACCCCGCCGATCCCCCTCTACCTGCTGACCTGCCAGCTCACCGGCACCGCCCCGGCCTGGCCGGCCCCGCCGGTGCGCAGCGCGCTCTGACCGCCCGGTCCCGCGGCTGCGTAGAGTCGGTGCCATGTTCACCCCGCAGGGCCCGACCCTCCGCGAACTGACCGGCCAGGCGCTCTCCTCGGTGGAGCACGGCTACGACCTCCTGGCGCCCAAGTTCGAAGCGACCCCGTTCCGCACCCCGGACCGGATCCTCACGGCGGTGGCCGACGCCCTGGAGGGCCTGGGTCCCTTCGGGACGGGCCTGGACGTCTGCTGCGGCACCGGCGCCGGCCTCCCCGTCCTCCGCTCGGTCTGCGCGGGCCGCGTCACCGGCGTCGACTTCAGTACGAACATGCTGGCCGAGGCGCGCCGCCGGCACCCCGACGCCACCCTGGTCCGCGCCGACGCCCTCGCCCTCCCCTTCGCACCGGCCTTCGACCTGGCGGTCAGCTTCGGCGCCTTCGGCCACTTCCTCCCCGCCGCCCAGCGCACCCTCTTCGCCCAGGTCCACGCCGTCCTCCGCCCCGGCGGCCTGCTGGCCTTCCCCCTCCCGGCCCCGCCCCCGGTCGGCTCCCGCGCCTACTGGACCCTCTGGGCCTTCGACGCCGCGATGCGCGTCCGCAACGCCCTCTGGCGCCCTCCGTTCGTCATGTACTACCGCACCTTCCGCCTCGCGGACGTCCGCGCCCTCCTGGAGGAGACCGGCTTCGCGGTCACCCACCTCCCCCTCCCCGACTTCGGCACCCGCCCGGACGGCAGCCCGAACTGCCGGCTGGTGGTGGCGCGGAAGGGCTAGGTGTATTGATCACGAGCGTTGTTGACACCGGTCTGGTCTTGAACATGGCGAAGACCTCCGGTGTGGTGGGAGCTGTCTAGGAACTCACCGCACGGAGGTCTTCGTGTCCCACCGTAATGCCCGGCTGACCGTCTTCGGTAGGAGACTGCTGGTCGAACGTGTCTGCTCCGGCCGTCCGGTCGCTCATGTGGCCGCCGAGATGGGTATCTCCCGGGCCACGGCCCACAAGTGGATCCGCCGGTGGCGGTCCGAGGGAGACGCGGGCCTGCACGACCGCTCCAGCCGCCCTCGGACCACGCCGCACCGGTCCGCGACCGCGGTGGAAGAGCAGGTCTGCGAGCTGCGGCGGACCCGCAAGCTCGGGCCGGCCCGGATCGGCCCGATCGTGGGCCTGCCCGCCTCGACCGTGCACCGGATCCTGACCCGGCACCGGCTGAACCGCCTGGCCTGGCTCGACCGCCCCACCGGGACGCCGATCCGCCGCTACGAACGCGAACGTCCCGGCGAGCTGATCCACGTGGACGTGAAGAAGCTCGGCCGGATCCCCGACGGCGGCGGCCACAGGACCCTGGGACGCCAGGCCGGCCGGGCCACCCGCAGCAACATGGGCTTCGACTACGTCCACTCCGCCGTCGACGACCACTCCCGCCTCGCCTACAGCGAGATCCACCCCGACGAGAAAGCCGCGACCTGCGCGGCCTTCCTGGCCCGCGCGGCCGCGTTCTTCCACAGCCAGGGCATCACCCGGATCGAACGGGTCCTGACCGACAACGCCTGGGCCTACCGCAAGGGCCTGGCCTGGAAGAACGTCCTGGCCGACCTCGGCGCGACCGGGAAACTCACCCGGCCCTACCGGCCGCAGACCAACGGCAAGGTCGAACGCTTCAACCGCACCCTGCTCGACGAATGGGCCTACCAGCGGCCCTACACCTCGAACCACGAGCGGACCGAAGCCCTGGCAGACTTCCTCCACACCTACAACCACCACCGCTGCCACACCGCACTCGACGGACACCCACCCATCACCCGCGTCAACAACCCTGCGGGTCAATACAGGCGTATCGACCCGCGGGGTTGTCGACGCGGGTCGATACACCTAGGGGGTGTCCGCCCCGCACGCGGTGCGGGCGGAGTCCGCCGGGACGAGGCGGAGCTTCTCCAGCGGGACCTTCATGCCGGCGCGCTCCCGCGCGTCCCAGAGCACCACCACTCCCCCGGAGTCGCCGAGCTTGAGGTAGGCGCGCTTCGGGTCCAGGACACCGCCGTCCACCGGGACCTCGGCGAGCGCGCCGACGGGGGCGGGGCAGACCCATTCGGGGTCGATGCCGTAGTAGCCGGGCGGGGTGCGGCCGGCCGCCGCGGCGGTGGCGTCCCGTGCCCCGGCCCGGCCGGCGCCGAGCAGTCCGATCTCCAGGAGGCCGGTGACGACCAGCAGGACGCTGAGGGCGAGGACCACCAGATTGCCGAAGACGCGGTCCTTGACGTGCAGGTGGAAGTGCTTCATGTAGCCCAGGAGTGCCGGGGCGAGGAACCACAGGCTCAGGCAGGCGGCCAGCTTGAGCATCGCCATCAGCTGGTAGGCCCGGGGTATCTCCACGTCCTCCAGGTCGACCCCGAAGGCGTCCAGGTACATCATGTGCAGGGTGGTGCCGACCCCGGGCAGCAACCCGAAGGCGAGCGGGATCAGGGCGGGCAGCAGCCAGGGGGCGACCCGCTGCCAGCTCCACTGGCGGACCAGGAGGCGGACGCCGTTCGCGACGGCGGCCCCCGCCGCCAGGGCGACGAGGACGGGGGCCGTGATCCCCGGATCGGGGACCGTCCACGCCAGGTAGGCCCCCAGCCCCGCGCTGCACAGGACGAGACCCGCGGCGACGCCCCTCGGGACCGCCCGCGAGCCGCCGTCCCCCGGAGCGCGGGAGAGGACGGCCTCGGCGGATCCGACGAGGACGGCGAGGAGCACCGTACTCGTCCACGACCACCGGTCCCGCACCAGGAGGACGTCGGCCTGACGGGCGCCGAGCAGCAGGCCGAGCAGGGCGACGACGATGAGGCGGCCCATCGTCCGGGAGGACTCCCGGCGGCCGCCGACCCGGCGCGCGGGCGTGGGCGCGGCGCCCGAGGGCCGCCGGGCCGCCGCCTCCGACCGCGCCCGCGTACCGGGGAGCGGCCGGGCCGCCAGCCAGCGGGCGGCCTGCGGTGTCCTCGCCGTGATCAGCCGACCGGTGTCCCGGGTGCCGAGGTTCTCTGCGGCCCAGCGGGCGAGCCGTCCCCGCGCCCGCTCCGCCGGGCCCGCCCCGGCGGGCACCCGCGGAGCCTCGTAGGCGAACCAGTGCGGCAGGTCCCTGGGGTCCCGCTCGACGCACTCGACCGCCTGGACCTGGAGGTCGAGCCCGCACTCCTCGGCGATCAGCTCGATCCGCTGCCGGGCGCCGGAGACCGCGTTCAGCCGGCTGCCGGGGAAGCGGGCCTCGATCAGGTAGCGGACGCGCCGCTCGACGAGCGGCTGCGGATCCCGCCCCTGCCGGTCGAGCACCGGCCATCCCCGGGCGGCGAGGGCCTCCTCGAACAGCTCGTGCTCGCCGCGCAGCCCGTGCACCTCGACGAGGGCCGTGGCCCGCCGGTCGAACCCAGACACTCGCGGCATCCGCCGCTCCCTCCCCCGAAGGTGCAGATGACGAGAAAGGCCGGTCGATACGAGATCGACCGGCCTGCTCCGTGGTGTCCGAGGGGGGACTTGAACCCCCACGCCCGATAAAGGGCACTAGCACCTCAAGCTAGCGCGTCTGCCATTCCGCCACCCGGACAAGGTGTCTGTCGTGATCGCGGGTGTTCCCCGCGGCGACATGGACAACTCTACCAGGGGTTCGCGGGCGCTTTCACCGGCGTTTTCCGTGGTCAGTCGTGGGTGGTGGAGGGGGCGGCCCGTGCGCCGGGTGGACCACGGGTCGTGACCGGGCGCACGGGGACCGCCCATCCCCGGGGATGCCGCCTCGGCGGCCGGGAGCCAGACGCCCCCCGACGCCTGCTCCGGGGTCCACCCTGGCCCCGGGGGGTTGGTCCAGGCCAGTCGGACGGCGGGATTACGTCAGGTCAGCGGAGGGCGGTGAGGCGGGCGGAGACGACGACGTTACCGGTGTAGCCGCCGGCGCGGGTGTAGGCACCGCCGCAGGTGATCACCCGGAGCTCGGGGGCGCCGGTGGAGGCGTAGACGCGGTCGGCGGGGAAGTCGTCCTTGGGGACGAGCTCGACGCCGTGGACGGTGAAGACGGCGGTGCGGCCGTCGGCACGGGGGATCTCGATCACGCGGCCGCGGGTGAGGGCGCCGAGGGCGTGGAAGACGGCGGGGCCGGCCGGGGTGTCGACGTGGCCGACGACGACGGCGGTGCCCGGCTCGCCGGGGGTGACGGCACCGGAGAACCAGCCCGCGCGGCCGGGGTGCTCGGGCGGTGGGGCCTCGATCCAGCCGTCCGCGTCCAGGCCGACCCGGGTGAGCGGGGCGTCCACGCCGATCGCGGGGATCGCGACGGAGAGCGGTGCGGCGGCGGGGAGGGCGGGGCGGGCGCGGAGCGGGGGCGCCGCCGGGGCGGGGGCGTCGGCCGCCACGGGCTGGGGCGGACCGGCGGCGGTGAGCTGCTCCGTACCGCCGCGCACGAGGTGGACCCCGGTGAGGAGGAGGATCGCGACGACGCCCCAGGCGCCGCGCCGGCCGTACGCGCTCTCCACGGCCCTCGGGCCTCCTCTGTTCGGACGGGTCGCTGGTCGCCCCTCCGTCCCGGACCTCGTCACACCGGGACGGAGGGGCCGTCTCAGGGGCGGCCGCGGGTCCGGCCGCGGCGGGCGAGGACGAGCGCGGCGGCGAGGCCCCCGGTGATGAGGGCGGCGCCGGTGGCCAGCTCGGCGGCGCCGAGCGCGGCGGAGCCGGTGGAGCTGCCGAAGCCGGCCTTGACGCCCTTGTGCGGGGGGACCGGGGGCGGCGTCGGGGTGGTGGTGCCGGGGGCGACGGTGAGGGTGGTGGTGCCGCGCTCGCCCTTGCAGTCGAAGACGATCTCGTACGCGGCGCCGGCCTTCGCGTCGATGTCGACGGTCGCGCGGCCGGGGCGGCCCTCGGTGAGGGTCACGGTGTCGAAGATCCCCGAGGTGACGGTCACGGACGGCACTTCGCAGCCGTCGCTGGTCAGGGTGACGGTGCCGCCGGGAGCGACGGTGGCGGGGGTGACGGAGAAGCCGAAGGAGGTGATGTCCGCGCCGGTTCCGGTGCCGATTCCGGTGCCGGTTCCGGTGTCCTCGTCGGCGGAGGCCGCGGGGGCGGACAGTGCCACGGCCGCGGCGGCGAGCAGGGCTGCGGAAGCGGTACGTATCGCGCGCATGCGGTCCTCCGGGTCGCGGCGGGGGCGGGGTCGCGGAGCCGCTCCGCGTCCGGGTCCGACGCCCGCGGCGCCGGTACCCCCACCGCGTCCGAAGCTAGGCGCGCCCCGGGGGCGCCGCCACCGGTCCCCCCTCGTGCTCCGCCGAACGGGGCACCCGGCCCGCCGGTCAGGGGATCCGGACGACCTGGCCCGCGTAGGAGAGGTTGCCGCCGAAGCCGAAGAGCAGGACGGGCGCGCCGGAGGGGAGCTCGCCGCGCTCGACGAGCTTGGCGAGGGCGAGCGGTACGGAGGCGGCGGAGGTGTTGCCGGAGTCCACGACGTCCCGGGCGACGATCGCGTTGACGGCGCCGATCTTCGCGGCGAGGGGTTCGATGATGCGCAGGTTGGCCTGGTGGAGGACGACGCCGGCCAGGTCCTCGGGGGCGATGCCGGACCGGGCGCAGGCCTCGCGGGCGAGGGCGGGGAGCTTCTGGGTGGCCCAGCGGTAGACGCTCTGGCCCTCCTGGGCGAAGCGCGGCGGGGTGCCCTCGATGCGGACGGCGTGGCCCATCTCGGGGACCGAGCCCCACAGGACCGGGCCGATGGCGCCGGTGTCGGTCTCGGTGGCCTCGACGATCACGGCGCCGGCGCCGTCGCCGGTGAGGACGCAGGTGGTGCGGTCGGTCCAGTCGGTGATCTCGGTCATCTTGTCGGCGCCGATGACGAGAGCGCGGCGGGCCGCCCCGGCACGGACGGCGTGGTCGGCGGTGGCGAGCGCGTGGGTGAAGCCGGCGCAGACCACGTTGAGGTCGAGGGTGGCGGGCGAGCCCATGCCGAGGCGGGCGGCGACCCGGGCGGCGGTGTTGGGCGAGCGGTCGATCGCGGTGGAGGTGGCGACGATGACGTAGTCGATGTCGCCGGGTGCGAGGCCGGCGGCGGCGAGCGCCTTGCCGGCGGCGTGCGCGGCGAGCTCGTCGACCGGCTCCTCGGGTCCGGCCATGTGCCGGGTGCGGATGCCGACCCGGCTGAGGATCCACTCGTCGCTCGTGTCGACCAGCTCGGCCAGGTCGTGGTTGGTCAGTACCTTGGCGGGCTGGTAGTGCCCGAGCGCGGAGATGCGAGTGCCCGTCATCCCGGGACCCCCTCGATGGTCGTTCGACGGCAGGAACCACCCAGTCTTGCCAGCGACTGATGGGTAACAGGTGACGTAAACCACCAAGATTCCCCCGAGTCGCTTGGCCGACCGTGACAAGGGGTCAGGCGGCACACCGGGTCGGGCGGGGTTTCCGGGGGTGGCGGAGAATGACACGGTCAGGGGCAGGAACACCGACGGAATCGAAGGCGGCGGGGATGGGACGGGTCACCGAACGACGGCGGGTCACGCGGATCCGGGGCGGCGCGGTGAACACGCGGCCGGACACGCTGGTGGCCGAGGAGCCGCTGGAGATCCGGCTGAACGGGCGGCCGATCGCGATCACGATGCGGACGCCGGGCGACGACTTCGCGCTGGCGGCGGGGTTCCTGGTGAGCGAGGGGGTGCTGGCCTCGGCCGCCGACGTGCGGTCGATCGTGTACTGCGCGGGAGCCAGGGAGGACGGTACGAACACGTACAACGTGGTCGACGTGAAGCTCGCGCCGGAGGTCGTCGTCCCCGACATCACGCTGGAGCGGAACGTCTACACGACCTCGTCGTGCGGGCTGTGCGGCAAGGCGAGCCTGGACGCGGTGCGGACGACGGCCCGCTTCCCGATCGCCGACACTCCCCCGGTACGGATCGCCCCGGCGCTGCTGTCGGAGCTGCCCGACCGGCTGCGGGCGGCGCAGAAGGTCTTCGACACGACGGGCGGGCTGCACGCGGCGGCGCTCTTCTCGGAGGACGGCGAGCTCCTCGACGTACGGGAGGACGTGGGCCGGCACAACGCGGTGGACAAGCTGGTGGGGCGGGCTCTGCGGGAGGACCTGCTGCCGCTGGGGCGGGCGGTGCTGCTGGTGTCGGGGCGGGCCTCGTTCGAGCTGGCGCAGAAGGCGGTGATGGCGGGGATCCCGGTGCTCGCCGCGGTGTCCGCGCCGTCCTCGCTGGCGGTCGACCTGGCGGTGGAGACGGGTCTGACGCTGGTCGGCTTCCTGCGCGGGCCGGACATGAACGTGTACGCGGGCGAGCACCGGATCGCGCTCTGAGGCACGGCCCCGGCGGGGTCAGTTCTTCGGCGGGTCGATCATCTGGAGGGCGAGGGTCGCCGGGGGCGGGGCGAGGCCGGGACCGCCGGCCTCGGTCCAGGCGAGGATGTCGTCGAGGCAGTCGTCGTCGAGGGTGAAGCCGACCCAGGCGGCCCGGCCGCCGCGCCGGCGGCCCTCGGTGGAGGGCTGGACGACGACGATGTTGGCCTGGGCGCAGGGGCCGAGGCAGTCGCTGGTCCGGACGGCGAGCTTCCCGCCGGAGGCCGCGGCGGCGGCGCGGAGCCGGTCGAGCTGGGCGTCGTGGTCGGTGCCGGGGTTCTTGCGGGGGTCGCCGCAGCAGCAGCCCCGGCAGACGACCAGGGAGCAGGGGCGGGCCCCGTACCGTATCGGGACGCGGCTCATCCCCGGCCGTCCAGGACGATCCCGGGGACGGTGGCGACCGTGCCGAGGCGGGGGAAGTCGAGGTCGACGGAGGCCCGGTGCTCGTCGGCGGTGAGGGCGGTCATGGCGTCCTCGGCGAAGACGAGGTCGTAGCCGAGGTCGGCGGCGGCGCGGGCGGTGGACTCGACGCCGAGGTTGGTGGCGATCCCGGCGAGGACGAGGGTGCTCACGCCGAGGCCGGTGAGCAGTTCGTGCAGCCCGGTGTCCTGGAAGCCGCCGATGGTGCGCTTGACGACGACCGGTTCGCCCGTGCGCAGCAGGTCGGGCACGAGCTCGCTGCCGGCCGGCTGGACGGGCACGCCGGGCCGTTCGACGCGGAGGTGGACGACGGGCGCGCCGGCGGTGCGGAAGGCGGCGGCGAGCCGGCCGGCGGCGTCGAGGACGTCGGTGCCGGGCCGGGGGGCGAGCGGCAGCGCGACGATCCGCTCCATCAGGTCGACGAGGAGGAGGGCGGTGCGGGCGGGATCGAGTGAGGGCATGGGAGCACGGTAGCCGCCCGGATGATCACCGCGGAGGGGGTGGTGGCGCGATCCGTCCGGCGCCGGGGAGCGGAGCCGGTGCGGGGGTGGAGGCCGGTACGGGGGCTGCGTGCGCACCGGCGGTTTCCGTGCCGGTGGTGGTGGTGGCGTCCGGCTCGGGCGGCTCCGGGTCGCGGGCCCGGCGCCTGGCGAGGACCGCGCAGACCATGAGCTGCATCTGGTGGAAGAGCATCAGGGGCAGCACGGCGAGGGAGGCGTGCGCGCCGAAGAGGACGCTCGCCATGGGCAGGCCGGCGGCGAGGCTCTTCTTGGACCCGGCGAACTGGATCGCGATCCGGTCGGCCCGGCCGAAACCGAGCTTCCCCGCCCCGTACCAGGTCAGCGCCAGCATCAGGGCGAGGAGGACGGCCTCGGCGGCGAGCAGCAGGGCGAGCCGGCCGGGGGTCACGAGGTGCCAGACGCCGGCCACCACGCCCTGGCTGAAGGCGGTGTAGACGACGAGGAGGATCGAGCCCCGGTCGACGTACCCGAGGACCTTCTTGCGGCGGGTCAGGAAGCCCCCGACCCAGGGGCGCAGCAGTTGCCCGAGGAGGAAGGGCACCAGGAGCTGGAGGACGATCCGGAGGAGGGCGTCGGCGGAGAGGCCGCCGGTGCTGCCGCCGAGCAGGGCGGCGGCGAGCAGCGGGGTGAGCACGATGCCGGCGAGCGAGGAGAAGGAGCCGGCGCAGATGGCGGCCGGCACGTTGCCGCGGGCGATCGAGGTGAAGGCGATCGACGACTGGATGGTCGAGGGGACCAGGCAGAGGAAGAGGAAGCCGCTGTACAGCTGGGGGGTGAGGACGGCCGGCACGAGTCCGCGGGCGGCGAGGCCGAGCAGCGGGAAGACGAGGAAGGTGCAGCCGAGGACGGTGAGGTGGAGCCGCCAGTGGCGCACCCCGTCGAGCGCCTCGCGGGTGGAGAGCCGGGCGCCGTAGAGGAAGAACAGCAGCGCGACCGCCCCCGTGGCGGCGGCCTCGGCGACGGTGGCGACGGCGCCGGACGCGGGCAGCAGGGCGGCGAGGCCGACGGTGCCGAGCAGGGCGAGGACATAGCCGTCGACCGGCAGCCAGGAGGGCAGGAGGGGGCGTCGGTTCATGGCTCCACGCGGGGCTGGTGGCGGTCGGTACGCGGTCCCGTGACGGGCCGGCGCGTCCTCCCATCCTGGTCCACGGGACGGTCATCGGGAATCCCGTACAGCCCACTGACTGTCATCACGATCCGCGATAACGTCGGGAGGGTGTACGAGCCCACCCAGCTGCGCACCTTCCTCGCCGTCGCGCAGGCCCTGAGCTTCACCCGGGCGGCCCGGCGGCTCGGGCTGCGCCAGTCGACCGTCAGCCAGCACGTGCGACGCCTGGAGGAGGCGACCGGGCGGCCGCTCTTCACCCGGGACACCCACAGCGTGGAACTGACTGAGGACGGTCAGGCGATGCTCGGGTTCGCCCGCACGATCCTCCAGGCGCACGAGCGGGCGGCGGCCTTCTTCACCGGGACGCGGCTGCGCGGCCGGCTGCGGTTCGGCGCGTCGGAGGACTTCGTGGCGACCCGGCTCCCGGAGATCCTGGAGTCCTTCCGGCGCGCCCACCCGGAGGTGGACCTGGAACTGACGGTCGGCCTCTCCGGGACGCTCCAGGCGCGGCTCGCGGCGGGGCGGCTCGACCTGATCCTGGCCAAGCGGGGCGCCGGCGCGGACGGCGAGGGCGGGGTGCCGGTGTGGAGCGACGTCCTGGTGTGGATCGGGGCGCCGGGGCTGCGGCTGGACCCGGAGCGCCCGGTGCCGCTGATCGTCTACCCGCCGCCGGGCATCACCCGGGCGCGGGCGCTGGCGGCGCTGGAGGCGGAGGGCCGGACGTGGCGGATCGCGTGCACGAGCTCCAGCCTGAGCGCGAACGTGGCGGCGGCCCGCGCGGGGCTCGGTGTGATGGCGCACACGCGCGGCCTGGTGCCGCCCGGGCTCGTCCCCGTACCGGCCAGGGCGGGACTGCCCGAGCTGGGCGGGGTCGACTTCGTCCTGCGGAAGGGGCGGCGCGGCGGGGCGGCGCAGGAGGCGGCGGACGCGCTGGCCGAGGCGATCCTGGAGAGCGGCGACGGGCTCCGGCAGCCGGGCTGAGCGCGCCCGGCGGCCCGGTACGGCGCCTGGGGCGGCGGGGACGGAGCGTCCGGCGGCCCGCCACGGCGCCTGGGCGGCGGGACCTCAAGGGGGCGGCCTCAGGGGGGCGCGGCCTCAAGGGAGGCGCGGCTTCGAGGGGGCGGCCTCACTGGGGGCGCGGCCTCAAGGACGGGCGGCCCGTCGGACGCCGGTCGGTCGTGGGGGCGTGCCCGGCCGGTACGAATTCGGTGGAGACTTCCGGCCCGGGGACGTACCGGTCGGTACGCAACGAGCGCCGCTCCTCGGTCACTTGCCCGACCACCTGTCCTGACCTGTACGAACGGGGAATGTCGCGGCTTGGTGAAGGTCCTGCCACCGCTGCTCCGGGTGGGGTACGGTCACGGCGCCGCAGCCGTCACAGCGGCCCCTTTCAGCCACCGAGCCGTCGAGGGAGGACCAGGTCCGTGCGCGAGTTCACCGTGCCGCCCGTCGAGGCGGCTCCGCTCAGCGGCGGCCTTGCGGACGCCGTCTTCGCCCGCGCCGCCGACACCCCCGACGCGGTCGCCTTCGGACGCCGGACGGCGGACGGGGCCTGGGAGGACGTGACCTGCGCCCGGTTCCGGGACGAGGTGCTGGCGCTGGCGAAGGGGCTGGTCGCGCACGGCGTCCGGTTCGGCGACCGGGTCGCCGTCATGTCCCGCACCCGCTATGAGTGGACCCTCTTCGACTTCGCGCTGTGGACGCTCGGCGCGCAGCCCGTGCCGATCTACCCGACCTCCTCCGCCGACCAGGTGCACTGGATGCTGTACGACGCCGAGGTCACCGCCTGCGTGGTGGAGCACGAGGACCACGCCATGACCATCGGTTCCGTGGTCGACCGGCTGCCGCGGCTCCAGCGGCTGTGGCAGCTCGACCCCGGCGAGGACGCGGGCCCCGGCGCGGTCGCGGAGCTCACCGCGGCCGGCGAGGGCATCGACGCGGAGGTGGTGCACCGGCACCGGCGCGCGGTCACCCCCGACTCGGTGGCCACGGTCATCTACACCTCGGGCACCACCGGCCGCCCCAAGGGCTGCGTGATCACCCACGGCCACTTCATGCACGAGACGGACGCCCTGCTGGCCGGCTGGGAGCCGGTCTTCCGCTCCCGCCCCGGCGACCGGGCGTCCACCCTGCTCTTCCTGCCGCTCGCCCACGTCTTCGGACGGATGGTGGAGGTCGCGGCGGTCCGCGGCGGGGTGAAGCTGGGGCACCAGCCGTCGATGACCGCCGCCGCGCTCCTGCCGGATCTGGCGACGTACCGGCCGAGCTTCGTCCTCGCCGTGCCCTATGTCTTCGAGAAGATCTTCCACGCGGCGCGCCGCCGGGCCGAGGCGGACGGGCGCGTGGGCATCTTCGACAAGGCCGTGGACGTGGCGGTGAAGTACGCGGAGGCGCTGGAGCACAAGGCGTTCGGCGAGGGCCCGGGCCCGTCGGCGGCGCTGCGGGTGCAGCACCAGTTCTTCGACAAGACGGTCTACGCCAAGGTGCGCGAGGCGTTCGGCGGGCGGATCCGGTACGCGATGTCGGGCGGATCGGCGATGGACCGCAGGACCGGGCTGTTCTTCGCCGGCGCCGGGGTCACCGTCTTCGAGGGGTACGGCCTGACGGAGACGACCGCCGCCGCGACCGCGAACCCGCCCGGCCGGGTCAGATACGGCACGGTGGGGCGGCCGGTGCCCGGCACGAGCGTGCACATCGCGGAGGACGGCGAGGTGTGGGTCCACGGCGGCCAGGTCTTCTCCGGCTACCTGGGCGACCCGGCGTCCACCGCCGCCGTGCTGAACGACGGCTGGCTCGCCACCGGCGACCTCGGCGCGCTCGACGCCGAGGGGTATCTGACGATCACCGGGCGGAAGAAGGAGATCCTGGTGACCTCCGGCGGCAAGAGCGTGGCGCCGACCGGCCTGGAGGAGCGGGTGCGGGCCCACCCGCTGATCGCCCAGTGCCTCGTCGTCGGCAACGACCGGCCGTACATCGCGGCCCTGGTCACCCTGGACCAGGAGGCCGTGGACCACTGGCTCGCCATCCAGAACCGCCCGCCGCTCTCCCCCGCCGAGCTGGTCAGGGACCCTGACCTGGAGACGGAGATCCGGCGGGGCGTGGTCGCCGCGAACACCCTGGTCTCGCAGGCGGAGTCGATCCGCACCTTCCGCATCCTCGCCCACCCCTTCAGCGAGGAGCACGGCCTCCTCACCCCGTCCCTGAAGCTGAAGCGGAAGGCCATCGAGCGCGCCTACGCGGCGGAGGTCGAGGCCCTGTACGGCTGACGGGACGGCGCCGCGCGGGCGGAATGTTACGGGGCGGGTGATCGTTGAAGGGCAGGGGCGGGCTCACGCGCGCCCTCCGCGTGAACGACCACGACGACGTAAGGATCCATCCCACGTGAGCACGGACAGCAAGGTCCCCTCGGTCATCCTGAACAACGGCGTGGCGATGCCGCAGCTCGGCTTCGGTGTCTGGCAGGTGCCGGACGACGAGGCGGCGAAGGCCGTGGCCACCGCCCTGGAAGCCGGGTACCGCTCCATCGACACGGCGGCGATCTACGAGAACGAGCGGGGCACCGGCAAGGCCGTGGCGGCCTCCGGGATCGCCCGCGAGGAGCTCTTCGTCACCACCAAGCTGTGGAACAGCGAGCAGGGCCACGACGCCACGCTGCGCGCCTTCGACGCCTCCCTGGAGCGCCTCGGCCTCGACTACGTCGACCTGTACCTGATCCACTGGCCGGTCCCGGCCAAGGACGCGTACGTCGACACCTACCGGGCGTTCGAGAAGATCCTCGCCGACGGCCGCGCCAAGGCGATCGGCGTCTCCAACTTCCTCCCCGAGCACCTGCGGCGGCTGACGGACGAGACCTCCGTCGTGCCCGCCGTGAACCAGATCGAGCTCCACCCGCAGCTGGCGCAGGCCGAGTCCCGCGCCCTCCACGCCGAGCTGGGCGTCGCGACCGAGGCGTGGTCGCCGCTGGGCCAGGGCCGCGGGCTGCTCGACGTCCCGGCGCTCGTCGCCATCGCCCGCAAGCACGAGCGCACCCCCGCGCAGGTCGTCCTCCGCTGGCACCTCCAGCTGGGCAACGTGGTCATCCCGAAGTCGGTGACCCCCTCCCGGATCCGCGAGAACATCGAGGTCTTCGACTTCGAGCTGGACGCGGAGGACATCGCCGCGATCGCGGCGCTGGACGAGGGCCGGCGCCTGGGCCCGGACCCGGCGCACTTCAACATGGCCTGAGGCCCCGGTGGCGGGGACGCGGGACGGGGGCCGCCCGGCCCCCGTCCCCGACGGGCTCTACCGGGTGCGGAACGTGGGCAGCGGGCTGGTCCTGGAGGTGTACGCCGGTTCGCGGCGCGGCGGCGCCAAGGTGCAGCAGGGCGCCGCGGCCGACGGGGCCCCGGGACAGCGCTGGCAGGTGTCCGCCGTGCCGAACGGCGGCGGGCTGTACCACCTGGTCAACGCGGCCAGCGGGAAGCGGCTCGACGTCGTGAACGCCTCCACGGAGCCGGGGGCGCTCGTCCAGCAGTGGCGGGCGAACAACTTCGGCGCCCAGGAGTGGATCATCCAGCGGGACGTCGAGGAGCCCGGGACGGTCACGCTGGTGAGCTTCGTCAGCGGGCTGCTCCTGGAGGTGGCGGACGGTTCGGCGGCCGAGGGCGCCGACATCCGGCAGGGGGAGGACACCGACTCCCCGTTCCAGTGGTGGCGGCTGGAGCCGGTGTCCTCCTGAGGCGGCCTCCGCCTCGGGAGTCGTTCCTCCCGAGGCGTCCGGCCCGGTCGCGGGCGGGCGGCCCGCGCGGTTCAGCCCTTGCGGGCGGTGTGCACCGTGTGGGCCGTCAGGTGGAAGAGGTCCGTGCGCCGGTGCAGGGACTGCGCGTCGGCCGGGTCGAGGAGCCGGTCGAGGGTGGCGCGGTCCTCGGCGTCCAGCCGGTCGCCGAAGCCCTCGCGGAGCCGCCCGAAGTGGCTGACCGCGAGCTCGCGGACGACCTGCGGGACCGGCGCCGGCACGTCCACGAGGAAGGTGCGGGTGCCGGCCGGGGTGAGGCCCGCGGCGACGAACAGGGCGCGCCAGTCGTCCGGTTCGCGGGTGGCGCCGGGCAGCTCCGCGCGCATCCGGGCGAACTGGTCGGCGTGCTCGGCCTCGAGGCGGGCCTCCAGGCCGGGGCGGCCGACACCGATGTCCCGGGGCAGGTGGCGGGGGGAGAGACCGCCCTCGACGAGCGCGATCAGACCGCCGGGGCGGAGCACCTCGGCCAGGTCGGCGACCGCCGCGCGCTGGTCGCCGATGTGATGCAGCGAGTTGCCGGCCCACAGCAGGTCGGCCTCGCCCAGCGTGGCGTTGTCGGCGGGGAGTTCGGCACGCAGGGTGCCGACCCGGTGGCCGAGGCCCTGGGCCTCGGCGCGGGCGCGGGCCCGCTCCAGGAGCTCCGGGGTCGCGTCGACGGCGACGGCCTCGGCGTACGGGAACGCCTCCGCGAGAAGCGTGGTGACGACCCCGGGACCGCTGCCGACGTCGAGGAGCCTGCGGACGCCGGCCGCCGGGACGAGGGTGCCGAGCCAGGCGGCGGCCTCGCGGTAGGCGGTGCCGGCGACCTCGGCCTGGCGCTCCAGGAGCGGGGCGAGCCGGCCCCAGTCGAGCTCGGCGCCGTCACCGTGGGAGTGGGAGTGGCCGCTCGCGGGTCCGTGGGAGTGGCCGCCGTCGGTGCCGTGGCCGTGGCCGCTCGCGGGTCCGTGGGAGTGGCCGCCGTCGGTGCCGTGGCCGCTCGCGGGTCCGTGGGAGTGGCCGCCGTCGGCACCGTGGCCCGCGTGGGGGGCGTGGCCCGGGCCGTGGTCGTGGGCGGGCGGGGCCGGGGCGGCGGCGGGGGCTTCGCGATGCTGGGTCATGGGAGCAGCCTGCGCCCCACCTCCCCGGAAACGCGAGAAAAGTTGCCGGTACGGCAAACGTGTCGGCCGATACCCGCCCGGTCTCTCCCCCCGCTCCCCACCCGATCCTCGCCCGGTGCTCGCCCCGTGCTCCCCGGCCCGAGACCCGGCCTCCGCCCGCGCTCCGGCGGGAGCGGCCGGTCGCCCATGGGCCTCTGTGGGAGGGCCGAGCGGCCGGGAAAAGTCCCGGGATGTTCTCCGGAGTCGCTGTTAGCCTGGGCGTATGGGTGCGTTCCACTACTACTTCTTCCGCTGATTCCGGGTCCGGCCCGGCCGCCGTCGCGGCCGTGCGCCGGTTTCGTGTGCCCGCATTCCACGAACCCCTCAGAGGAACACCCATGCGCGAACGCGCTCAGCTCTCCCTCCGTCATGTCGGCGTCGCCTTCGGGGACCGCCGCGTCCTCGACCAGGTCTCCTTCACCGTCCGTCCCGGCGAGAAGGCCGTCGTCGTCGGCGAGAACGGCTCCGGCAAGTCCACCCTGCTCCGGCTGCTCGACGGCACCCTGACCCCCGACGAGGGCGAGGTCCTGGTCCGCTTCCCGGGCTCCGTCGCCCGCCTGGCCCAGACCCTGCCCGACACGTACCCCGTCGGCCCGGACGACACCGTCCAGCACGCCCTCGACCTCGCCCTCGCCGAACTCCGCGCACTCGAAGCCGAGTTGCGGGAAGCCGAGGCGGGCCTCGGCTCGGCCGGGCCGGACGAGCTCGCCGCGTACGGCGAACTCCTCGACCGCTTCGAGGAGCGCGGCGGCTACCGCGCCGACGCCGAGGTCGCCGCCGCCCTGAACGCCCTCGGCCTGGGCCACGTCACCACCGACCGGCCGCTCGCCACCCTGTCCGGCGGCGAGCAGGCCCGGCTCGCGCTCGCCTGCGTGCTCTCCTCCGGGGCCGAGCTGCTGCTGCTCGACGAACCGACCAACCACCTCGACCGGGACGCCGTCGACTGGCTGCGGGCACGGCTCGCCGCGCACCGGGGCACCGCGCTCGTCGTCACCCACGACCGCGCCTTCCTCACCGGCTTCGCCACCACCGTCCTGGAGGTCGACCGGGACCTGCGGACCGTGCTGCGGTACGGGGACGGCTGGACCGGCTACCGGGCGGCGAAGGCCGCCGAGCGGCGCCGCAGGACGCAGGAGCACCTGGAGTGGCGGGAGGAGGTGGCCCGGACCGAGGAGCTGGTCGCGGCGGCCGGGCAGCGGCTCGCGGTGACCGGGAAGGACCCGCGCCAGGGCTTCGGCAAGCACCGGCGCTCCAGCGAGAACAAGCTCTCCGGGCAGGTGCGGACGGCCCGCCGCAGGCTGGAGGAGCTGCTGCGGGAGCCCGTGGCCGCGCCGCCGGAGCCGCTGCGTTTCGGCGGACGGTTCGCCGGGGACGGCGCGGAGCTTCCCGAGGGGCCGCTGGTGGAGCTGGAGGGCGTGGTCGTCGGCGACCGGCTCGCCGTGGGGAAGCTGCGGATCGGGGCCGGTGAGCGGCTGCTCGTCTCCGGTCCCAACGGGGCCGGGAAGACGACCCTGTTGCGGGTCCTGGCCGGTGAGATCGCGCCGGACGAGGGGGTGGTGCGCCGGATCGGCCGGGTCGGACATCTCGCGCAGGAACTGCCGCACTCCCCCACCCGCCGCACGGCCCTGGCGGTCTGGGCCGGGGGCCGGCCCGGCGAACCGGAGGAGCACGCGGCGGAGCTGCTCGCCCTGGGGCTGCTGCGGGAGGAGGACCTGGCCGTGCCCGTGGCCGCGCTCTCGGCCGGCCAGCGCCGCCGGCTCGAACTCGCTCTGCTGGTCCGGCGCCCCGCCGATCTACTGGTCCTGGACGAGCCCACGAACCACCTCGCGCCCGCGCTGGTGGAGGAGCTGGAGGAGGCGGTCGCCGCGTTCCCGGGCGCGGTGGTCGCGGTCTCTCACGACCGCGAGTTCCGCGACCGGTTCACCGGCCGCAGGATCGAACTGGCGGGAGGCCGGGTCGCCTTCTAGGGACGCGCCGCGAAGGAGTCCTGACGGGCGGGCTTCGCGTAGGCCGCCAGGCGGTACTCCGGGTCACGGCGGGGACGGTCCTGGTCCGGGAGGGCCGCCAGGGCGGCGGCGAGGGCGTCGACGGTGGCCGCGCCGCCCCGGAACCAGGAGGCGTACGCGCCGGCGCGGAGGCGGCGGGCGGTGCCTCGCGGGGTCGCGCCCTGGCCGTGGCCGGTGAAGGTGGTGGTGCCGGCCGGGGCGAGGCCGTGGGCGGCGGCGAGGGCGTCGACCCGTCCGGCCCGGTCGTGGGCGGCGGAAGCCGCCCGGTGCGGGCGGAGCAGGGCGTCGATGTCGCTGCCGACGTCGTGGGCGGCGTCCTTGTCGACGGTGACGGCGAGGACGCCGCCGGGACGCAGCACCCGTGCGGCCTCGGCGACGATCTCCCCGGTGTACGGCACCAGATGGAGCAGCCACACCGCGCAGACCGCGTCGAAGCCGGCGTCGGGGAAGGGCAGCCTGCGGGCGTCGGCGCGGACCACCCGCCCGGGCAGCCGCGACCCGGCGGCCCGGAGCATGGCGTGGGCGGCGTCGGCCCCGAGGACCCGCGGCCCGGCTCCGGCGATCCGCTCGGTGACCAGTCCGGTGCCGCAGGCGAGGTCGAGGAGGGTGCGGGCGCCGGGCGGCAGGAGCCTCAGCACGGCGCCGGCCGCCGCTTCCGCCCGGGGCACGCCGCCACGGGTCTCGTCGTAGTGCGCCGCCTCGGTCTCGTAGTCGAGCAGGGTGTCCGCCATGCCGGGGATCGTACGGGCCCGGCAGGACGGACCGGGGGTCAGCGGGCGCCGTGCCCGGGAGCGATGGCGTCGACGCGCTCGGCGAGGGCGAAGTCCTTCTCGGTGAGGGCGCCGCCCGCGGAGTGGGTGTGGACGGAGACGGCGACCGAGTCGTAACCGAGCGTCAGGTCCGAGTGGTGGTCCAGCTCCTGCTGGATCTGGGCCACGTGGACGACGAGGGCGGTGGCGGCGAAGTGGTCGGCGAGCCGGTAGGAGCGGACCAGCCGGGCGTCCTCGACCGACCAGCCGGGGAGCTCCCGCAGTCGGTCCTCGATCTCCTTCTGCGACAGCGGCTGCGTGGGCACGGGGGTGCTCCCTCCGGTCGGTGGTGCGCGGGGCGGGGTACGGGGTGCGGATGTGCCTCCGGGGAACGTACCCGGGTCACCCCTCTGAGATACCGTCTGCCCATGACAACAGTCGTGAACGACACGGGAGTGGGGCCCCTGCTGCGCGACTGGCGCGAGCGGCGGCGGCTGAGTCAGCTGGAGCTGGCGCTGCGCGCGGACTCCTCGGCGCGGCACATCTCCTTCATCGAGACCGGGCGGTCGCGGCCGAGCGAGGAGATGATCCTCCGTCTCGCCGAGCACCTGGAGGTGCCGGTGCGGGACCGCAACGTGCTGCTGCTCGCGGGGGGTTACGCGCCCCGGTACGCGGAGTCGACGCTCGACGCGCCGGAGCTGGAGACGCTGCGGGAGGGCATCGAGCGGCTGCTCCAGGGGTACGACCCGTACCCGGCGCTGGTGGTGGACGGCTCCTACACGGTGGTGGCCGCCAACCGGGCGATCGCGCTGCTCATCGAGGGGCTGCCGGAGCACCTGCTGACGCCGCCGATGAACGTCATGCGGATCACCCTGCACCCGGAGGGCCTCGCGCCCCGGATCCGCAACCTGCGGGAGTGGCGGGGGCATCTGCTGGCCCAGATGGAGCGTCAGATCGCCTACGCCCGCTCGGACGCGCTGCGCGTGCTGTACGAGGAGGTGGCGGCGTATCCGCTGCCGGAGTCGCACCCGGGTGACGTGGAGGACCCCGAGCCGTATCCGTACTTCGCGCTGCCGCTGCAGATCGAGCACGACGGGCGGGTGCTGTCCTTCGTGTCGTCGATCTCGACCTTCAACACGCCGATGGACGTGACCGTCGCCGAGCTGGCCATCGAGACGATGCTCCCGGCCGACCCGGCGACGGTGGAGTACCTGCGCTCCCTCAGCGGGTAGAGGCGCGCAGGGAGGCCCACTGGAGGAAGGCGAAGCCGCCGACGGTGCCCGCCTGCATCGGCGTCCAGACGAGTCCGGCGGTGGTGGGCTCCAGCCAGGCGACGAGGGCGACGAGGCTGAGGACGGCCCACAGCACGTTGGCGTCGATGACCAGCTTCACGCCGAGCACCGGCGGCTGCGGGCGGCTGGCCAGCCAGGCCACGCCCGCGGCGAAGGCGGTGAGGAAGACGCCGAGGCCGAGGAGCAGGGTGCTGTTCACACCGAGGAGTTCGCCGAGGGGGCCGGAGGCGACGACGTAGGCGAGGCCGTTGCCGCCGGTGACCACGGCGTCGAGGGCGAGGAACCGGCGCACCATGGACTGCGGCTGGGTGGTGCGGGAGAGACCGGCGAGCAGGGCCTGGGACATGACGGATCACCCTCCTGAAGGGGGTCGTTCGTACGTGGGACCCGGCGCCCGGACGGAGTGCGCCGCCCGGGTTCCGGTGCTTCAGAGCTTGCCGCCACAGGAGGGTGCGGGTCGATTACCTGAGAGGTCATGCGGGCCGGGCGGTGCCGGCGCCGGTCCGGCCGCCCGGCGCTGGGGCAGGGCGGCCGGTGCGAGGCCGGCTGCCCGATGCGGGGCCGTACGGCCGGTGCGGGGCCGTACGGCTGGTGCGGGGCCGTACGGCTGGTGCCGCGCCGGTCAGCGGGCCGGGGGCTCCCGGTGCGGGCGCGGACCCGCCGGGGCGGGCGCGGGCTCGGCGGCCGGCGGGACGGGCGCCGGTTCGGAGGGGTGCTCGGCGGCCCGGCGGCCGCGGGCGGCCTCCGCGCGCAGCAGGGCCTGGAGGACGGCGTACGGGTCTGACTTCATGACGGTGCTCCTCGCGGGTGCGGGGTGGGTGGGAAGGACTGCTGCGGCGGGGCCGGTCAGCAGCGCATCACCACGCGCCGGTGCGGGAGCGGACGGGGAGCGGGGACGGAGGCGGGGGCGCCGCGCCGGGTGGCGCGGCGGACGGCCCGGGGGCGCGGGGGCGCCGGGACGGGGCGGACGCGGGTCCTGCGGTGCCGGGTGCGGCCGGGGAGTCCGGCCTCGGCGGGGCCCGGTTCGTACGTCTCGCCGACGGGGTCCGGGACGGCGGGCGCGCCGGCCGGCCGGGGTTCGGCGACGGCGCCGGGCAGGGCGGCGGCGGTGCTGGTCGCGGCGAGGGCGACGAGGGCGAGCAGTGCGCCGCAGACCAGGACGAGGAGCCGCCGGACGCGCGCCGGACGGCCCGCCGGGGTGGCGGGCTCGTCGTGCGGCCGGGCCGGGTGGGCCGGCCGGGGTGCGGGGCTCACGGTGATCCGTACTGCCCCGCCGGACCCGCCGACGCTCCGCCCGGGCGGGAGATCCGCCCTCCTGGGCTACGCCTCCGGGCCCCGATTCACCACGTCGGCCCCGATTCACCGCGCGGCCGCGTCGGCCCCGGCGCCGTCCCGGTCAGTGGTTCTTGTCCGGCACGACCGGCCCCTCCGCCGGGAGGACCGGTTCCGCCCCCGCTTCGGCCGGGGAAGTCTCCGGGGTCCCCGCCGGTCGCTCCAGCGGAACCTGCGGCCCGTCGCACTCGCGCAGCCAGCGGCGCAGCACCCGGTGCACCCGTTCCGCGCCCACCAGCTCGCCGTCCTCCTCGACCGGCGGGGACAGCTCCGGCGGCGAGAGCAGGAAGGGGTGCGACTGCTCCCCGCCCAGGCCGCCGTGCGAGCCGATCTGCTCCTCGAAGGCGTGCACGGTGCCGGTCGCCGGGTCGTACATCGAGTTGACCATCACGTCGGCGACGTGCGGGAAGCCGTCGGTGCGCCGGACGGCCTCGGCCGCGCCCCGGCCGAACACCGCCAGCGGCCCGTCGTCCGCGAGCTCCGCCACCGGCACCTCCACGCCGTCCCCGGCCAGCACCACCGAGCCGTGCTCGGCGCTCGCCACGAGCAGGAAGCCGATCCCCGGGTGCTGCGCGAGGGTCCGCAGCAGCGCCGGGTGGCGCCGGTCGATCTCCTCCTTCGTCATCCGGTGCGGCACGTCGGGGAAGGAGATCAGGCCCAGGTTCCCCGAGGCGAGGACGACCGGCTCCGACCGGCGGGCCGGCAGCTCCCGCTCGGCCTCCTCGCCCGTCTCCACCGGCCGGTGCAGGGCGCTGCGCAGCGCGTCCCTGGCGGCGTCCCTCGCCTCCGCGCCGCTGCGGGTCCTGCCCACCCGGCGGGAGACGGGCAGTCCGCAGCCCGCCCGGACCAGATCCTTCAGCGTCAGCCCGTAGGCCCCCTCGAAGGTCTCCCCCGGGCTCTGCCCGTGGTCGGAGAGGAGCACGATCCGGTACGGCCGGGGGGCGTGCTCGGCGACCCGGCCGACGAGGGCGAGGGAGCGGTCGAGGCGGCGCAGCACCTGGTCGGTGTCGCGGCCCTGCGGTCCCGAGTGGTGGGCCACCTCGTCGTACGCCACCAGGTCGGCGTAGACGGCGGTCCGGCCCGCGAGCATGTCGCCCATGACGGCGGCGACCACCACGTCCCGCTCGATCACCGTCGCGAAGGCGCGGACGAAGGGGTAGGTGCCGCCGCGCGGGATCCGCGGCCGGTCGCGGCGCAGCCGGGCCCGGATCGACTGGGCCACCTCGCGGACCACCTCGTTGGCGAAGGAGCCGGCGGTGCGGACGGCGTTGGCCGGGTCGGAGAAGTACGCGAAGTAGCCGGCCCGCGAGCGGTTGCGGCGGCCCCGGCGCGCCGCCACCGTCAGCACCAGCGCCACTTGGTCGGCCCCGCCGCTGAAGAGGTTGCCCCGGGAGGCGCCGTCCAGGGTGAGCAGCCCGCCGTCGCCGGTGCGGCGCACCGCGCGGCGCTGGAGCTCGACCGCGCTCGCCGGCCGGTTCGACACCATGAGGCGGCCGGTGTCCTTCTCGTACCAGCGGAAGGCGGGCACGTCCTCGTTGCTGCCGTGCAGGATGCCGAGCTGACTGGCGCCGGTCTGGCTCGACCAGTCCGTCCGCCACGGCGTGAGCCGGTGCCCCGCGGCCAGCCAGCCGGCCACCGTCGGCATCACCCCGTCGGCGACGGCCGACCGCAGCACCTCGTGGCCGACGCCGTCGAGCTGGAGGAAGACCGTGCCCGGCGGGGGCGCGGGGACGGTCCCCGGGTCACGGGGGCGGGTGCGGCCGGTGAGCCGGTAGAGCCTGCGGCGGTAGGCGTCGTCGTCCCGGACGGCGAGCGCGGTGGAGGTCGCGGAGGCGACGGCGGACATCACGGCGGCGACGACGACCGCGGTCTCCGGGTCGGCGGCGCCGCGCCCGTCCGGGATAAGCCAGAGTGCGACGAGCAGCAGCGAGCCGTTGAGGAAGAAGACCAGCAGGCCGAGGACGAGGGCGGGGACGAGGAGCAGCGCGCGGACCACCAGGGGCCAGACCAGCGCCGTGAGCAGGCCGAAGGCGCCGGCCGCCGAGGCGGCGGTCAGCGCCGTCCTGGTGAGGCTGTCGCCGTCGGGGGACTGCAGTTGGAAGTCGGGCAGCAGACCGGCGAGCACGAGCAGCGTGCCCGTCGACACGGCCCACACGGTGAGCACCCGTATGCCCGCCCGCCCCGCGCTGCGCCAGCGGTCGGTGCCGCCGCCCCTTCGCCCGTCACCCACGCCGCCCGTCACCTTTCACCCAAACGTCCCCCTACCCTGACACACCTACCCACGCGGGGCGCACGGCACATCGGGTGAGGGGCGGGAGCGTGCGGCGGCGGGTCAGGTGCCGTCGTAGCCGGCGGTCGGCATGGAGAGCCGCCGGTGGACCGCGGCCTTGGCGGCGGAGTCGTAGGCGGGCGGCGCGGCTCCGGCGGTCTCCACCCGGACGCCCCTGCGGGCGCACTCCGCGCGGAAGCCGGGGACCGAGGTCAGGGCGCGGGCCAGGACGTGCTCGTTGGCGGCGACGAAGAGGTCGACCTCGCCGGAGTCCACGTCGGCCCAGAGTTCGTCGTGGTCGGGGCGCACGCCGTAGAAGAGGAGCTGGCGGGCGAGGACGTAGCCCCGCTCGACGGCCCAGCGGGCGCACACCGCGTGCTGACCGCGCGTGTCGACGAGGAAGGGTTCGGAATCGAGTTCTTCGAGCGGGGTCAGGCTGGCGATCGCCGCGACCCGGACGTCGTTCATGCGCCGACCCTACTGCCCCGGGGTGCCGCACGGGAGGGCCGCCGGGCCTCTACCCTCGACAGGGAGCACGCGGGGCGACGGAAGGGCGGCATGCCGGTGGAGGTCACCTGGTGGGGGCACGCGACCTGCACGGTCGAGGACTCCGGGGTCCGGTTCCTCACGGACCCGCTGTTCGCCCGGCGCCTCGCGCATCTGCGCCGCCGCCGGGGCGCCCCGCCGCCGCCGGAGGCGGCCGTGGCGGAGGCGGTCCTCGTCTCGCACCTGCACTCCGACCACCTGCACCTGCCGTCGCTGGCCCGGCTCGCGCCGGGGACCCGGGTGCTGGTGCCGTCCGGCGCCCCCGACGCCGTGCCGGGGCTGCGCCGGCTGGCGGCGGCGGGGCTTCGGCTCACGGAGGTGGCGGCCGGGGACGAGGTGACGGTGGAGGGCGTGACGGTACGGGCGGTGCCGGCGGCGCACGACGGCCGGCGACTGCCGTTCGGCCCGCACCGCTCCCCCGCGCTCGGGTACGTCGTCGAGGGCGAGGCCCGCACGTACTTCGCCGGGGACACCGGGCTCTTCGACGGCATGGCGGAGGCGGTCGGGCCGGTCGACGTGGCGCTGCTGCCGGTGGGCGGCTGGGGCCCGTACCTGGGCCACGGGCATCTGGACGCGGGCCGGGCGGCGCAGGCGCTGGCGGCGCTCTCCCCGGCGGCGGCGGTGCCGGTGCACTACGGCACGTACTGGCCGATCGGTATGGACGGCGTCCGGCCGCACGAGTTCCACGCGCCCGGCGACGAGTTCGTCCGGCAGGCGGCCCGGCTGGCTCCGAAGGCGGTGGTGCACCGACTGGCGCACGGCGAGCGGGTGCGGCCGGAGGTCGCCCGGTGACCGGTGCGCTGCTCGCCGCCGTGGGCGACCTTCCGCCGGAGTCGACGCAGCAGGCGGTCGGCTACCCGTCGCTGTTCCTGCTCGTGGCGCTGGGCGCGCTGGTGCCGGTGGTACCGACGGGGGCGATCGTCAGCTCGGCGGCCGTGGTCGCCTTTCACCAGTCCTCGCCCTTCTCGCTGCTGGTCGTCTTCCTGCTGGCCTCCCTCGCCGCCTTCCTCGGCGATGTGGCGCTGTACTGGCTGGGGCAGCGGGGCGTGCGGTCGAGGAACGGTTCGCGGTGGCTGGCCGCGCTGCGCTCCCGGGTGACGCCGGACCGCCTCGCGCACGCGCAGGACCGCCTCGACACCCACCAGGTCTCGGTGCTCGTGCTGTCCCGGCTGGTCCCGGCCGGCCGGATCCCGGTCATGCTGGCCTGCCTGCTCGCCCGCATGCCGCTGCGCCGCTTCGCGCGCGGGGACGCGGCGGCCTGCCTGGCCTGGGCGGCGACGTACCAGCTGATCGGCATCCTGGGCGGCTCGCTCTTCCCCGAGCCGTGGCAGGGCGTGGTGGCGGCGGTCGGCCTGACGCTGCTGTTCGGCGCGGTTCCCGCGGTGTGGCGGCGGATCAGGGGCGACCGGGACGGCGGGGACGGCCGGGAGCGGGCGCTACGGCACGAGGACGCGTGAGCCGCCGACCGGGAGGTCCCACAGGTCCTCACGGGGCAGGCCGGCGCGTTCCCAGGCGGCTCTGACGCGGTCGAGGGGTTCGAGGACGGGCTCGGTGGACAGGACGAAGGTGGCCCAGTGCATGGGGGCCATCCGCCGGGCGCCCAGGTCCTGGTGGGCCCTGACCGCCTCCTCGGGGTCGGTGTGGACGTCCCGCAGCCACCAGCGGGGGTCGTAGGCGCCGATGGGGAGGAGCGCCAGGTCGATGCCGGGATGGCGGCGGCCGATCTCGGCGAACCAGTGGCCGTATCCGGTGTCCCCGGCGAAGTAGACCCGTCGGCCGGCGGGGTCGGTGAGCACCCAGCCGCCCCACAGGGAGCGGCAGGTGTCGAGGAGGGTCCGCTTGGACCAGTGGTGGGCGGGGACGAAGTCGAAGCGGACGCCGTCGAGTTCGGCCGCCTCCCACCAGTCGAGCTCGGTCACGCGGGTGAAGCCCCGGCGGCGGAACCAGCGGCCGAGGCCGGCCGGGACGAGGACCGGGGTGGCGCGCGGGAGGCGGCGGAGGGTGGGGGCGTCGAGGTGGTCGAAGTGGTTGTGGCTGATGACGACCGCGTCGACCGGCGGCAGGTCCTCCCAGCGGACACCGACCGGGGTGAGCCGGGCCGGGGTGCCGAAGATGCGCCGGGACCAGACCGGGTCGGTGAGGACGGTGAGGCCGCCGGCGCGGAGGATCCAGCTGGCGTGTCCGGCCCAGGTGACGGCGACGGTGCCGGGGCCCGCGGGCGGCAGCGGGCCGGGCTCGAAGGGCAGTCGGGGCACGTCCCGCAGGCCCTCCGGACGGGGGCGGACGGCGCCCTCGCGGGCGAGCCGGGCGAGGGCGCGGACACCGGGCAGGGGCGCGGTGAGCCGGTCGGCGAAGGTGCGGGGCCAGTCCTCGCGGAGCCGGCCGAGCGGCTGGAGCACGGAGGTCGGGAGGGTGACGGGCGCGGGCGGGCGCGGGGCCTCGGCGGCCGGGGCGGGGCGGGCCGTCCTCTCGGTCATCTGCGGGCTCCGTTCTGCGCGGGGGGATCGGCCAGGTCGTCGAGGGCGGCGGCCAGCCGGGCCAGGGCCCGTACCGCCTGGGGCAGTTGCTCGGGTGCGCGGGAGGCGAGCGTCTCGGCGCGCTCGGGCGGGTCGGCGCCGAGCAGCGGACCGGTGTCGACGCGGACGCGGAGGGCGCCGAGTTCGTCGCCGAAGCGGTGGCCGCCGGGGACGGGCCGGCCGAGCCGGGCGGTGAGGTACTGCTCCAGCTCCAGGGAGTCGGTGACGCCGCGGGCTGCCAGTCCCGGGCGGAGCGGGCCGAGGTCGGCGTAGAGGTGGCGGCCGGCCCGCGGGGGCCGGGCGAGGGCGCCCGCGGCGAGGACGGCGCGGTGCGCGGCGGCGGCGAGCCTGCCGTGCACGGCGGCGGCGCGCAGGGCGGGGACGGAGACGTCCTCGGGTTCGTCGAGGGCGTGGGCGACGGCGGGGGCGACGGGCGCGGGGAGGACGGCGCCGAGTGCGGTGAGGACGTCGAGGGCGCGGGCCCTGGGATCGCCGTAGCGGTCGGCGCGGGTGCGGCCGGACGGCGGGAAGCGGGCGATCGCGCAGGGCCAGGAGGCGGGGACGAGGCCGCCGCCGGCGAGGTCGGCGAGGACGGTGACGTCGTCCGGGCACATCTCGGCGGGGCTGACGAGGACGGTGTCCCGGGGGTCGTGGAGGGTGTCGCGCCAGGTCTCGTCGCTGACGACGTGGAGGCCTTCCGCGACGGCGGCCTCGCAGCTCTCCCGGACGAGTTCGGGCGGGGGGACGGTGGCGGTGGGGTCGTCGGCGACGGAGAGGAGCAGCACGCGCGGGTCGCCGCCCTCGGCGCGGACCCGGCGGACGGTCTCCAGGAGCGCGTACGGGTCGGGGACGCCGCCGGCCTCTGCGGTGGTGGGCACGTGGTACGCGGGCCGGCCGAGGAGCCGGATCTGCGGCGTCCACCAGGCGGGGCAGGGCCGGGGCAGCAGGACGTCGCCGCCGTGGGCCGCGAGCAGGGCGAGGAGCAGGGCGGGGGCTCCGGGGGCGGCGAGGCCGTCCTCGGCGTGGCCGCGCAGGCCCCGGCGCCACCAGTAGCCGGCGGCGGCCTCGCGGAGCACGGGGCCGCCGCCGGGCGGTTCGGGGGAGGTCCGTCCGGCGGCCGCCGCGAGGAGCGCGGCGAGCCCCGGGGGGACGGGCCGGCCGCTCTCGGGCGCCGGAGGTCCGTAGCGCACCGGGCCGCGGCCTTCCGGAGCCGTCTCCCGCATGTCCCGTACCTCCTGAGCGCGCGGGGCGCCGGGCACGGCATCCCCGAGCCCTTTATACGAAGGTTCGGGCCGGTCCGCCCGTTCAGACGACGGTGACCGGGTGCCGGACGATCGCGTCGAAGAGGTAGCCCTGGGTGTTGTGCACGGCCCGGTCGGGCTGGGTGTTCCCGGCGGCGTCGGTGGTGCGGGAGAGCAGGGTGGCGGGCCCGGTGCGCGTGGGTCGCCACGGCACCGACCAGCGGACCCAGGCGCCGCGCCGGGGCGCGTCGTGGAGGTGGGCCGGGCGCCAGGTGGCGCCGCCGTCGGCGGAGACGTCGACGGAGCGGACGGGGGCGTGGGCGGACCAGGCACGGCCGGTGAGCCGGTGGACGCGGCCGGCCTCCAGGCCGGCGCCGAAGGGCAGCTGGTAGCCGGACTTGAGGGTCTGCCGGGTGATCGGGGCGCTGCCGCCGGGCGGGTGGGCCTCGCCCAGCAGCCGGTACCAGTCGGTCGACCAGGGACTGGTGAGCGGGCGGGTGGAGACCTCGATGTCGCCGAGCCACTTGATGGAGGCGATGCCGACCCAGTTCGGCACGATGAGCCGGACGGGGTGCCCGTGGTCGTACGGGAGGGGCTCGCCGTTCATCTCGTACGCGAGGATCACGTCGTCCAGCGCCTTGGCCACGGGCAGCGGGCGGCGGACCCGGCCGTGGTCGGTGCCGCCGGAGACGTACGGGTCGTCAAGGCCGCGCGGCAGCAGGTCGACGGCGTCGCGGGCGAGTCCGGCGCGCCGCAGCACCTCGCCGAGGCGGACCCCGCGCCAGCGGGCGGCGCCGACGGCCCCGAGGGTCCAGGCCGTGCCGGAGACGGACTGGCCCTGCTGGGTGGTGTAGAGGCTGCGGCCGTTGCCGGCGCATTCGACGAGGGCCGTCCGGGTGACGGAGGGCAGGTCGCGGAGGCGCCCGTAGGTGAAGTGGACGGGGGTGCGGCCGTGGAGCCCGTCGCCCCAGAGCGTCAGACGCCAGTCCCGGGCGTCGAGGACCGGGGTGGAGGTGTGGTTGCGGACGAAGAAGCGGTCCGCGGGGGCGAGGAGGCCGGTGTCGCCGAGGGCGTCGAAGCGGGCCTCGGCGTTGGTGCCCCGGACGGTGAAATACGCGTCGGGCAGCGGTTTGACGATGCCGGGAGCGGCGAGGGGCGCGGCGGGGCCCGTGGTGGCGGCGGCCCGGGGGGCGGCGAGTCCGCCGAGCGCGGCGGCGGCCGGTCCGGCGGCGAGGGCCTTCAGGAGCGTTCGGCGGACGGGCACGGGCGGATGCGGCACGGGTCTCCTCGGCACGGGTCACGGGTCGGGCCACCGGCGGCGGCGGGCCGATCGTAGGGGTGCGGGGGGCGGCGGGACCCGGTTCCCGGACGCCTGTTCACGAGGCTGTCACAGGAGGCGGTCGGGGTGGCCGGCGGTTGGGGGGCGGTTGCCGGGGGCCGGCGGTCGGGGAGGCGGTTGCCGGGGGGTGGCGGCTCGGTCGGGGGCGATGCTCGGCCGGGGTGCGGTGGGAGTGCGCTGGGGGTGCGGTGAGGGTCGGTCGTACGCGGGGAGGGAAGCCGGGGGCGCGGTGGAGGCAGTGCTCCGTGGAGCGGGCGCGGGGTGGAGGTCCTGGGGCCGAGGGCGCGGCGGCTCAGGGCCACGGCGAGGCGCGAGGACTCGGCGGCCGGGCACGAGGGACGCGGGGCGGCCCGGTTCCCCCCACGGGCCGGGCCGCCTCCGCGCGGGTACGCGCCCCCCGTCGCGCGTCCCCTCCGAGGGAAAGATATAGAAGTTGCTTCTAGAAACCAACTCCAGTCCGATTTCTCCCCGCGCGAAGGCCCGGCCCGAGCCACTCCCGCACCCCCCGAACTCCAGCACACGACAGGCCCGTTCGACCCATGCGGCCACGACCACGCCTGTCCACATGACAAGACAGCAGTCTCACCATACGGCGCGAGCCCCTACCGTGGAGCCACACACCCACACCGAGGGAGTCGGTTCGATGACGCACGCCTCCGAGCAGCCCCGGGTCCACGAGACCGCCGTCTACACCCATGGCCACCACGAGTCGGTGCTCCGCTCGCACACCTGGCGCACCGCCGCCAACTCCGCGGCCTACCTGCTGGACGAGGTGCGTCCGGGACTCGACGTGCTGGACGTCGGCTGCGGGCCCGGCACCATCACGGCCGACCTGGCCGCCCTGGTCGCCCCGGGACGGGTCACCGCCGTCGACGCCGCCGAGGACGTACTGGCGAAGGCCCGCGCGACCGCGGCCGAACGCGGCCTGGAAAACGTGGAGTTCGCGGTCGCCGACGTCCACGCCCTGGACTTCCCCGACGACTCCTTCGACATCGTCCACGCCCATCAGGTGCTCCAGCACGTGGGTGACCCGGTCCAGGCGCTGCGCGAGATGCGGCGCGTCTGCCGGCCGGGCGGGATCGTGGCGGCCCGCGACAGCGACTACGGCGCCTTCACCTGGTACCCCGAACGGCCCGTCCTGGACCACTGGCTGGACCTGTACCACCGGGTGGCGCGCGCCAACGGCGGCGAACCGGACGCGGGACGGCGGCTGTTCGCCTGGGCCCGGCGGGCCGGCTTCACCGAGATCACCGCCACGGCGGGCACCTGGTGCTTCTCCACCCCCGAGGACCGTGCCTGGTGGAGCGGCCTGTGGGCGGACCGCACGACCTCCTCCTCCTACGCCGACCTGGCCGTCGAGGGCGGCCACGCCACCCGCGCCGAACTGGCGGAGATCGCCGCGGCGTGGCGCGAGTGGGGCACGCGCGAGGACGCCTGGTTCATGGTCCCGCACGGCGAGATCCTCTGCCGCGTCTCCTGAGCCCGGCCGCCCGGGAGGGGCGTCGGCGGCCCGTCGGACGAGCCCGGCCCCGAGGCACGTCGGCAGCCCGCTCGGGCGAGCCTGGCTCGGGGGCGTCGGCGACCCTTCGGACGAGCCCGGCCCGTGGCGCGTCGGCGGCCCTTCGGACGAGCCCGGCCCGAGCGGCGGACCGCCCCCTACGGCCGCATGCGGAACTCGTAGGCGGCCGGCAGCGGTTCGTCGGTGATCCGGGCCCAGAGCTCGCCCAGGATCTCGGCGCCCTCCCTCAGGTCCGGCACCTCGAAGCCCCTGTCGAAAACGGCCCGCGCCTCGGCCGGACACCCTTCGGCGAGGAGCAGCCGGGCCTCCAGGAACCGGAACGCACCCCTGGCCCGCACCTCCTCCGGCAGCGCCCGCCACAGCGCGCGGGCGCGCTCGGGCCGGCCGGCCGTCAGCTGGGCGTCGACGGCCTCGCGGGCGAGCGCGGCGGCGGTGGTGACGGCGGCCGGCCCGTCGAGCGCCCCCTCCAGCTCCTCGCACGCCTCGGCGAAGCGGTGGGCGGCCCGCTCCGGATGCCCTTCCTCCCGGTCGGCGACGGCGAGGCAGTACAGCAGCGGCCAGCGGACCTCCGCCCCGGCCAGGCCCCGCTCCCAGCTGCGCACCGCCTGGGCCCGGTCGCCGGCGTGCCACTGGGCGATGCCGAGGTGGTACTCGGTGGCCGGGTCCGCCGGCGCGGTCTCCAGCATGTCCCGCCAGGCCTGGCCGACCTGCGGCGGGACCGGCACGGTGCCCTTCGCGGGCGGCGGCAGGACGCCGGTGCTCAGCAGGGCGCGCCAGGGTTCCTGCGCGGCGCCGAGGGTGGACTCCGGGAAGGGAGTGCCGGGGAGGGCGTGTCCGGCCCGCAGCACCTCCAGGGCGCCCCAGCCGGAGCCGGCCGCCAGGACCGCGTCCGGCGCGGGGTCGGTGTCGGCGGCCCGCTCGCGCCAGGCGGTGTAAGCGGCGTCGACGGCGGTACGGGGCAGGGCCAGGTCGAGGCTCCGCTCGGCCTCGGCGCGGGCCGCCGCCCAGTCGGCGCCGAGCGCGGTGGCGGGATCGGCGGCCAGCGGCCCGTACGCCTCCAGCCAGCTCAGCTCGGACTCGGGGGCGAGTTCGAGGTGTTCGAGCTGGGTGCGGGCGAGTCCGGCCTGGATCTCGGCGTAGCCGTCGGTGCCGGGGGCGGTGAGCCATTCCTGCCAGCGGCGGCCACCGGGGCCCGTGCCCCAGACGAAGAGCTTGCGGCCGCGCAGGACGTCGGTGGAGGTCTGGACGAGGCCGGTGCCGTCCTCGTCGAGGGCGGCGATCCAGCGCCGGCCGCCGTCCGGCAGGTCGTAGAACCAGTCGCCGGCGTGGGTGCTGCGGCGCGGCCGGGAGCGGTCGGCGCCGTCCGGCCCGGCCGGCACGGGCACCTCCGTGAGCCCGCGCTCGTGGCCGTGGTGCCAGGCGGTGTCGGCGGGGGCGAGGATCCTGCGGTGCTCGGGGACGGCGGTGTTGGACCACCAGTAGACGGGCGCGGGCCGCTCGTGCGGGTTGCGGACGCGGATGCCGACGAGGAGGAAGTCGGAGTCCTCGGGCAGCCACAGGTCGACCTGGAACGGCAGGTCGCGCAGGCGCTCCCACTCCCAGAGGCGGAGCATCGGGGTGCCGTCCGGCGCGGGGACGGTCGCCGCGTGCAGCGGGGCGCAGGAGAGGGTGGTGTGGCCGGTCGCGCCGGTGTTCCACTCGACGCCGCCGGAGAACCAGGCGCCGTTGAGGGCGAAGGCGGCGGGCTGGAGGACGGGGTTGCGGTAGACGAGTTCGCGGCCGGTGGGCTTGTGGTGGAGGGAGTGGATCCGGCCGCCGAGCCCGGGCAGGACGGTGACGCGCAGCCGGTCGTTCTCCATGACGAGGGCGTCGAGGGCGGTGTCCTCGCGCTCCCGGCCGTAGCCGTCGCGGACCGGCGCGGGCAGCAGGCTGCGCAGCGGCGCCCTGCCGATGCCCCGCGCCATCTCGCGCGGCAGCGCCGCCAGTTCGGCGGCGCCGAGGGCGTGCGCGGGACCGGGGGTCCGGAGGGCGGGAAGCGGGTTGTCCGGGCCGAGCGGGGCCGCGGGAAGGGTGAGCACGGCACGTCGTACGGTCGTCATCCGCCCATGGAACACGCCGGGGCCCGCCCTGAACAGAGGGCGTGTGACCAGGGGATTCCGCCGCGCCGAAAAGGACGCGCGGCGGGAGCGGGGCCGTGCCTAGGGTGGAGGGTCGTCCGCCGTCGGGGCGGGCACCGGGAGCACCACGGGAGTACGAGAGATGGGCACGCCACACACCTACCGGGTCATCGTGCGGGGCACCTTCGACGGGCTGGCGCCCGAGAGCCGGGAGCGACTGCTCGCCGAGGCGGAGGAGCACGGCCTGGCGTCGATGCGCTTCACCGAGGAGGGTTCGCTCACCTACGACCGGACGCTCAAGCACTTCTCGTACCGGCTGGTCGTCACGTCGGACGCCGAGGACGGGGACGAGATGGCGGGCGCGCTCGCCGAGGAGCGGGTGGAGGAGGCGCTGGGCGCGCTCGGCCACGGGTACACGGGGCTGAAGTCGACCGTGACCGACCTCGACACGATGAAGATCAACCGCAAGGGTCGGTGATCGCCCACCGCTCGTGGTCGCGCCAGGCCCCGTCGATGAGGAGCATCGCCGGGGAGAAGCCCTCCAGGCGGAAGCCGGCGCGGCGGACCAGGGCGCGCGAAGGGGCGTTGCCCGGCTGGATGTTGGCCTCCAGCCGGTGCAGGCCCATCGGCCCGAAGGCGTGCGCCAGGAGCAGGCCGAGCGCCTCTCCCATGAGACCGCGCCCGGCGGCGTGCGCGAAGGCGCCGTAGCCGAGGGCGCCGCTGCGGAAGGCGCCGTGGACGATGTTGTTGACGGTGAGGAAGCCGGCGATGCCTCCGTCGGCCTCCCGCTCGCAGACGAGGAAGCCGGCCCGCGTCGGCTCCTCGATCAGCGCGCCCGCGTAGGCGGCGTACCGCTCGGCCGTACGGGGCGGGAAGAGCCACGGCCGGTGCAGCTCCACGCTCTCCTCCGCCCGCGCGACGAACTCCTCCCCGTCGCCGAACGTGAATGGCCGCAGCCCCACGCGGGGTCCGGCCGTGAGGTACCGGTCAAGATCGTCGGACATACGCCCAGGCTAACGGGGACGGGGACGGGGGCGGGGCTGGAGGCGGTTCCGGCGGCGGGGGCACGGGCGGGCGTGGGCGGGGGGCGCGAGCGTGCGCGGGGGTTCAGGCTCCCGGGAGGCTGCGCGCGGGGGCCGGGAGGCCGAGCGCAGGCCCAGAGGCCGAGCGCAGGCCGGGAGCTTCAGGCTCCCGGGAGGCGCGGGCCGGGGCGGAGAGACCGGAGGCCGGGCGCGGCGGGTAGGGGGACGGGCAGGGCAGGCGGGGCGGGCGGCGGGCGGGCCGGTAGGCCGGGCGCGGCAGGCGGGCAGGGCAGGCGGGGGCGGGGCGCGGGCCCGGAGGGCGGGCGCGGCGGGTCAGCGGCGGGCCGTGGTCACGCGGACGGGGCAGGGCTCTCCCTTGCGGAGGACGCCGATCACGACCGTGGTGCGGCGGTCGAGGCCCGTGCCGGCGGACGGGTACTGGGTGCAGACCTCCCAGCGCGGCGGCCACAGGACGCGCCGGTCGCGGCCGCTCACGTCGTGGACGTCGAGGCGGGTGCGGTGGTCGAGGCGGGTGAAGACCCGCCACAGGCCGCCGCCCCGGAAGTCCGGCATGGGTGGCCGGGCGCCGGCCGCCGCCTCGCGGGCCCGCCGGGAGTCCGTGCCGCCCGCCGCCCCGGCCGCCACCGCCGCCAGGGCCAGTGCCGCGCCCGCCCCGATCAGGGCGCCGCGCTTCACCTGTTCCTCCGGGGGCCCCTCCGGGCCACGTACCAGCCGCAGATCCCGCCCAGCACCGCGGTCGCGAGGAGCGCGAGGTACAGCGGCATCGTCACCTCCGGGATCAGCAGCCGGATCTTGACCTGGCGGGTGTTCTCGAAGATGAAGACGAGCAGCAGGACCGCGACGACCGCGATCCCGATGCGTCCGGGGGTGATGGCGCCGAAGCGGTCTCCCCGTTGCGTGCCCGCCGTGTCCTTGGGACTCATTGCCCGCCCTTCCTCCGTCGTCCGTCTCGGGCGTACCCGTGGGACCAGAATGGGGGGACATGCACCTCGGCGGGCGGGTGGAAGACGCCGTCCGGGTGACTTGTCAGACAACCTTGGGCGGCTACGGTGGTGGCCGGACGACGGGACGAGGAGGAGCCTTGGCACTCAGCGGGCACCGGCGGCGACCGGTGGTGGCGCTCTACGAGCGGATTGCGGACGCCGTCCACGACGGCACCTACCCGCCCGGCTCCACCCTCCCCTCCGAACCGAAGCTCGCCGCCGAACTGGGCGTCAGCCGGCCCGCCCTGCGCGAGGCGCTGCTGCTTCTCCAGGAGGACGGGCTCCTCACGGTCCGCCGGGGAGTCGGCCGCACGGTGAACGCCCGGCCGCCCCGCCGCGGCTTCGAGCACGTCCAGCCGCTGGAGGAGCTGGTCGGCGGCGGTACGGGACCCCGGGTGCTGGCGCTGCTGCGCACCCTGGAGGAGCCCACCGACTTCACCACCCAGCACCTGCTGGCCCCGGCCCGCGCCGAGCTGCGGTTCTGGGAGTCGGTGCTCGGCGGCGAGTCCGGGCCGGCCGCGCTCAGCCACGAGTGGGCGGCGGCCGACGAGGTCCTGGACCGCGTCCACCCCGCCTTCGCCGCCGCGCTGCGGACCTGCGGGGAGGCCACGGAAGGCGACGGGACCGTGTCGATGCTCTCGGTCCTGCTCGGCGCCTCCCGCGAGGTCGCCCTGCACGCCCACAGCGGCATCACCGCCACCCTCCTCGGGCGGCGCCGCGGCGAGCAGCTGGGCCGCCCCGCCGACACCCCCGCGGTGCTGGTCACCCAGGTGGTACGGGTCGGGGACACCCCCGTACTCGCCGCCAAGCACATGCTGCCGACGGGCGCGCCCGCGCTGCCGGTCCTCCAGTCCCACTGAGCCCCCGCCCGGCGCGCCCCGCGCCCCGGGCCGGCGACCGGGGCACACACCCGGGCCCCCGCCCTCGGAGCCGTACCGAAGAACCCTGCCGGTCCCCTGCCGACAGTCGTGCGCCCCCTCCCCGCACGTGCGCCGGACGCCACCCGGCGCCCGGCACCCAGCACCCGCACCCGCACCCGCACCCGCACCGGACGCCTCCCCGCACCGGCGCCGACCCCTCTCCGTCCCCCGCTCCGGACGCCTCCCGCACCCGTCCCGGACCCCACCGGACACCCGCCGGATCCCACCGGAGACACGGGCCGGCCTCCTCCCGGTGCCGTTCCGGAATCGCCGCCGGAATCGCCGCCGGAATCGCTCCCCCGGCGGCCGTGCGGGGGTCGGACGGGTCATGACGTACACTTCCCGGCCATGCACTTGTCTGACAACCCTGCCGCTTCTGTCCGGGCCGCCGTCTCCGACTGGATCCGCCGCGCCCCGAAGGCCGTCCTCCACGACCACCTCGACGGCGGGCTGCGCCCGGCCACCATCGTCGAGCTGGCCCGCGAGTGCGGCTACACCGCGCTGCCGGCCGAGGACCCGGCCGAGCTCGCGGTCTGGTTCCGGGACGCCGCCGACTCCGGCTCGCTGGAGCGCTACCTGGAGACCTTCGCCCACACCTGCGCGGTGATGCAGACCCGCGAGGCGCTGCTCAGGATCGCGGCCGAGTGCGCCGAGGACCTGGCCGCGGACGGGGTCGTCTACGCCGAGGTGCGATACGCCCCCGAGCAGCACCTGGAGGCCGGCCTCACCCTCGACGAGGTCGTCGAGGCGGTCAACGAGGGCTTCCGCGAGGGCGAGCGCAGGACCGGCGGCCGGATCACCGTCCGCGCCCTGCTCACCGGCATGCGGCACACCGACCGCTCGCTGGAGATCGCCCGGCTCACCGTCGCCCACCGCGACAACGGCGTGGCCGGCTTCGACATCGCCGGCGGCGAGATCGGCAACCCGCCCGCCCGCCACCTGCCCGCCTTCCAGCACCTGAAGCGGGAGAACTGCCACTTCACCATCCACGCGGGCGAGGCCGTCGGCGCCGAGTCGATCCACGAGGCCGTGCAGGTGTGCGGCACCGAGCGGATCGGCCACGGCGTGCGCATCACCGACGACATCGCCGAGGACGGCACGCTGGGCCGGCTCGCCTCCTACGTCCGCGACAACCGGATCGCCCTGGAGGTCTGCCCGACCTCCAACCTGCAGACCGGCGCCGCCAAGGACTACGCCTCCCACCCGATCGACGAGCTGCGGCGCCTCGGTTTCCGCATCACGCTCAACACCGACAACCGCCTGGTCTCCGGCACCACGATGAGCGAGGAGTTCCAGCACATGGCGGACGCCTTCGGGTACGGCCCCGAGGTCTTCGAGGAGTTCACGGTCGCCGCCCTGGAGGCCGCCTTCCTGCCGCTGCCCGAGCGCGAGCGCCTGATCGCGGAGGTCGTACGCCCGGGGTACACCGCCCTGTGACGCCCCGGGGAGGGCGGCGGGGGCCGTCCTCCCCGGTGGAAGAATGGCGCCATGACAGCTGCTGAGGAGTTCAGGCCCGAGTCGGAGCGGATCACGCGCACCCTGCGCGACCAGATCATCGACGGGACGCGGGCCCCCGGCAGCCGTCTGGTGGAGCGGGAGATCGCCGCCGAACTGGACGTCAGCCGCCTGCCCGTCCGCGACGCGCTCAAGGACCTGGTCAACGAGGGGCTCGTCACGCCCCGGCCGCGCACCTGGGCGGTGGTCCGCGAGTTCACCGCCTCCGACATCGCCGACCTCGTCGAGGTCCGGTCCGCCCTGGAGATCCTGGCCTTCCGGCTCGCGGCCCAGCGCCGCACCCGCGCGGGCCTCGCCACGCTGCGCGCCGTCCTCGACGACGAGCAGGCGGCGGCGGCGCGGGGCGACGGTCCGGAGGCCCGCCGGGCGGCGGCCGACTTCCACGAGACAGTCACCGAGCTCGCCGACAACGCGCTCCTGACCGAGCTGGAGGGCACGCTGCGGAGCCGGATGCGCTGGCTGCTCGGCCAGCACGACGACTTCGCGGTCGTCGCCGAGGAGCACGAGGAGCTGTTCCGGCGGATCGAGGCCCGGGACGTGGAGGGCGTCGAGGCACTGGCCCTGCACCACCTGGAGACCAGTCAGAGCAAGGCGACCGAGCACCAGCGGCGCCTGGCGGCGGAGTAGCGGCGGACCGCACGCCCCCATGGCCCCGGCACGCACCGCGCGACCCGCGACGGCCGGGGCGGGGCGGCGGCCGGGGCGCGGCGCTAGGCGGCTGAGGCCGGGCGGCCCGCGACGGCTCAGGCCGGGCGGCCCGCGACGACTGGGCCTGGGCCGGGGCGGCGGCCGTCGCGGGGGCTACACCAGGCCCGGCACGTCGAGGGTGAGGGTGCCGGCGTCGGCGTCGAGCACGCCCGGCACGCCGAGCGGCACCGTCGGCGCGGCGGGGTCGTGACCGAAGCCCATCCGCTCCACGACCGGCACGCCCAGTCCGCCGAGCCGGTCGGCGAGCAGCGCCCGGACCTCCTCGTACGGGCCGCACTCCTCCCAGGAGCCGAGGGCGATCCCGGCGACGCCGTCGAACCAGCCGGAGCGCAGCAGTTGGGTGAGGATCCGGTCGAGGCGGTACGGCTCCTCCCCCACGTCCTCCAGGAGCAGCAGCCCGCCACGGGCCGAGGGCCGTGCGTGCGGGGTGCCGAGGTCGGCGGCGAGGAGGCTGACGCAGCCGCCGAGGGTGACGCCGGCGGCGCGGCCGGGGACGAGGGTCCGTCCCGTCGCCGGGGTCCGTACCGTCTCGGGCGCGAAGAGCGTGGCCCGCAGCGACTCCCGGGTGCGCGGCTCGGTGAGGAAGGCGGCGGTCGCGGGCATCGGGCCGTGCAGGGTGGCGAAGCCGGTGCGGCGGGCGAAGGCCTCGTGCAAAGCGGTGACGTCGCTGTAGCCGATGAACGGCTTGGGGCCGGCCGCGCGGATCGCCGCCCAGTCCACCAGATCCACCATGCGCTGGGCGCCGTAGCCGCCGCGCGCGCAGACGACGGCGGCGACCGAGGGGTCGGTGTACGCCTCCGTGAGGTCGCGGGCCCGCTCGCGGTCGGCGCCCGCGAGGTGCCCGAGGACGGGGTGGGCGTCGAGGACGTGCGGGGCGACGACCGGTTCGAGAGCGAGCTCGCGCAGCAGGTCGAGGCCGGGCAGGAGCCGGTCCTCGGGCACGGGACCGCAGGGGGCGACCACGGCGATCCGGTCGCCGGGCCGCAGCCTGCGGGGGCGGACGAGCTCCGGCACGGGGGCGGTCACGTGCGCGGCTCCGGCTCCGGGAGGCCGGTCCGGTCGAAGCCGAGCTCGGGCACGGGGGCGGTCACGTTGCGCAGCCCCGGCTCCGGGAGGCCGGTCCGGTTGAAGCCGAGCTCGGGCACGGGGGCGGTCACGTGCGCAGCTCCAGCTCCGGGACGTCGGTCCGGTCGAAGCCGAAGACCCGGGCGTAGAGGGCGAGTTCGGCTTCCAGGGCGCGGGTCATGGTCTCGGCGTGCCGGAAGCCGTGGCCTTCGCCGGGGAAGGCGAGGTAGGCGTGCGGGACGCCGCTGCCGGCGGCGCGGGCGAGGAAGCGCTCGGCCTGGGCCGGCGGGCAGATGACGTCGTCGAGTCCCTGGAGGAGCAGGAAGGGGGCGGTGATCCGGTCGACGTGGGTGAGCGGCGACCGCTCCTCGTACCGCTCGGGGACCTCGTCGAGCGGGCCGACGAGGCCGTCGAGGTAGCGGGACTCGAAGTCGTGGGTCTCGTCGGTGGCCCAGCCCATGAGGTCGAGGACGGGGTAGATGATCGTGCCGCAGGCGTAGACGTCGGTGCGGGCGAGGGAGCAGGCGCTGGTCCAGCCGCCCGCGCTGCCGCCGCGGATCGCGAGGCGCGCGGGGTCGGCGGCGCCCTCGGCGGCGAGGGCGCGGGCGACGGCGGCGCAGTCCTCGACGTCGACGACGCCCCACCGGCCGCGCAGCCGCTCGCGGTAGGCGCGGCCGTGTCCGGTGGAGCCGCCGTAGTTCACGTCGGCGACGCCGATGCCCCGGGAGGTGAAGTAGGCGGTCTCCAGGTCGAGGACGAGGGCGGAGTGGCCGGTGGGGCCGCCGTGGGCGCGGATCACGTAGGGCGGGAGCTCGCCCGCGGGCCCGGTGGAGCCGGGGTTGCGGGGCGGGTACACGTGGGCGTGGATGTCGTGGCCGTCGGGTCCGGTGAAGGTGCGGGCGACGGGCAGGGGGTAGTGGGCGGGGTCGACGGGGTCGGTGTGCGGGGAGCCGACGACCCGGGTCCGGCCGGTGCGGGTGTCGAGTTCGACGACCTCGGGGAAGCGGTCGGGGCCCGCGGCGACGCCGAGGACGCGGGTGCCGTGGACGGCGAGGGTGGAGCTCCAGGCGGTCCAGGGGCCCGGGGCGTCGGCGAGGGTGCCGGTGTCGGGGTCGAGTATGCCGAGGACCGCGTCGCCGCGCCCGTGGAGGACGGCGATCGGGCCGGTCTCCAGGGCCTGGAACCAGACCGTGCCGGTCCTCCAGAGGGGTCCGGCGAACTCCTCCTCGCGGGCGCAGAGCGCCTGGAGCGGTCCCACGGCGCCGTCGGCGGCGACCTCGGCGCGGTAGAGGTTCCACCAGCCGGTGCGGTCGCTCGCGAGCAGGAGCCGGCCGGCGGCGTCCCAGTCGGCCTGCGGCACGGACTCCTCCGGGCCGCCGGCGACGGTCCTGGCGTTCGCCAGGGTGCCGTCGGCGGTGATTTCGGCGAGGACGGCGTCGGTGCCGTCCCAGGGCATCCGGGGGTGGTCCCAGCCGAGCCAGACGGCGTGCCGCCCGTCGGGGGAGATCCGGGGTCCGGTGACGAACCGGTGGCGTCCGTCGGAGAGTTCGCGCATGGCGGCGCGGTCGTCGGCGGCCGAGCCGTCGAGGGGGACGGCGGCGAGGACCCGGCGGACGTCGGTGGGCGCGGGTCCGGTGAACTCCTCCAGGACGCACCAGACCTCGCCCCGGTCGGGCAGGAGGACGGGGTCGGCCCAGCGCAGTCCGCCTCCGGTCGCGGAGACGGGGGTGAGTGGGCGGGGTGCGGCGCCGGGGCCCGCGTCGGGCTCGTGGACGTAGAGCCGCTGGTCGGGGAAGTGGCAGAAGACCAGCAGGGGGCCGGTGCCGGGCCGTTCGACGGCGGCCCAGGGGCGGCCGCCGTACTCGATGACCCGGCTCCGTACGTTCCAGGGCGGCGGGAGGAGGGCCGCCTCGGTGCCGTCGGCGCGCCGTCGTACCAGGGTGCGGCGGCCCCCCTCGGTGGGGCGGGGCGCGGACCACCACACCTCGTCGCCGACGGTGCCCAGGTGCTCGGGTCGGCCGTCGTGGGCCGCCGCGAGCGCGGCTCCGACGGGTGACGGCCAGCTGCCGTAGGCGGCCGTGTTCTGCATCCTCGTTCCCCCCAGGGTCCGGGTCGGGTCCGTCCGTGCGGTCACGCGGTCTTCAGGTAGTGGTCGAGCACCCGTACGCCGAAGTGCAGGGCGTCGACCGGGACGCGCTCGTCCACGCCGTGGAAGAGCGCCCCGTAGTCCAGGCCCGGGGGCAGCCGGAGCGGCGAGAAGCCGTAGCCGGTGATGCCGAGCCGGGAGAACTGCTTGGCGTCGGTGCCGCCGGACATGGTGAAGGGCAGGGTGTGTCCGCCCGGGTCGAAGCGCTCGACGGCGGCCCGCAGTTTGGCGAAGGTCGGGGAGTCGACGGGGGCTTCGAGCGGCACCTCGCGGTGGTGGAACTCCCACTCCACGTCCGGGCCGGTGAGCCGGTCCATGGTGGCGGCGAACTCCTCCTCGGTGCCGGGCAGCATCCGCCCGTCGACGAAGCCGACGGCCTCACCGGGGATGACGTTGCACTTGTATCCCGCCTGGAGCATCGTCGGGTTGGCGCTGTTGCGGACGGTGGCCTCGACCAGGGCGGCGGCCGGTCCGAGCTTGTCGAGGAGGAGGGGCACGTCCAGGTCGGGGTCGTCCGCGTCGATCTCGATGCCGTGCAGCGCGGCCAGTTCGGTGAGGGCGGCGCGGACGGTCGCGGTGAGCCGGACGGGCCAGCTGTGCGCGCCGACGCGGGCGACGGCGGCGGCGAGGCGGGTGACCGCGTTGGCGTCGTTGACCTTGGAGCCGTGGCCGGCCCGGCCGCGGGCGGTGAGCCTGAGCCAGGCGGTGCCGCGCTCCCCCGCGCCGATCGGGTAGAGCGTCATGCCCGGGTGGGCGTGGAAGCTGAAGGCGCCGGACTCGCTGATGCCCTCGGTGCACCCCTCGAAGAGGGCGGCGTGCCGGTCGGCGAGGAAGCCGGAGCCGTCGACGGCGCTGTCCTCCTCGTCGGCGGTGTAGGCGAGGACGATGTCGCGGCGGGGCCGGACGCCCTGGCGGGCCCAGGAGCGGACGACGGCGAGGACCATCGCGTCCATGTTCTTCATGTCGACGGCGCCGCGGCCCCAGACGACGCCGTCGCGGACCTCGCCGGAGAAGGGGTGGACGGTCCACTCGGCCGGGTCGGCGGGGACGACGTCGAGGTGGCCGTGGACGAGGAGCGCCGGGGCGGTGGGGTCGGTGCCGGGGATGCGGGCGACCACGTTGGTACGGCCGGGGGTGCGCTCCAGGAGGGCCGGTTCGAGACCGGCGCCGGCGAGCCGCTCGGCGACGTACTCGGCGGCGGGGCGCTCGCGGCAGTCGCCGCCGCCGCGGTTGGTGGTGTCGACGCGGATGAGGTCGGAGGTGAAGGCGACGACCTCGTCGAACGCCTGCGCGTCCGGGGCGGGGCCCTCGGGGGACGCGCTTCCGGCGGACGCGCGGGACGTGCTCCGGGGGGACGTGCTGCTAGCCATACTGCTCCTCCACGGCGGCCGAGACGATCGTCGTCACCGCCTTGAACGTGCGGATCGCCTCGTACATCGTCGCGCTGGTGTACGCGACGCGCCGCTCGCCGCTCCGCGCCACGCCGGGAACCACCGTGGCGGCGGCGCCCAGGTGCTCGGCGTCGAACTCGACCTCGACGTCGTGCGGCCCGGCGTGGACCGGGTCGTGGCGGACGGCCAGGGCGGCGGCCTCGCGGGCGGCGGCCCGGATGTCGGCGGCGGTGCGGGCGGGTGTCCGGCACACGGCCGCGTACCGCGAGACGTGGTCCTTGACGGCGACCTTGAGCGCCTCGGGCGCGTACCCGAGGGCGTCCTCGCAGGTGAGGTCGTCGCCGGTGACGAGGACGACGGGGACGCCGTACTCGGCGACCACATGGGCGTTGAGCACGCCCTCGCTCGCCCGGAGGCCGTTCAGCCAGACGCCGGTGATCGAGTTGGCGAGGTAGGTGTGGGCGAGGACGCCCTCGGCGCCGGCGCCGGTGTGGTACCCGACGAAGGCGATCCCGTCGACGTCGCCGTGCTGGACGCCCTCGACCATGGAGAGGGCCTTGTGGCGGCCGGTGAGCATCTGGACGCGGTCGTCCAGTCGCTCCAGGAGCAGGTTCCGCATGGTCCAGTGCGCCTCGTTCACCAGCACCTCGTCGGCGCCGCCGTCGAGGAAGCCGAGCGCCGCCGCGTTCACGTCCGAGGTGAACATCGGGCGGCAGCGCTCCCACTGAGGCGTGCCCGGGAGCACGTCGGCGGGCCAGGTGACGCCGGTGGCGCCCTCCATGTCGGCGCTGATGAGGATCTTCATGTCTGGCACCGTACGCGCCGCCCGGCAGGCGTACCACCCCTGTGGACAACTGCCGCCGGTGTGGACCGGTGGCATCATTCCGGCCACTGTCCGAAACGGACCAAACATCGCCAAGAGGTACGTATAGGCTGTCGGCCGCAGTTGTCCCGCCCGACCGATCCGGAGTGTTCTCGGTGACCATCGCCCTCGATCCGTCCGACACCACCCCCGCCCCCTCCTCCTCGCCGGAGGAGGGCTTCTGGGTCCCCGAGGCCGCCCCGGAGGAGACCGGCGCATCCGATGCCGCCGCCCACGAGGAGGCAGGCGAGCCCGATGCCGCCGCCCACGAGGAGACAGGTGGGCCCGAGGACGGTGAGCCCGCTGCCGGTGCTCCCGAAGACGTGGAGGAGGTGGCCGTCGACCCCGCCGACCACGACCCCGTCGTCGTCCGGGACGCCGAGGACTTCGGGGTCTACGCCCGGACCGGGGGCTGGACCTTCGCGCTGAAGGTGGCGCGCAGCGTCCGGCCCGGCGGGCAGCCTGCCGAGGGGACGGCGGCGCGGAAGGTGTCGGCGCGGGCGTTCGCCGCGCTCGCGGGGTGCTCGCCGGAGCGGGTGATGCGCTACTACAAGGCGTGGGACATGGCGGCCGACGACGGTCTGGTGCCGCAGTTCGAGGTCCTGGAGCCGGGCGCCGACATCGAACTGCCGGACGCGGACGTCTGGCTCTCGTACTACGCCTCCCGCAGCAGCGCCTCCTCCGTGCGCGGCCAGGCGATCAGCGCGGCGGCCGAGGCGGAGGGCATCCGGCCGACGAAGGCGCTGGAGGTCGCGGAGAACCCGACGGCGCTGCGGGCCGCGATCCTCGCCGACCCGGGGACGGCCGAGGCGGCGCGCGGGGCGCTGCTCGACCGGATGAAGGAGGACCCGGCGCTCCAGACGGAGCTGGCGCGGGCCATCGCCCGCACCGACGACCTGAAGAAGGCGGTGGCGAGCGAGGCGAAGGTGGCCGACCGGATCGGCTACGTCCGCCAGATCGTCGAGAACGGGCAGATCAGGACGCCCGCCGGGCAGACCGTGGACGCGCCGGCCGAGGTGCGGGCGGAGGCCGAGCGGCACCTTTCGCTGATCGACGAGCTGGACGACTCGGAGGAGGCCGGCGAGTGGGCCGGCGAGGCGTACGAGTCGGTGAAGGGGCTCGTCGCCAAGGCCGTCGAGGAGGACCCGGCGCTGCGGGTCCAGGAGCGCAGGACCCGCTTCTACAGCTCGCTCCAGAAGGCCACGAAGGTCTTCGAGGAGCTGACCCTGGACGAGGTGATGGAGGAGGAGATCTACGAGGAGGACATGCTCCAGCGCCTCGAAGCCCTCCAGGAGGCGATCGGCAGCTGCATCACCGCCCTGCGCAGGGCCGCGCCGACCACCTCCTGAGGTTCGGCCGGGTCAGTCCTGGTGGCCGAGCTGGAGGTCGCGCTCGGTGCGGCCGCCGCCGGCCACCTGGAGGACGGTGGCGACGGGCGGGTACCCGGCGGCGATGACCGTGTACTCGCCGGAGGACAGGTCGACGAAGCGGAAGGTGCCGTCGGGGCCGGTGGTGAGGGTGTCGACGACGTTCCCCGCCGCGTCGAGCAGGGTGACCCGGGCGTCCTCGACGGGCCTGCCGCCGCCGGCCCGGACCGTGCCGCGCAGGACGGCGCCGCCCGCCAGCTCGATGTCCTGGCGGGTCTCGCGGGAGGACTGGACGCTGACCGGGACGGCGGCGGGCCGGAAGGCGGGGGCGCTGGCGGCGAGCGTGTACTCGCCCGCGACCAGTTCGGTGATCACGTACCCGCCCTCGCGTCCGCTGCGGGTGGAGGCGACGACCTCGCCGCGCACGTCGGTGAGGGTGACGGCGGCGTCGCGGACGGGGGTGCCGTCGGCGGTGAGGACGCTGCCCGCGAGGCGGCCCGCGCCGCCGAGGACGACGTCGAGCTCGACCGGCCGGTCGCCGACGGTGACGGAGACGGCCTGCGGCTGGTGCCCGCCGGCGGCGGCGATGAGCACGTACGAGCCGCTGCCGGGCACGCTGAGCGCGTACCGGCCGTCCTCGCCGCTCGCTCCTCTGCCGATCTGGCGTCCGCCGACGTCGATGAGGGTGAGCGCGGCGCGCGGGACGCGGCTGCCGTCGTGGTGCTGGACGGTCCCGCAGACCGGCAGGCCGCTGTGGTGGACGGCCGTGACGGCGGCCGGGGCGGCGTGGCGGGCGTGCGGCACGGCCTGGGGGGCGGCGGCCTGGTCGTAGGGGATGTCGGTGGCCTCGGGGGCGGGGGTGTGGTGGGACACCAGCGGTTGCTCCTTGAGGAAGAAGGCGAGGACGAGGCCGAGCACGAGGACCGGCACGAGGTAGAGGAAGATGCGCGGCATGGCGTCCGCGTACGCCTGGATGTAGAGGTCGCGCAGGGCGGGCGGCAGGGCGTGCACCGTCTGCGGGGTGATCGACTCGGCTGGCGGGAGGGCCGCTCCCTGGGCTCCGGCGTTCTGGACCGCGGGGAGCCGGTCGGCGAGGGCGTCGTCGAGGCGGGCGGCGAAGACGGTGCCGAAGACGGCGGCGCCGACGCTGCCGCCGATCTGGCGGAAGTAGTTGTGGGCGCTGGTGGCGGTGCCGAGGTCGGCGGGGCGGGCGGAGTTCTGCACGGCGAGGATGAGCACCGGCATGATCAGGCCGATGCCGGTGCCGAGGACGGCCTGCCAGAGGCTGTGGGTGAGGCGGGGCGTGCCGATGTCCATGCGGGAGAGCAGGCCCATGCCGAGGACGGCGAGGGCCGCGCCGATCACCGGGTACGCCTTGTAGCGGCCGGTGCGGCTGATGAGCTGTCCCGAGACGACCGAGGCGACGACGATGCCGCCCATGAGCGGGAGCATCAGGAGCCCGGACTCGGTGGCGGTGGCGCCCTCGACCATCTGGAGGAAGCTCGGGAGGTAGCCGGCGGCGCCGAAGAGGGCGACGCCGACGACGGCGCCGACGAGGGCGGTGACGTTGAAGACGGAGTCCCGGAACAGGCGGAGCGGGATGAGGGGTTCGGGCGCGAAGTGCTCGACGACCAGGAAGAGCAGGACGGTTCCGGCGGCGCCGCAGCCGAGGGCGATGATGACCCGGTCGTCCCAGTCGCACTCCGTCCCGCCCCAGCTGGTGAGCAGCACCAGGCAGGTGGAGGCGGCGGCGAGGAGCAGGGTGCCGAGGACGTCGAAGCGGGCGCGGGTCTTCGGCTTGGGCAGCTTGAGGACGGTGGCGACGACGGCGAGGGTGACGAGCCCGAAGGGCACGTTGAAGTAGAAGCACCAGCGCCAGGAGACGTGGTCGGTGAAGAAGCCGCCGAGGAGGGGTCCCGCGACGGAGGCGAGGCCGAAGGCGGCGCCGATGAGGCCCATGTAGCGGCCGCGTTCGCGGGCCGGGACGATGTCGGCGATGATCGCCTGGACGCCGATCATGAGGCCGCCGGCGCCGACGCCCTGGAGGGCGCGGAAGGCGATGAGCTCGTCCATGCTGCGGGACCAGCCGGCGAGTCCGGAGCCGATGACGAAGACGACGATGGCGAAGAGGAAGACGCTCTTGCGGCCGAGGAGGTCGCCGAGTTTGCCGTAGACGGGCAGGCCGATGGTGGCGGTCAGCAGGTAGGCGGTGATCGCCCAGGACATCCGGTCCAGGCCCTGGAGTTCGCCGACGATCTTCGGCAGGGCGGTGGCGACGATCATCTGCTCCAGCGCGGCGAGGAGCAGCGCGAGCATCAGACCGAGGAAGACGAGCCGGACGCGGCGGGGGTCGAGCGGGGTCTCGGCCGGGGGCTGCGGCGGGGTCGCCGCGGGCGGTCCGTCCCCGGGGGGCGCCGCGGCTCCCCCGGAGTCCTTCACCAGCGCGATCGCACCCACGTACGGCTCCCCTCGTCACGGCTTCGCCCCGGCTCGCTGCCGGCCTCGGCGCCGGGCCATTCTTCGCATCGGGCGCGAAGCGGGAGCAAGTCGGGCGGTACGGACGGAGGGTGGCCGGACGGGGAGGTGAACCCGGTGGCGCGCCGGGGCACTTGCGGCGCCCATCAGCGCGTTTGCGGAACTCCCCGCGCCCCCTCGGCGGATCGGGCGCCGGTACGGGGGCTGCGGGGAATCCACTCGAAGCGGTGAACGCCCCGGGCGTTACTTCTCGGTCTCGGCCGCCAGGTTGGCGAGCACGGCGTCGTAGATCCGGGCGAGGCCCTTGGGGGCGAAGGTCCGCTCGAAGAAGCCGCCGATGCCGCCGGCGCCGTTCCAGACGCTGGTGACGACGGCGCGGGACCTGCCCTCGCCGGCCGGGGTCACGGTCCAGGTGGTGACCATGGAGGAGTTGCGGTCCTTCTCGACGAGCTGCCCGTCGGTGGGCTCGGTGACCTCGAGCAGGCAGTCGCGGACGCGCTTGCTGGTGGCCTGGAGCTTCCAGTGCACGAGGGTGCCCTCGCCGTCGCCGCCCTCGCGCACCTCGTACTCACTGAAGTGCTCGGGCAGCAGCTTCGCGCGCGCGCCGCTGTAGTCGGCCAGCGTGTCGAACACGGTCTCCGCGTCCGCCGCGATGATCCGTTCCGTCGTGGCCTCGACCTGCGCCATCGCATTTCCTCCAGCTCGTATTTCTTCGGGGATGTTTCGGGGCTGCGGGCCAAGCGAACCACGTGGCCCCCGGGGCGCGAAATCCGGGTTGCGACGATCAAGAGAACAGATGTTCTATTCTGGCCTTGCGAGAGCAATCGAACGTACGAGCGAAGTCGATCGAGGAGGCGTCCATGCGCTGGGACCATCTGGGCGAGACCCCGTCCGCGCCCGCCGACGCCGCCCTGTTCGGCGCGGACGCCGTCACCACCCGGACCTTCGACACACCCGAGTTCCGCGGCATCACCTTCCACGAGGTCCGGGCCCGCACCATCCTCAACCGGGTCCCGGGCGCCTCCCGGATGCCCTTCGAGTGGACCGTGAACCCCTATCGAGGCTGCAGTCACGCCTGTGTCTACTGCTTCGCCCGCAAGACCCACAGCTATCTGGACCTCGACACCGGCCTCGGCTTCGACTCCCAGATCGTGGTCAAGGTCAACGCCGCCGAGCTCCTGACCCGGCAGCTCGCCTCCCGCCGCTGGCAGGGCGCCCACATCGCGATGGGCACCAACGTCGACTGCTACCAGCGGGCCGAGGGCAGGTACCGGCTCATGCCCGGCATCCTCACCGCGCTCCGCGACCTCGCCAACCCCTTCTCGATCCTCACCAAGGGCACCCTGATCCTGCGCGATCTGGAGCTGCTGACCCAGGCGGCGGAGGTCACCGAGGTCGGCGTCTCCGTCTCGGTCGGCTTCACCGACGAGGAGCTGTGGCGCACCGTCGAGCCCGGCACCCCCGCCCCGCACCGCCGCCTCGACGTGGTCCGCGCGCTCGGCGACCACGGCATCGGCTGCGGGGTCCTCATGGCCCCCGTCGTGCCCTTCCTCGGCGACTCCCCCGAGCAGCTGCGCGCCACCGTCCGCGCCATCGCCGAGTCCGGCGCCGTCTCCGTCACCCCGCTCGTCCTCCACCTGAGGCCCGGCGCCCGCGAGTGGTTCATGAGCTGGCTGGCCCGCCACCACCCGCGGCTCGTCGGACGGTACGAGCGGATGTACGGGACCGGGGCCTACGCGCCGACCTGGTACCAGCGCCGGATCACCCGCCAGGTCCACGAACTGGCCGCCGAGTTCGGCATCGGCCCGGCCCACCGGCCCTCCCCCCAGCGCGCCCCGCGCCCCGCGCTCTCCCCGGCCGCCGCACCGGCGGCCGGCGACCCGGAACAGCTCACGCTGCTCTGACCCCGGCGACACGCCGAGAGGTCACCTGACACGCCGTCATCGCCCCCGCCGTTCGGGTCGATTACCGGCGGAACAGGTCGTGTCCCGCGCCCCGCGGGGCACTCCACGCTCCATGACCACCCGCGCAGGAATGCTGATCGCCGCTGGGGCACTGGTCGCCGGGACGGTCACCGTCCTGCCGGCGTCCGCCGCAGGCACCGGCGAGCCGACCCCCCGCCCCCTCCCCCCGCTCGCCTGGACCGCCTGCGGCACGCAGGCGTACCCCCGGCTCCAGTGCGCCACCCTCAAGGTGCCGCTCGTCCACGACGACCCGGCCGGCCGGAGCATCACGCTGGCGCTGACCCGGGTCCCGCACACCGCGAAGACGTCCCTCGGCCCGCTCGTCGTCAACCCCGGAGGGCCGGGCGGCAGCGGCCGCGGCATGGCCGGCTACGTCGCCTCCTCGCTGCCCGCAGAGGTCGCCGCCCAGTACGACGTCATCGGCTTCGACCCGCGCGGCGTGGGCAGGAGCGAGCCCGCCCTGGACTGCCGGCCCGGCCACTTCGACCCCGTCCGGCCCGACTCGGTGCCGCGCGGCACGAGGGCCGAGCGGACCGCCCTGGAGCGCGCCCAGGCGTTCGCCGCCGCCTGCGGAAAGAAGCACGCCGACGTCCTCCCGTACATCGACACCGTCTCCACCGCCCGCGACCTGGACCTCATCCGGAAGGCGCTCGGCGCCGAGCGGATCAACTACCTCGGCTACTCGTACGGCACCTACCTGGGCGCGGTCTACGCCCGGCTGCACCCCGAGCGGGTGGGGCGGATGGCGCTGGACTCCGTCGTCAACCCCAACGGCGTCTGGTACGAGGACAACATCGCCCAGGACTACGCCTTCGACACCCGCCACAAGGACTTCATGGCCTGGGTGGCGAAGCACAGCGCCGTCTACAAGCTGGGCCAGGACCCGGCCGCCGTCGAGGCCGCCTGGTACCGGATGCGCGAGGAGCTGCGCGACTCGCCCGCGGGCGGCAAGGTCGGCCCCGGCGAGCTGGAGGACACCTTCCTGCCCGGCGGGTACTACGACGGCTACTGGCCCAAGCTCGCCACCGCCTTCTCCGCGTACGTGAACAAGCAGGACCCGGCGCCGCTCAAGGCCGCCTACGAGCGGTACGGCGAGGCGGACGCCGCCGCCGACAACGGCTACTCGGTCTACACCGCGGTGCAGTGCCGGGACGCCGCCTGGCCCAAGGACTGGAACGTCTGGCGCAAGGACAACTGGGAGGTGCACGCCAAGGCGCCCTTCTCGACCTGGAACAACGCCTGGTACAACGCCCCCTGCGCGTTCTGGCCGGTGGCGCCGCTCACCCCGCCGGAGGTCGGCAACGACCAGCTGCCGCCGGTCCTCATCCTCCAGGCCACCGACGACGCCGCCACCCCGTACGAGGGCGGGCTCGCCCTGCACCGGATGCTCCGCGGCTCCAGCCTGGTCGTCGAGCAGGGCGGCGGGAACCACGGCGTGACCCTGGCCGGCAACGACTGCCTCGACAAGCACCTGAGCACCTTCCTCGCCACCGGCACCGTGCCGCGCGCCGAGGGCACGTCCGAGGTCGACGCCGTCTGCGCGGCCCTGCCGGAGCCCGAGCCCGACCCGGTCCCGGCCGCGCCGACGACCAGGGAGACCCCGGCGGAGATCCCCGCCGGGACCGCCGCCGAAGGCGCCCCGGAGACTTCCGCCGAGGCCGCGACCGAAGGCGCCCCGGAGGCCTCCGCCGAGGCCGTCGCGGCGAAGGTCCGGGCCCGGGTCCAGCCGGCCGGGGCGACCCTCCACGGACTCCTGGGTCACGTGCGCTGACCTGGGCGTTCCCCTCACCGACCACGCCCGCGCCGCTCGGAGGCGCGGGCGTTGTCAGTGGCATGGGCGAGGATGTGGGGCATGACCAGCCACCTGACCCACGTCCCCGCCCCCGAGGGCGTCGCGCCCAGTCCGCAGTACAGCCACGTCGTGTGGGGCACGGGCCGGTTCGTCGCGATCTCCGGCCAGATCGCCACCGACGCCTCGGGGGCCGTGGTCGGCGCGGCGGACCCGGCCGCACAGGCCCGGCAGGTCTTCGCGAATCTGGAGCGCTGCCTGGCCGCCGCCGGCGCGGGCTTCGGGGACGTGGTGAAGCTGACCTACTTCCTCACCGACGTGGCACACCTCCCGGCCGTGCGGGACGCGCGGGACGCGGCCTTCGCCGGACTGCCGCTGCCGGCGAGCTCCGCGGTGCAGGTGGACGCGCTGGTGCGGCCCGAACTGCTCCTGGAGATCGAGGCGTTCGCGCTGGTCCCGGAGGAGCGACCGGAGCAGGGCCCGACGGAGCTCCGGCTCATACGCTGAGGCACCCCGACCCCGGACCGCCGGGCCCCGCCCCGGACCGGCTTCACCCCGCGAGGAGTCCCAGGGAGCGTTCGGCGGCGCGGCCCAGCCGGGGGTGCGGGAGGGCCGCTTCGAGGACGTCCCGGGCCAGCGGGTCGCCCAGCGTGCCCAGGCCCTCGACGCAGGCGAGACCGACCCGCCAGTGCGGGTCGCCCGTCGCGAGACGGCGCTCCAGGACGGTGACGAGGGCGGGGACGGACTCGGGAGCGCGCAGATCGGCGAGGAGCCGCACCGGCAGGAGGGCGTAGGCGGCCCGGAGTTCGTTGGTGGCGAGGGCCGCGGCGGCCCGGGCGGTGCGCGGGTCGGCCAGCCGGACGAGGGCGTGGGCGGCGGTGACGCAGCGCTCGGGGTCCCGGTGGTTGAGGAGGAGGACCAAGGCCTCGAAGGCCCTCGGGTCCCCGGCGACGCCGAGCCGGTAGGCGGCGATCTCGCGGGCCCAGAGGGGCCGGCCGGGGGCGGTGAGCAGGTCGTGGAGTTCTTCGGGGTCGGCGGTGCGGGCGAGTTCTCCGAATGCGGCGGGAAGACTTCCCTCTTCGTTCTCGATCTCGTCCCGCAATCGATCGATCATCGAGCAGAATTCGGGATCCTCGGAGATTCCCTCGGGGTTTTCCATGAATCCGAGGCTATCCGCGATCCAGATCACATTTTCCCGACTTCCCAGGACTGGCGCGCTCGTTACCGGCCGGTTAATCTCAACTGAGCGGGGAACCCCCGCACTTTCTCGCCTCGGCCTGGTGACGCAGCCGAGGTGGGCGCTGGTCGGTTCGGCAGTTCTCGACGTGGCTCAGGGACAGAGCTTTCGTCCTCCCTTTTCTCTCTTCAGGCCCCTCGCCGCCGTGCGCCGGGTCCGCATTCCCGTACGCCGCGGCGCTGCCTCCGGGCAGCGGGCCGCGCCCTCGGCATTTCACGCGCCCCTCTTCTTCCGCGCGCACCGCCCTCAGTCGTCACTCTTCCTCCCAGGAGTCCCCTGATGGACACCCCTCTCTCCACCATCGCCGTCGTCGGCCTCGGCACCATGGGCACCGGCATCGCCGACGTCCTCGTCCGGGCCGGCCGTGAGGTCGTCGGCATCGACGTCAGCGAGTCCGCGGCCGCCCGGGCCGTCGCCGCCCTGGAGGCGTCCACCGCCCGTTCGGTGGCCCGCGAGCGGATCACCGAGGACGAGCGGCAGGACGCGCTGGCGCGCTTCCGCGTCTACTCGGACCTCCAGGCAGCCGCCGCGGCCGACCTCGTCATCGAGGTCGTCCCGGAGGAGTACGAGACCAAGCAGGAGGTGTTCCGGGCCCTGGACGGCATCGTCCGCCCGGACGCCGTCCTCGCGACCGGCACCAACGCCCTCTCGGTGACCCGGCTCGCGGCCGACTCGGCGCACCCCGAGCGCGTCCTCGGCCTGCACTTCTTCGCTCCGGTCCAGGCGATGAAGCTGGTCGAGGTGGTCTCCTCGGTCCTGACCGACCCGCGGGCGGTGGACGCGGTCACCCGGCTGGCCCAGGACCTCGGCAAGGAGCCGGTGGCCGTCGGTGACCGGGCCGGCTTCATCGCGGACGGGCTGCTCTTCGGCTACCTGAACCAGGCCGCCGCGATGTACGAGGCCCGCTATGCCTCCCGCGAGGACATCGACGCGGCGATGAAGCTGGGCTGCGGCCTGCCGATGGGCCCGCTGGAGCTGCTCGACCTGGTGGGCGTCGACACCGCCCGTACGGTCCTCGACGCGATGTACCAGGCGTCCCACGACCGGCTGCACGCCCCCGCACCGATCCTGAAGCAGCTCGCCGAGGCGGGGCTGACCGGCCGCAAGGCGGGCCGCGGCTTCTACACGTACGCGGCGCCGGGCTCGGCCGAGAAGGTCGCCGACGCGCTGACCCCCGGGGCGTCGGGCGCCGGCGGCGCGGGCCGCGAGGTCCGCTCGGTGGGCGTGGCCGGCTCGGGCACGATGGCCTCCGGCATCGCCGAGGTCTTCGCCAAGGCCGGGTACGACGTGGTCCTCGCCGCCCGCTCGCAGGAGAAGGCGGACGCGGCCAAGGCGTACATCGCCAAGTCGCTGGCCCGCTCGGTGGACAAGGGCCGGCTGACCGCCGAGGCCCGCGACGAGACACTGGCCCGGATCTCCCCGGCCGGTTCGCTGGATTCCTTCGCCGAGGTCGACCTGGCGGTCGAGGCGGTCGCCGAGGACCTGGGGATCAAGCAGGAGCTGTTCGCCCGCCTGGACAAGATCTGCAAGCCGGGCGCGGTGCTCGCCACCACGACCTCCTCGCTGCCGGTGGTGGCCTGTGCCCGGGCCACCTCGCGTCCGCAGGACGTCATCGGCATGCACTTCTTCAACCCGGCGCCGGCGATGAAGCTGGTCGAGATCGTCCGTACGGTCCTGACCGCCGACGACGTGCACGCCACCGTCCGCGAGGTCACCGCGCGGATCAGGAAGCACGGCGTGGACTGCGGCGACCGGGCCGGCTTCATCGTGAACGCGCTGCTGTTCCCGTACCTGAACAACGCGGTCAAGATGGTCCAGGAGCACTACGCGACGCTGGACGACATCGACACCGCGATGAAGCTGGGCGGCGGCTACCCGATGGGCCCGTTCGAGCTGCTCGACGTGGTCGGTCTGGACGTCTCGCTGGCGATCGAGAAGGTGCTGCACCGCGAGTTCCGCGACCCGGGTCTGGCCCCGGCGCCGCTCCTGGAGCACCTGGTGGCGGCCGGCTGCCTCGGCCGCAAGACGGGGCGCGGCTTCCGCGAATATGCCCGGCGCTGAGCCCACCGAGCCTCGACGGGGGTGGGGAGGGCTCCTGGAGCCCTCCGGCGGCCCGCCCCCGCAGGCGCGTCTTCCTGCGCCGATGCAGTACGTTCGGGTCATGCCCAAGGCCGTGAAGACACCCCGTGCCACCTCCCCGTCCGACGCTCAGGAGAGCGCGGCGGGGACCCGTGCCGCCGCGCAGCGGCTGAAGATGCGGCGGGAGCTGGCGGCCGCCGCGATGGAGCTCTTCGCGACGAAGGGGTACGAGGCCACCACGGTCGACGAGATCGCGGCGGCGGCCGGGGTGGCCCGGCGCACCTTCTTCCGCCACTTCCGGTCCAAGGAGGAGGCGATCTTCCCGGACCACGACGACACGCTGGTGCGGGCGGAGGCGGTGCTGAACGCGGCGCCGCCGCACGAGCACCCGCTCGACACGGTGTGCCGGGGCATCAAGGAGGTCATGAAGATGTACGCGGGCTCCCCCGCGATCTCCGTGGCCCGCTACCGGCTGACCCGTGAGGTGCCGACGCTGCGGGAGCGGGAGATCGCCTCGGTGGCCCGCTACGAGCGGCTCTTCACCCGCTACCTCCTGGGCCACTTCGACGAGCGCGACCACCACGACGGGAACGACGACCCGCTGCTCGCCGAGGTGGCGGCCTCCGCGGTGGTCACCGCCCACAACCACGTGCTGCGCCGCTGGCTGCGGGCCGGTGGCCAGGGGGACGTGGAGACCCAGCTGGACCACGCCTTCGCGATCGTCCGCGAGACCTTCGGCACCGGGATAGGCGCGGGCCGTCCGGCCCCCTCCTCCGCCCAGCCGGTCCCGGCGGGGCAGCCCGACCGTGAGCCCGCGGCCGAGCCGCCGGCGCGGGTCGCCGCCTCGGGTGACGTGGTCGTCGCGGTGGCCCGTACCGACGCTCCGCTGGACGAGGTCATGCGCACCATCCAGGAGGCGCTGACGAAGGGCTGAGGGGCCCTTCTCCCGCACCTTCGAAGGTCCGACACGAGGGCCGCCCCCGGTTTCCCGGGGGCGGCCCTCGTCGCGTTTCCCCTGCTCAGAGGCGCATTCGATCGATCATCGCTCATCCGTGAGGACCTTTTCGCATCTGAGAGAAATTGTTGGCACGCAGTGCCTTGTCACGTGACACGGCGTGCCATACGTTGATGTTGTCCGGGTGGCCGGGGCGCAGAGAAAGCTCGTGCTCCGGCTGTCCCCACAGCCCCACGGCCGTGCGCCCGGACGCCTGCGTCACAGGCACCCTCGCGCCCCACCACGGCGCCGCCGCAGCACCACCGAGCCGAACCGACGGCACACCTCCACAGCAGCAGCACTCCCCGACGTATCCCCTCAGGCGTCCGCTCCCGGACGCTCTCCGCCGGAGGCACACCGTGAAGGAAATCCTGGACGCGATCCAGTCGCCGGACTCCACTTCCGCCGACTTCGCGAACATCAAGCTCCCCGAGTCGTACCGGGCCGTCACCGTCCACAAGGACGAGGCGGAGATGTTCGCCGGGGTCGAGAGCCGCGACAAGGACCCCCGCAAGTCGCTCCACCTCGACCACGTGGCCCTGCCCGAGCTCGGCCCGGGCGAGGCGCTCGTCGCCGTCATGGCCTCCTCGGTCAACTACAACTCGGTCTGGACCTCGATCTTCGAGCCCGTCTCGACCTTCGGCTTCCTGGAGCGCTACGGCCGCCTCTCCGAGCTGACCAAGCGCCACGACCTGCCGTACCACGTCATCGGCTCCGACCTGGCCGGCGTCGTCCTGCGCACCGGCCCCGGCGTCAACGCCTGGCAGCCCGGCGACGAGGTCGTCGCCCACTGCCTCTCCGTCGAGCTGGAGTCCTCGGACGGCCACAACGACACCATGCTCGACCCCGAGCAGCGCATCTGGGGCTTCGAGACCAACTTCGGCGGCCTCGCCGAGATCGCCCTCGTCAAGTCCAACCAGCTGATGCCGAAGCCCGGCCACCTCAGCTGGGAGGAGGCGGCGGCCCCCGGCCTCGTCAACTCGACCGCCTACCGCCAGCTGGTCTCCAACAACGGCGCCGGCATGAAGCAGGGCGACAACGTCCTCATCTGGGGCGCCAGCGGCGGCCTCGGCTCCTACGCCACCCAGTTCGCCCTGGCCGGCGGCGCCACCCCGATCTGCGTCGTCTCCTCCCCGGAGAAGGCCGACATCTGCCGCGCCATGGGCGCCGAGGCGGTCATCGACCGCAACGCCGAGGGCTACCGGTTCTGGAAGGACGAGAACACCCAGGACCCGCGCGAGTGGAAGCGCTTCGGCTCCAGGATCCGCGAGCTGACCGGCGGCGAGGACATCGACATCGTCTTCGAGCACCCGGGCCGCGAGACCTTCGGCGCCTCGGTCTACGTCACCCGCAAGGGCGGCACCATCACCACCTGCGCCTCCACCTCGGGCTACATGCACCAGTACGACAACCGCTACCTGTGGATGTCGCTGAAGCGGATCATCGGCTCGCACTTCGCCAACTACCGCGAGGCGTGGGAGGCCAACCGCCTGATCGCCAAGGGCAAGATCCACCCCACCCTCTCGAAGACGTACAGCCTGGAGGAGACCGGCCAGGCCGCCTACGACGTCCACCGCAACCTCCACCAGGGCAAGGTCGGCGTCCTCGCGCTCGCCCCCGAGGAGGGCCTCGGCGTCAGCAACCCCGAGCTCCGGGCCCAGCACATCGACGCCATCAACCGCTTCCGGAACATCTGAGGTCCCGAAGATGACTGAGCGCCAGAAGGACCGGCCGTGGCTCATGCGGACGTACGCCGGTCACTCGACCGCCGAGGCGTCCAACGAGCTGTACCGGCGCAACCTCGCAAAGGGACAGACCGGTCTGTCGGTCGCCTTCGACCTGCCGACCCAGACGGGCTACGACCCCGACCACATCCTCGCCCGCGGCGAGGTCGGCCGGGTCGGCGTCCCCGTCTCGCACCTCGGTGACATGCGCCGGCTGTTCCAGGACATCCCCCTGGAGCAGATGAACACCTCGATGACGATCAACGCCACGGCGATGTGGCTCCTGGCGCTCTACCAGGTGGCGGCCGAGGAGCAGGGTGCGGACATCACCAGGCTCCAGGGCACCACGCAGAACGACATCGTGAAGGAGTACCTGTCGCGCGGGACGCACGTCTTCCCGCCCGGCCCCTCGCTCCGCCTCACGACGGACATGATCGCGTACACGGTCAACAACATCCCGAAGTGGAACCCGATCAACATCTGCAGCTACCACCTGCAGGAGGCGGGGGCCACTCCGGTCCAGGAGATCTCGTACGCGATGTCCACCGCCATCGCGGTCCTCGACTCCGTCCGCGACTCGGGGCAGGTCCCCGAGGAGCGGTTCGGCGAGGTCGTCGCCCGCATCTCCTTCTTCGTGAACGCGGGCGTCCGCTTCATCGAGGAGATGTGCAAGATGCGCGCCTTCGGCCGCATCTGGGACACGGTGACCCGCGAGCGGTACGGGATCGAGGACGCCAAGCAGCGGCGCTTCCGCTACGGCGTCCAGGTCAACTCGCTCGGCCTCACCGAGGCCCAGCCGGAGAACAACGTCCAGCGGATCGTCCTGGAGATGCTGGCCGTCACCCTCTCCAAGGACGCCCGCGCCCGGGCCGTCCAGCTCCCGGCCTGGAACGAGGCCCTGGGCCTCCCCCGGCCCTGGGACCAGCAGTGGTCGCTGCGCATCCAGCAGGTCCTCGCCCACGAGTCCGACCTGCTGGAGTACGAGGACATCTTCGCCGGCTCCCACGTCGTCGAGGCCAAGGTCGACTCCCTCGTCACCGAGTGCCTCGCCGAGATCGACCGGATCCAGGAGATGGGCGGCGCGATGGCCGCCGTCGAGTCCGGCTACCTCAAGGCCCAGCTGGTCTCCTCGCACGCCGAGCGGCGCGCCCGGATCGAGTCCGGCGAGGACAAGATCATCGGCGTCAACGTCTTCGAGACGACCGAGCCGAACCCGCTCACCGCCGACCTCGACACCGCGATCCAGACCGTCGACCCCGCCGTCGAGGCCCGCGTGGTCGGCGCCGTCACCCGCTGGCGTGCCGAGCGCCAGGAGTCCACGGACCGCCAGGGAGACGGCGACCCGTTCGTCTTCCCCACCACCCAGCAGGCCCTGGAGCAGCTCAAGGACGCCGCGCGCGGCACCGAGAACCTCATGGAGGCCACCCTGGAGTGCGCCCGCGCCGGTGTCACCACCGGTGAGTGGGCCGGGGCGCTGCGCGAGGTCTTCGGCGAGTACCGCGCCCCCACCGGCGTCTCCTCCGCCCCGGTCGCCGTGCCGGCCGAGTCCGGCTCGCCGCTGGCGGAGGTCCGCCGCAGGGTCGACCGCACCGCCGAGGACCTGGGCATCGGCAAGCTCCGCTTCCTGGTCGGCAAGCCGGGCCTGGACGGGCACTCCAACGGCGCCGAGCAGATCGCCGTCCGGGCCCGCGACGCCGGGTTCGAGGTGGTCTACCAGGGGATCCGGCTCACTCCGGAGCAGATCGTGGACGCCGCCCTGGAGGAGGACGTGCACGCCGTCGGCCTGTCGATCCTCTCCGGTTCGCACGCCCAGCTCGTCCCGGACGTCCTGGACCGGCTCAAGCAGGCCGGCGCCACCGACATCCCGGTCGTGGTCGGCGGGATCATCCCGAACGCCGACGGCGAGGAACTGCGCCGCGCGGGCGTGGCCGCGGTCTTCACCCCGAAGGACTTCGGCATCACCGAGATCATCGGCCGTATCGTCGACGAGATCCGGAAAGCCAACAGGCTTCACCCCCTGCACGTCACTGAAAGCACGGAGGTCCCCGCATGACCAGCACCGCTTCCCCTGTGAACCGGCTGCGCCCCCGCCGCTCCTGTCTCGCGGTGCCCGGCTCCAACCCGCGCTTCCTGGAGAAGGCCCAGGGCCTCGCCGCCGACCAGGTCTTCCTGGACCTGGAGGACGCCTGCGCACCGCTGGCCAAGCCCGAGGCCCGCCACACCATCGTGAAGTTCCTGAACGAGGGCGACTGGACCGGCAAGACCCGCGTGGTCCGCGTCAACGACTGGACGACCCACTGGACGTACCGCGACGTCGTCACCGTCGTCGAGGGCGCCGGCCAGAACCTCGACTGCATCATGCTGCCGAAGGTCCAGGACGCCCAGCAGATCGTCGCCCTCGACCTGCTGCTCACCCAGATCGAGAAGACCATGGGCTTCGAGGTCGGCAAGATCGGCATCGAGGCGCAGATCGAGAACGCCCAGGGCCTGAACAACGTGAACGCGATCGCGCAGGCCTCGCAGCGCGTCGAGACGATCATCTTCGGCCCGGCCGACTTCATGGCCTCCATCAACATGAAGTCGCTGGTGGTCGGCGAGCAGCCGCCCGGCTACCCGGCGGACGCGTACCACCACATCCTGATGAGCATCCTGATGGCGGCCCGCGCCAACAACCTCCAGGCGATCGACGGCCCCTACCTCCAGATCCGCAACCAGGAGGGGTACCGCGCGGTCGCGCAGCGCGCCGCCGCCCTGGGCTTCGACGGCAAGTGGGTGCTCCACCCGGACCAGGTCGCCGCCGCGAACGAGATCTTCTCGCCCTCGCAGGAGGACTACGACCACGCCGAGCTGATCCTCGACGCGTACGACTACTACACGTCCGAGGCCGGCGGGAAGAAGGGCTCCGCGATGCTCGGCGACGAGATGATCGACGAGGCCTCCCGCAAGATGGCCCTGGTCATCTCCGGCAAGGGCCGCGCCGCCGGCATGCGGCGCACCGGCAAGTTCGAGATCCCGGAGGCGTAGCGCCATGCAGTTCGGACGTACCTATGAGGAGTTCGAGGTCGGTGCCGTCTACAAGCACTGGCCCGGGAAGACGGTCACCGAGTACGACGACCACCTCTTCTGCCTCCTCACCATGAACCACCACCCGCTGCACATGGACGTGAACTACGCGGAGAACACGACCGACTTCAAGCGGAACGTGGTGGTCGGCAACTACATCTACTCGCTGCTGCTCGGGATGTCCGTGCCGGACGTCTCCGGCAAGGCCATCGCCAACCTGGAGATCGAGTCGCTGCGGCACGTGGCGCCGACCTTCCACGGCGACACGATCTACGGCGAGACGACGGTCCTCGACAAGACCCCGTCGAGGTCGAAGACCGACCGCGGGATCGTGTACGTCGAGACCAAGGGCTACAAGCAGGACGGCACCCTCGTGTGCGTCTTCCGCCGCAAGGTGATGGTCCCGACCGCCGAGTACATCGACGCGCGCGGCGGCGAGCAGCCGGGCCGCCCCGAGCTCATCGAGCCTTCCAAGAAGCCGGAGAAGTAGCCATGGCGCGACTCGCCCACACCCACGGCCTGACCGATGTCCAGCAGGAGATCCTCGCCACCGTGCGGGACTTCGTCGACAAGGAGATCATCCCGGTCGCGACGGAGCTGGAGCACCGCGACGAGTACCCGCAGCAGATCGTCGACGGGCTCAAGGAGCTCGGCGTCTTCGGTCTGATGATCCCCGAGGAGTACGGGGGCCTGGGCGAGTCGCTGCTCACCTACGCGCTGTGCGTGGAGGAGATCGCCCGCGGCTGGATGTCGGTCTCCGGCATCATCAACACGCACTTCATCGTGGCGTACATGCTGAAGCAGCACGGCACCCAGGAGCAGAAGGAGTACTTCCTCCCGCGGATGGCGGCCGGCGAGACGCGCGGCGCCTTCTCGATGTCGGAGCCGGGTCTCGGCTCGGACGTGTCCGCCATCACCTCGAAGGCGGTCAGGGACGGCGACGAGTACGTCCTCGACGGCCAGAAGATGTGGCTGACCAACGGCGGTACGTCAACGCTGGTCGCCGTTCTCGTCCGAAGTGACGAAGGCCACCCGGAGGGCACCGCGCCCCACCGGTCGATGACGACCTTCCTCGTCGAGAAGGAGCCCGGCTTCGGAGAGGTCCGCCCCGGCCTCACCATCCCCGGCAAGATCGACAAGATGGGCTACAAGGGTGTCGACACCACCGAGCTCATCATGGACAGCCTGCGCATTCCGGCCAATCGGGTCCTCGGCGGTGTCACCGGTCGAGGGTTTTACCAAATGATGGACGGTGTCGAGGTCGGCCGCGTGAACGTGGCGGCCCGTGGTTGCGGCGTCGCTCAGCGTGCCTTCGAGCTCGGTGTGGGGTACGCCCAGCAGCGCCAGACGTTCGGAAAGCCGATCGCCCAGCACCAGGCGATCCAGTTCAAGCTGGCCGAAATGGCTACCAAGGTCGAGGCCGCCCATGCCATGATGGTGAACGCAGCACGCAAAAAGGACTCCGGGGAACGAAACGACCTCGAAGCAGGGATGGCGAAGTACCTCGCCTCCGAGTACTGCAAGGAGGTCGTGGAGGATGCGTTCCGCATTCACGGCGGCTACGGGTTCTCGAAGGAGTACGAGATCGAGCGTCTCTACCGTGAGGCGCCGATGCTGCTCATCGGTGAAGGTACCGCCGAGATCCAGAAAATGATCATTGGCCGCCGACTCCTGGAGGAGTACCGCCTTCAGGGTTGATTGTCGGTTTTGAGTCGATACGGCCGCGAAGAAGATCACACCCCGTGTTCGTCTTCCGGCCGTCGACTCGGTTCCTGGCTTGCCCAGTTGCGCCCCGCAACCGATAGCATCGCCGGAAAGCCGCCGTCCCCCGTTGCCAGCGCGGCATCATCCGCTACGAAGGTCATCCATGCCCCACAGCCCAAACTCTGCACACCGCGACAGCCTCAAGGGCGCACGCATCGCACGCGGAGCATCGCCGTGGCTTCTGCCGACCGTCGCCACGGCGGCGCTCAGCCTCGCGCGCTCCGGCCGCTCGAAGCGCGCCAGGGCAATCGCCGTGCCGACCACCGCGCTCGCGGCCGGCATGCTGTGGTTCTTCCGCGACCCCGAGCGCGAGATCGCTCAGGGCCGGGTCATCTCCCCCGCCGACGGCGTGGTGCAGAGCATCATGCCGTGGAAGGACGGGCGCACCCGGGTCGCCATCTTCATGAGCCCGCTCAACGTGCACGTCAACCGTGCGCCGCTGGCCGGCACGGTGACCTCGGTCGAGCACGTCCCCGGCGGCTTCGTCCCGGCCTTCAACAAGGAGTCCGAGAACAACGAGCGCGTCGTCTGGCACTTCGACACCGAGCTCGGCGACATCGAGATGGTCCAGATCGCGGGTGCCGTGGCGCGGCGCATCGTGCCGTACATCCCGCAGGGGACCAAGGTCGAGCAGGGTGACCGGATCGGCCTGATCCGCTTCGGCTCGCGGGTCGACATCTACCTTCCGGAGGGTGTCGAGGTCGACGTCGAGGTGGGGCAGGTCACGACCGCGGGGGTGACTCGCATTGACCGTGATTGATCCCGACACACGAGCCGCCGACTGGGCCGCCGACTCCGAGTCGGAGGGGGCCGAGGAGGCGGAGGAGATGCCGCTGTCGCTGAGGCTGTCCATAGCGGACGCCCTCACGCTCGGTAACGCCACGTGTGGCTTCATGGCGGTGTACTTCACCACCACGGGCATCCTGATCCCGCACCTCACCGGCAGCACGGAGACGGGCATGGCGCGCAACAGCGCCGCCACCGCCGTGATACTGATGCTGTGCGCGGCGATCTTCGACCTCTTCGACGGCATCGTGGCGCGCAAGCTCCGCAGCTCGCCGATGGGCGCCGAGCTCGACAACCTGTCGGACCTGATCAGCTTCGGTCTGGCCCCGGCGTACTTCGTGCTCGTCTACGGCATGGTCGCGGACGACGCGCAGCAGAAGGTCTCGGCGGTCGCCGCCATCGTGGTGCTGCTCGCGGTGGTGCTGCGCCTCGCGCGGTTCTCCTGCGTGACGATGAAGGACGGCATGTTCCAGGGCATGCCGAGCCCCTTCGGCGCGCTCACGGTGGTCTCGATCATCCTGCTGGAGCTGCCGTTCATCCCGACGCTGCTCGCGATCATCGGCACCGCGTGGCTGATGGTCAGCCGGGTCGAGTACCCCAAGCCGCGGGGCGTCCTCGCGGCGGCCATGCTCAGCTGGATCGTCGGAGCCATGGCCATGCTGGCCGCCTGGGCCTTCGACGCCCCCGGCGGGCAGTTCCTGCTCCAGGCCGGCTGCGCCCTCCAGGTCGTGCTGGGCGCCGTGATCCCCCTCTTCGCGACCGCCCGCCGCGTCAACACCTTCCGCGGCAACCGGCGCGAGAGCCGCGAGGCGCGGCAGGCCGAGGCGGCGCAGCTGCGCTGACCCCCGGCCGTACGGAACGGGTGAAGGGCCCGGAAGCATCCCGCTTCCGGGCCCTTCGTCATGCCGCCAGGAGCTTGTAGTAGAGCGTGGTGGCCCGGAGGGTGCCGTCCGGGTCGGCGGCGTACTCCGGGACGGTGCCGGCCGGGATCCAGCCGGCGCCCCGGTAGAGGCGTTCGGCGGGGCTGTCGGTCCGGGTGTCCAGGACGAGGAGCGTCAGGCCGGTGGCGGCCGCGTGGGCCTCCGCGGAGGCCAGCAGGCGGCGGCCCAGGGCCCGGCCGCGGGCCGCGCGGTGGACGAGGAGGCGGGCTATCTCGCCGCGGTGGCGGCCGTTGGCGGTGTCGGTACGGAGGAGGGTGACCGCTCCGGTGAGGGTTCCGTCCGGTCCGAAGGCCGCCCAGACGTCCCTGGTGCCGGCGGCCCGGGTCCACCACGCCGCCGCCTCGGCGGGGTCCAGGGGCGCGAGGAAGCCGACGGAGGCGCCGTCGTCGACGGCGTCCACGAGGAGCGCGGCGAGGCCGCCCGCGGCGTGGGCGCGGACGGCGTCGGGGGTGAGGCGCTCGACGCGGTCGCCGGGGGCGAGCCGCTTCTCCAGGCAGAGCAGGCCGGGGCGGTCGTCCCAGGAGGCGGCGAGCTCGAAGCCGAGCTTGCGGTAGAGGGCGAGGGGGCCCTCCCGCCACTCCCAGACGGTGAGCCGGACGGACGCGGCGCCGGCCGCGGCGGCCCGGCGCAGCGCCTCGCCCATCAGCGCGCCGGCGAGCCCCCTCCCCCGGGCCTCCGGCTCGACCCAGACCCGCTTGACCTCGGGCACGGGACCGGCCTTCAGGACGAGGCAGCCGGCGGCCAGGCCGGTCTCCGGGGCGACGGCGAGCAGGACGGTGTCGGCGGCGAAGGCGGTGACGGGGTCCTCGGCCTCGGCCCGGCGGGCGGCCGGCAGATCGGCCGGGCCGGTCACGGCGGCGCCCTTCTCGGCCTCGGTGGCGAGGTGGTAGGCGGTGAGCAGGGCGGGCAGGCCGGGGTGGGCGGCGTTCTCCTCGATGAGCACGTTCATGATCCGAGCATCACACCGGGAGGTTTCCGGGAGGTGACGGCAGGTGCCGGGGGGTCAGGGCGCGGCCACCCGGACGCCGTCGCTCGCGCCGTCGGTGAGGAACGCGGCCAGGGCGCCGCCCTCCTCGGTGACCGCGGCGCGTTCGGTCCGGGAGAGGGCGCGGAGCGGGGCGACGGCGAGGACGCCCTCGTCCAGGGTCCAGGTGGCCGAGACCCGGCCGTCGACCAGCAGGACGCGCTCGCCGGCGACGGAGAGCAGACGGTGGGCGTCGTCGATGATCCGGCCGCGGTCCTGGTAGCCGAGGATCGCGTTGTCGAAGGCGGGGAGGAAGCGGACGGGGGCGGGGGTGTCCGGGTCCGGGCGGGGCGCGTCGGGGAGGTCGAGGAGTTCGCGGCCCCGCTCGTCGCGGAAGGAGACGAGCTCGTCCCGGACGGCCTTGACGGCGGCGGGCAGCCCGGTGAGGCCGCACCAGGCGCGCAGGTCGCCGGAGGTGGCGGGGCCGTGGGCGGCGAGGTAGCGCCGGACCAGGGTCTGTCCGACGGGGTCGGCGGCGTCCTCGGGGAGCGGCGGGACCTCGCGGCCCAGCCAGCCGGCGAGGGTCTGGTTGCGGACGCCGGCCCGGGCGCCCCACAGGCCGCGCGGGGGCAGCTGGACCATCGGGATCACACCGGCGACGAGCAGTTCGCCGAGGGCGCGGCGGGGCGGGCCGGGCCAGCGGTCGGCGACCGCCTCGACGAGTTCGGCCATGGTGCGGGGCTCTCCGTCGGCCATCACCGCGCGGCCGGCGACGGCGAGCTCCACCGGGTCGACCCCGGCGAGTTCGGCCTTGTAGGTGGTGAGGACGCGGCTCTGGAGCATGGAGTCGTGGCGGGCCCGCCAGGCGAGGGCGTCGTCGGCGGTGACGAGGTGGACGGTGCGGCGCATCAGGTGGGTGCGGACAACCTCGCGGCCGGTCAGGAGGGCGTCCAGGGTGCCGGTGCGGAAGTCGCGGACCCGCGACCAGAGGCCGGTGAAGGGTTCCTGCGGTTCCTGCGCCTGGAGCCCGCACAGGTGGGCGACGACGTCGAGGGCCGGGGCGTCGGTGCGGTCGAGGAGGTGCTGGCGGGCGAGGGCGGCGCGGTTGAGGGCGCGGGCGTCGAGGACGGTCATGCCGTCACGCTCCCACGGAAAGAGGACACTCCCTGTCCTCTTTCCGTGGGAGTCGCGTGGTCAGAAGGTGTAGCTCTCGGCCGCCTCGGAGACGAAGGGCTGCCGGACCGTGCGCATGCCGCCGGGGGCCTTCTTGTCGGGCTGGATGATGACGGACTGGCGGGACGACGGGGACTTCGGGTCGCTGAAGTCGTGGGTCATGCCGAAGCCGGGGTCGTGGGCGCTGAGGATCAGGAGCGCCTTGGCGAGGCCCTCACGGGTGAGGTCCTCGTGCTCGCACGCCTTCCTCAGGATCTCTCCGAAGGCCGTGGCGGCGGTCCAGCCGGCGACGACGCCGTTGTCGAGGCCGTCGTCGGGGTAGGCGGCGGCGTAGTCGGCGGCGAGCTTCTTGGCGGCCGGGGTGTCGGCGCCGATCGGGAGGCTCGGGGAGGCGAACCAGTACATCTGCTCCAGGGCCGGTCCCGCCTGGGTGCCGAGGAGCTGCGGGGCGAAGGCGGAGTTGTTGCCGACGACGGGGATGCGGAGGCCGGTGGCGGCGGCCACGCCGACCAGGGAGGCGGCCTGGCGCGGTCCCGCGCTGATCAGGACCGCCTTCACCCCGGCCTGCTTGAGCGCGGCGACCTGCGCGGACATGTCGTTGTCGGTGGGCTTGATCTTCTGCTCGACGACGGTCAGGCCGGCCTGCTCGGCGGCGTACTTGGAGCCCTTGAGGGCGTTCTCGCCGTAGTCGCCCTCGAAGTAGACGTGGCCGAGCTTGTCGCCCTTCTTGAGGCCCTTCTCGGTGACGAGGAAGTCGACCGCGTTGATCGTCTCGACGTCGTAGGTGGAGCCGAGGACGCGGATGTACGGGGAGCCGAGGAGGGAGGCCGACCACGCCTGGGGCATGACCAGGCCCTTGTCCTGGCCGTCGACGCGCTGCTTGACGGCGGCGACGAACGGGGAGCCGATGAACTGGGGGTAGCCGACGACCTTGGGCTCCAGCTCGGTGTAGGCGGCGAGCGCCTTCTGCGGGTCGTAGCCGTGGTCGCGGACGGTGAGCTCCAGCTTCCGGCCGCAGATGCCGCCGGCGGCGTTGGCCTGCTTCACCCACAGCTGCTGGGCCTGGGTGACGCTCTTGCCGAGAGTGGCGTACACGCCGGTCATGTCGGTGAGCGCGCCGAGCGCGATCGTCGTGTCGGTGACGCCCTCCCCCATCTTGACCCCGCCGGCTCCGGTCTCCTTGCCGTCTCCGGTCTTCGCCTTGGAGCTGCATCCGGCGGCGGTGAGCGCGACCAGCGTCGCGAGCGCCGCGGCGAGGCCCCGCACGGCCGCCTGTCGTCTGTGCTTCATCGAGTCTCCCCTGAGGGTCGGTGGATCGGGGTTCGCGCGACGAGCCTCGCGAGGCCGCCGGGCAGGAAGAGGACGACGCCGACGACGGCGGCGCCGTAGAGGTAGCGGGCGGCCTCGCCGGGGGCGATGCCGCCGGTGCCGGGCGCGGAGACCAGCGGCAGGGCTTCGGCGTACCGGTTGAGCACCTGCGGGAGCAGGGCGACGAAGACGCCGCCGGCGACGGCTCCGGCGACGGAGCCGAGTCCCCCGATGACGATCATCGCCAGGTACTCCAGGGAGAGCGCCATGCCGAAGTACTCGGGCACGGTCCGCTGGAAGACCAGGGCCAGCAGGACGCCGGCGAGCCCCGCGTACATGGAGGAGAGGACGAAGACGGCGGCCCGGTGCCGGGCGACCGGGATGCCCATGACGCCGGCGGCGATCCGGTGGTCGCGGATGGCGTTCATGGCGCGCCCGGGGCGGCCCCGGAGCACCCCGCGGGCGAACAGCACCCCGCCGGCGAGCAGGGCGAGGCCCAGGTACCAGAGCTTCTCCACCGCCCCGAAGGGGACCTGGGCGACGAGGAGTTCGGTGTCGTCGAAGGTGAGGCCGAAGAGGTTCAGCGGGGGGACGGCCCGGCCGTTGTAGCCGCCGGTGAGGTCGTGGGCGTTGAAGAGGACGTGCTGGCCGATGAAGATCAGCGCGAGGGTGGCGATGCCGAGGTACGCGCCGTGCAGCCGGCCCGCGATGGGACTGAACACCCCGCCGGCCAGGCCCGCGAGGCCGACGGCGAGGACGGCGGCGAGCCAGCCCGGCAGGCCGAGGCCGCTGAGGCCGTCGCCACCGTCGCCGGCGAGGGCGCAGTAGCCGTAGGCGCCGACGGCGAGGAAGAAGGCGTGGCCCATGGAGAGCTGGCCGGTGGCGCCGGTGAGCAGGTTGATGCCGATGGCGCCGATGGCGGCGGCGATGGCGAAGAGCCCGGCCTGGAGCCAGAACCGCTCCAGGTAGAAGGGGAGGGCGAGGAGGACGAGGCCGGCGGCGGCGTACCCGTACGCCTTCGCGGGGATCCCGGTGCGCTCAGACACGGGCGAGCTCCTTCGTGCCGAAGAGGCCGGCCGGGCGGATCAGCAGCACCGCGACCATCACCAGGTACGGGGCGAGGTCGCCGATCCCGCGTCCGAGGAAGGCCAGGTCGGACTGGTAGCCGGTGGCGAGGGACTCGACGACGCCGACGATCAGTCCGCCGACCAGCGCGCCGGTGGTGGAGTCGAGGCCGCCGAGGATCGCGGCGGGGAACGCCTTGAGTGCGGCGAGCGAGGTGCCGCGTTCCAGGCCGGGGGTGGGGAAGACGGTGAGGAAGAGCGCGGCGACCGCGGCGAGCGCTCCGGCGACCGCCCAGGCGCCGAGCGAGACCCGGCCGAGGCGGACGCCCATCAGCGCGGCGGTCTCCTGGCTCTCGGCGGCGGCCCGCATGGCGACGCCCCAGGAGGTGTGCCGGAAGGCCAGGAGGAAGGCGGTGATGAGGAGGGCGGCGGCGAGCAGGGCGGCGATCCGGGTCTCGGCGATCGTCACCGGGCCGAGGGTGACGACCGCGTCGCCCCACGGGTCGCCGAGGGCGAGGATGTCGGTGCCGATCCGGCGGGTCAGCTCGGTGGCGAGGAGGATGTCGACGCCGATGGTGACGATGGCGAGGACGCTGTGGTCGCCTCCCCGGTGGCGGCGCATGACGAAGAACTCGACGGCGGCGCCGACCACGGCCGCCCCCGCGATCCCGGCGGCCAGCGCGGGCCAGAACCCGAGGGGTTCGTGGAGGACGGCGACGAGGTAGCCGCCGGCCAGGAGCAGTGAGGCGTGGGCGAAGTTGACGACCTCCGTGGCGCGGAAGATGACGACGAAGCCGAGGGCGATGAGGGCGTAGACGGAGCCCAGGGAGAGCCCGTTGATGAGGAACTCGGCGAAGGTGCTCACGCGGCGGTCTCCTCTCCGATGTAGGCGCGGACGACCGCCGGGTCGTTCTGGACGTCGGCGGGGCTGCCGTCGGCGATCCGGCGGCCGAATTCGAGGACGGTGACGGAGTCGGCGAGCCGCATCACGAGGCCCATGTCGTGCTCGACGAGCAGGACGGAGATCCCGAGGCCGTCGCGGACGCCGGCGATGACGGCGGCGGTGCGGCGGCGTTCGTCGGCGGTCATGCCGGCGACCGGTTCGTCGAGGAGCAGCAGGGTGGGCTCCATGCAGAGGGCGCGGGCCAGTTCGGCGAGCTTCTGCTGCCCGTACGGGAGCGAGCCCGCGGGTTTCGCCAGCTGGTCGCCGAGGCCGACGAAGTCCGCGATCTCCCGGACGCGGGCCCGGTGCCGGGCCTCCTCGCGGGCGGCGGACCGCAGCCGGAGCCCGGCGGCGAGGAAGCCGGTGCGGGTGAGCCGGTGGCGGCCGAGCATGAGGCTGTCCTCGACGGTCGCGCGCGGCGGGAGGGCCAGGTTCTGGAAGATCCGGCCGACGCCGAGGTCGGCGATCCGGTGCGGCGGCAGGGCGGTCAGCTCGTGCTCGCCGAGCCGTACGGAGCCCGAGGTCGCCCGGTACACCCCGGAGAGCACGTTGAAGCAGGTGGACTTCCCGGCGCCGTTGGGCCCAATGAGGGCGTGCACGGTCCCGGGACGCACGGTGAAGTCGACGCCGTCGAGGGCGGTGAGTCCGGCGAAGCGGACGGTGAGGCCGGTGACGGTGAGGACGGGCACGTCGGGGCGCGCGGTCCCCGCCGCGGGGGCGGGGCCGGCCGCGGGCGCGTCCGCGTCACCGGGGGTGCGCGGCGCGGGCACGCCGGGGTCGTCGGCGCCGGGGGTGCCGTCCGGCGGTGGGGCGGTGCTCATCGGTTCTCCTTGCGGCGCGGGGCGCGGGCGGGGACCCGGGCCTCTGCGTCCCAGCGGGACAGGACGGGGTGGGCGGCCTCGGCCCGGGCGGCGTCCTCGGCGGCCTCCGCGTCCACGACGCCCAGATAGCGGCGGCGGACCTCGTCCGAGGCGGCCAGCTCCTCCGCCGGACCGGAGAGGGCGACCTCGCCGACCTCCAGGACGTACGCGTGCGTGGCGAGCTTCAGCGCGAGCGCCGCGTTCTGCTCGACGAGCAGCACCGCCGTGCCCTGCGCGTTGATCTCCCGGACCGCCTCCGCGATCCGGGCGGCCATCAGCGGGGCGAGCCCGAGCGAGGGCTCGTCGAGGAGCAGCAGCTCGGGGGCGGCCATCAGGGCCCGGCCGACGGCGAGCATCTGCTGCTCGCCGCCGGAGAGGAGTCCCGCGGGCTGCCGGGACCGCTCCGCGAGGACGGGGAACAGTTCGTGGACCCGGCGCAGGGCCGCGGCCTTCGCGGCGCGGTCGCCGCGCCGGGCGAGCCCGCCGGCCCGCAGGTTGTCCTCGACCGACATCCGGGCGAAGACCTGCCGGCCCTCGGGGACCTGGCAGACGCCGGCGGCCACGACCCGGTCGGGCGGCAGCCCGTCGAGCGGCCGGCCGGCCGCGGTGACCGTGCCGGAGACCACGGCCCCGCCGTGGAAGCGCAGTGTGCGCGAGACCGCCCTCAGCAGTGTGGACTTGCCGGCGCCGTTGCCGCCCAGGACGGTGACGACGGCGCCCGCGGGCACGGTCAGCGACACGCGCCGCAGCGCGTGCACCGGTCCGTATCCCGCCGTCAGATCCGTCACCGTCAGGGCGGGTGCGGTACCTCCCATGACTCCCCTTCCGGGCCGCCTTGTTACTCGGCCGTGTTACTCGGCCGTTCGGTGGCGCTCACCCCAGCACCGCGCCCGACCGCCCGTCCACGCCCCGCTCCACAAACGCTGCCGGTGACCAGCGGGGCCGCCGGAGGGCTGTGCATGCGCACAACGCTGCGCGTCAGGGCGTTGCCGTGGGGCGCGCGGCGGTGGATGCTCCCGCCATGGGACGGCGCAGACGGCGGACCGGTGACGACTGGAAGGCGCTCGCACGGGCGTGCACAGCGCTTCTGGAGCGGGTGCCGGAGCTGGTGGACGAGCATCTGACGGAGCTGCACGCGTACGAGCCCGCCTACGGGCGGATCGTGCCCTACGACCAGCACTGGCAGGAGGCGCACGAGGCGATGCGGATCGGGATCGAGATGATCTCGGCACCCCGGCACTCGCCCCGGCGGGACCTGGAGCACGCGGAGCTGCTGGGGCGGCGGCGGGCCGAGCAGGGCATGCCGCTGGAGCTGGTGGTGCACGCGTACCGGCACGCCGGGCATCTGGTGTGGGAGGCGCTGATCGAGGGCGCGGGCCCGGACGCGGCGCAGCTCGCGGCGCTGATGCAGTCGGCGACGACGGTCTGGTCGGCGGTGGACGCGCAGGCGGACCGCGCCTCGGAGGCGTACCGGGCGACCGAGGCGGAGCTGCGGCGGCGTACGGACGAACAGCTCCAGGCGCTGGTCGACGCCCTGCTCGGGGGTCAGCGGGCGCCGGAGCTGGTGGCGCGGGCGGCGGCCGGCCTGGACCTGCCGGAGCAGGGGCGGTACGCGGTGGTGGTGCTGCGTCCTGACCGGCGGGAGGAGCGGGAGCCGTTCCACCGCCAGGTGCGGGGCGAGGGCCTGCGGTTCCTGTGGCGGATGCGGGCCGACTGCGAGATCGGGGTGGTGGCACTGGCCGAGGGGACGGGCCTGGACGCGCTGGCGCAGCTCCTCGACGGGCGGTGCCCGGGCCCCGGCGGCATCAGCCCCGTCGTCACGGGTCTCACCGAGCTGGGCCGTGCGCGCCGCCTCGCCGAGCTCGCCCTCCGCACCTGCCCGCCCGGCACCCGCCAGGTGGTCCGCCTGGACCGGAGGATGGCGGGCGCGCTGATCGTGGGCCGGCCGGACCTGGCCGAGATCCTCGTCACCGACGTCCTCGGCGCCCTGCTCGAACTGGATCCGGCGGACCGCGCGGTGCTCCTGGAGACGCTGGACGCCTGGATCGACTGCGAGGGGTCGGCGGGCCGTGCGGCCGGCCGTCTCTACTGCCACCGCAACACGGTCTTCAACCGGCTCCGGCGCCTGGAGCAGCTGACCTCCCGGTCGCTGTCCCGTCCGCGGGACCTCACGGAGATGACCTTGGCCCTGGACGCCTTCCGGCTGACGTCGCCGGGGTGACGGGGCGGTGTGGCAGGGCGACGGGGCGGGGTGCCGGGGTGACTGGCGAAAGGGGCGACGCGGCACGGGGCGGGGGGCGTGCGGGGTGCCGGGGTGACGGGCGAAAGGGGCGACGCGGCACGGGGCGGGCTGGCAGGATGTGACGATGACGATCATGACGAACACACGCACCACCCGGCCGCCGGCCCTCGGGCCCGCGCTCATCGCGGTCGGGGTGCTGGCGCCGATGGCCCAGCTGGTGGGGTCTCTGGTGGCGGAGTCCACCCGGTACGTCGTGCTGCTCGACGCGTTCGCGGCGGCCTGGCCCTACTGGCTGGCGCTGTTCGTGCTGGGCGGCGCGGGCGTGCTGCGGACCGGTGCGCCGCGCAGGGTGCGGCGGTCGGTGGCGACCGTGTGCGCGGCGGGGGCCGTGCTCGTGGTGTTCTTCCGGCTGGTGCTGTTCGACGTCTTCAGCGCCGGCTGGGAGGAGACCGAGCGGATACCGGCACCGGGCGGCGTGGAGCGCACCGTGCGGGTGGAGCAGGGCTCGGCGATGATTGACCCGCTGTGGCGGGTGTCGGTGGTCGAGGGGTCGGGTCTCACCGCCCGGAGCCATCCGGTGGCGTCGTACGGCGAGACCACGGGGTTCCACGCGGTCGCCTGGGACGGCCCGGACGCCCTCCTGGTCACCGACACCGACGGCACGACGAGGATCACCCTGGACCCCGCCACCGGCACACCGCACCGGACCGTCGGGACGGACTGACGGCTGACGGACACCGTCGCAACGGACCGACGGCGGCCGGGCGCCCGCAGCGCCCGGCCCTCGTACCGCTACGCCAGGAAGTCCCGGGCGATGTGGGAGGCGACCTCCTCCAGGAGGGGGCCGGCGTTCGGGATGGACTTGGCCGGGTCGGGCTCCAGGGCCGAGAGCGGGTAGGCGCGGCGGATGCCGGCCGCGCCGAGCGTCTCGGGCGGGAGGGCCAGGCGGCCGCAGACCGCGACGACCTCCTTGCCGGCGGCGCGGGCGGCCGCGGCGACGCCCGCCGGGGCCTTGCCGTGGAGGGTCTGCTCGTCCAGGGAGCCCTCGCCGGTGATGACGAGGGTGGCGCGCTCCAGGGCCGGGGCGAAGCCCAGCACCTCCAGCATCAGCTCGATGCCGGGACGGAAGCTCGCGCCGAGGAGGAGGGCGCCGTAGCCGATGCCGCCCGCACCGCCCGCGCCGGGCGAGGCGGCGAGCTCGGCGGCCTTCGGGCCGATCGCCTTCTCCAGGACCTGCGCGAAGTGGGCGAGCGCCGCGTCCAGCGTCTCGACGTCCTCCGGCGTGGCGCCCTTCTGCGGGCCGTAGACCGCCGGCGCGCCCTTGGGGCCGGTCAGCGGGTTGTCGACGTCGCTGGCGAGGATGAACTCGACCTCGGCGAAGCGCGGGTCCAGGTCGGAGAGGTCGGCGGAGGCCAGCTCGGCCAGGGCCGCGCCGCCGGGGCCGACGGGCTCGCCGGCCGCGTCGAGGAAGCGGGCGCCGAGCGCGGCGAGCATGCCCGCGCCGCCGTCCGTGGTGGCGCTGCCGCCCACGCCGAAGACGATCGTGGTGGCGCCGGCGTCGAGCGCGGCCCGGAGCAGTTCGCCGGAGCCGTACGTCGTGGCGGTCAGCGCGGCGAACGTACCGGCCGGGAGGAGCTGGAGGCCGGACGCCTCCGCCATCTCGACGACCGCCGTGGTGCCGCGCAGCGCGAACGCGGCGGTGACCGGTGTGCCGACGGGCCCCGCGACCTCCACCTCTCGTCGCTCGAACCCGGCCGCGACGGCCGCCGCGACCGTGCCGTCGCCGCCGTCGGCGACGGGCAGGGCCTCGACCGAGAGGTCGGGGACGACCTTCCGGAGTCCCGCCGTGACCCGCTCCGCGACCTGTACGGCCGTGAGCGAGCCCTTGAACTTGTCGGCCGCCACGAGCACGTGAGCGACCTGAGTTGCTGCTCCGTCCGTCACCTTGCATCCCTTGCTTTCGAACAGGCAGTCGCGCCAGGGCCGACCCTATCCGTACGGCCAGACGGCGTGCCACCCCCGGATACGACGAAATGTCCGACCATAGTGGGCTCACATGAGCACGGATATGAACGACGGGACCCTTCCGGATCACGTACCGGAACGGCACGCGCCCGACGCGAGGGTCATCGGGATCGGGGTGGCCGCGGTCGTCGCGGTCGTCGGCTGGGCCGCGCTGGGCAAGGAGTCCTTCGACAGCGCCTCCTCCGCGGCCCTCTCCTGGGTGCTGAACAACTTCGCCTGGCTGTTCGTGATCGCCGCCGACACCTTCCTGGTGCTCTGCGTGGTGCTCGCCCTGAGCCGGTTCGGCCGGATCCGGCTGGGCGCGGACGACTCGGAGCCGGAGTTCACCAACCTGGCGTGGATCGCGATGATGTTCAGCGCCGGCATGGGCATCGGCCTCATGTTCTACGGCGTCGGCGAGCCGCTCCAGCACTTCCTGGACCCGCCGCCGGGCGGTGGTCCGGCGGGGACGGGCGCGGCGGCGCGGACGGCGATGGAGTACTCGTTCTTCCACTGGACGCTGACCCCGTGGGCGATCTACGGCATCGCCGGGCTCGCGCTCGCGTACGCGGGCTTCCGCAAGGGCCGCGGCAACCGGCTGAGCAGCGCCTTCGTGCCGCTCCTCGGCGCCCGCCGGGCGGCGTCCTGGCAGGGCAGGGCGATCGACCTGCTCGCGGTGTTCGCGACCGTCTTCGGCACGGCGACCAGCCTGGGCCTGGGCGCGCTCCAGGTGTCCGAGGGCCTGGACCTCACGATGGGCGTCGAGGACTCCACCGCCACCCAGCTGATCATCATCGCCTCGCTGTCGGCCGCCTTCGTCCTGTCGGCCTTCTCCGGGCTGCACAAGGGCGTGAAGTGGCTGTCGACGCTGAACATCGTGCTCGCCGGCTGCCTGGCGCTCTTCGTCTTCCTGCTCGGCCCGACCGTCTACGTCCTGGACACGATCCCGGCCTCGGTCGGCGGCTACCTGCACCAGCTGCTGCCGATGGCGAGCCGGACCGGTGCCTTCACCGACCGCGACTGGCTGGGCGCCTGGACGATCTTCTACTGGGCGTGGTGGCTGTCCTGGGCGCCGTTCGTCGGCACCTTCATCGCGCGGATCTCACGCGGCCGGACCATCCGCGAGTTCCTGGTGGGCGTGCTGCTCGTGCCGTCTGGCGCGACGGTGGTCTGGTTCTGCGTGATGGGCGGCACGGCGATCCGGCTGGAGTCCACCGGCGAGGCCGATCTGGCGACGGCGGTGAAGGACGGGGCGGAGGCGTCGCTCTTCGCGATGCTGGAGGCGCTGCCGCTGGGGACGGTCACCTCGGTCGTCGCGATGCTGCTGGTGATGACGTACTTCGTCACCAGCGCCGACTCGGCCTCCCTCGTCATGGGCTCGCTGACCAGCCGGGGCTCGCTGCACCCGCCGACGTGGCTGGTGGTGACCTGGGGCGTGCTGATGGCGGCGGTCGCGGCGGTGCTGCTGGTGGCGGGCGGGCTGAACTCGCTCCAGACGGCGACGATCCTGGTGGCGCTGCCGTTCGTGGTGGTCATGCTGGTGCTCTGCTGGGCTCTGGTGAAGGAGCTGCGGGAGGACCCGGGCGCGGGCCCGGCCCGTCACCACGCCCTGCACGGGATGCGGGACGCGGTGCGCGCGCTGGTCGGCGAGGCGATGACCGAGCAGGGCGGCGGCCCCCGGCACCACCGCCTCCACCGCGCGGCCCGCTCCCGCGCGGACACGCGGGGCGGCGAGCCGCCGAAGGACGACGGGGCCTGACGGACGCCCCCGGGGCGCGCCGGACCCGGACACCGGCGGGGAGCGGCGGCCGGACCCACGGCCCGGGTGCCGCCCGGGGCGGCGGCGATCCCGCCGCGGTGCTCGTGGCCGCCGCGCGAACGGGTGGGAGGCGCGGTGTACGGCTTCGGCGGCGCCGGAGTCCGCGCACCCGACGAGCGGATTCCGTGCTTGGCTACGCTTCCCCCGTGACCACCACCGATTACGCCACGTACATCGCCGGCCTCCCGCGCGTCCTCGCCGGGGCCGCCGCGCTCTTCCGGGACGCCGGGGGGCGGATCCTGATCGTCGAGCCGAACTACCGCGAGGGCTGGGTGCTGCCGGGCGGGACGGTCGAGTCCGACACGGGCGAGACGCCCCGGCAGGGTGCGCGCCGGGAGACCGCCGAGGAGATCGGCCTGGACGTGCCGCTGGGCCCGCTGCTCGTGGTGGACTGGGTGCAGAGCCCGGTCCGGCCGCCGATCGTGGCGTACCTGTACGACGGCGGAGTGCTGGACGAGGGGCGCCTCGCGGAGATCCGGCTCCAGGAGGAGGAGTTGCTCTCCTGGAAGCTGATCGAGCGGTCCGAGGTGCCGGCGTACCTGCCCGCCGGCCTGAGCCTGCGGGTGCTGGCCGCGCTGGACGTGCTGGACGGCGGCCGGGGCCCGGCCGAGCTGGAGAACGGCCTGCCGGCGGCCGGCTGACCGCCGCCCCCGCGCGATCGGCGCGAGGCTCCGCGCGATCCGCGCCGGGGCCCGGCCGCTCGGCGCGGAGGCCGCTGCCGGTCTGGGCGAGGGCCGGAGCCGGCCCGCGCGGGAGCCCAGGCGGCTTGCGCGGAAGCCGCTGCCGGTCTGCGCGGGAGCCCAGGCGGCTTGCGCGTAGGCCCGCGCGGGGGCCGGTGCCGGTCCCGTGGTTTCCGGCGGGACCGGGCGGTCAGCCCTGCGGGGGCTCCGGCGGCAGCATGTCGCCGGTGCGGTTCGCCTCGTCGCGGGAGGCGGTCCTGGCCTCCGTGCGGTGCCCGCGCGCGATGTAGTCGCGGACGACCGCCTCGACGGCGTCCTGGGGGCTGCCGGCGCCCGCCAGGACCATGACTTCCACGACGAGTTCGGCGTCGAGCGCGATGTTCACCTTGGCCATGGACGGGAACCTAACACCGGGAAACCCGCTCGCGGGAGCCGATCGGCGATGCCCGCCCTCCCGGCGTGACGGGGGTCGCGATCCTCAGCGGTGCCGGTATCTCCACGGACTCGGGCATCCCGGACCACCGGGGGCCGAACGGGCTCCGGCGGCGGGACCCGGAGGGCGAACGGCTGGTCACCTACGGGCCGTGCACGGCGGACCCCGACGTCCGGGCCCGGCTGATCGTCGTGAACGCCGAGCCGACCCCGTACGACCCGCTCCCGCTCGCCGCCGAGGTGCTTCGTGAGCCGATCGGCACGGCGCTCCCGGCGCTCCCGGCGCTCCTCCGGCGGCTCGTCTAGAAGAGCGCGTCGGGCTGGTCCGAGCCGCCCGCCTCGAAGGCGAGCAGCCGCTTCTTCCGGTCGAGGCCGCCGCCGTAGCCGGTGAGGCTGCCTCCGGAGCCGATCACGCGGTGGCAGGGCACGATGATGCCGACCGGGTTCTTGCCGTTGGCGAGGCCGACCGCGCGGGAGGCGCCCGGCTTGCCGAGGGCCTCGGCGAGCTCGCCGTAGGTGCGGGTCTCCCCGTACGGGATGAGCTGGAGCTGCTCCCAGACGCTCTGCTGGAAGGGGGTCCCCTCCAGGTGGAGCGGGAGGTCGAACTCGGTGAGCTCGCCCTCGAAGTAGGCGTCGAGCTGGCGGATCGTCTCGCCGAAGGGGCGGGGGTCGCGCTCCCCGAAGGTGTCCTCCGGTGGGCGGTGGCGCTGTTCTGTCATGTAGACGCGGCTGAGGACGCCGTCGACGGCCACCAGGGTCAGCGGCTCGTAGGGGCTGTCCACGACCGTGTGCACGACGGTGCGAGGCATGGTGCGACTTCCTTACGCGGGGAGGTGGTTGATCGGGTGGGAGTCGGTCGCCCAGAGGTACTGGACGGCATAGGCCCGCCAGGGTGCCCACTGCGCGGAGCGGGCGGTGAGCGCGGCGGGCGTGCCGGGCAGGCCCAGGCCCTCGGCGGCGCGGCGGACGCCGAGGTCGCCGGGGAGGAAGGCGTCGGGGTCGCCGAGCGCGCGCATGGCGATGACCTCGGTGGTCCAGGGGCCGAAGCCGGGCAGGGCGAGCAGCCGGGCGCGGGTCTCCGCGCGGTCCGTGTCGGGGCCGAGGGCGAGTTCGCCGTCGGCGAGGGCGCGGACGAGGGTGAGCAGCGTGGTGCGCCGGCTGCGGGGCAGGGCCAGGGTCTCGGGGTCGATCCCGGAGAGCGCCTCGGGGGTGGGGAAGAGGTGGGTGAGGCCGCCCTCGGGGTCCTCGACGGGAACGCCGTGCGCGGTGACCAGGCGGGCCGCGTGGGTGCGGGCCGCGGCCGTGGAGACCTGCTGCCCCAGGACGGCGCGGACGGCGAACTCGGCCGGGTCGACGGTGCCGGGGACGCGTCGGCCCGGTGCCTTGTCCACGAGGGGGGCGAGCAGCGGGTCGGAGCGGAGCTGGTCGTCGACGGCGACGGGGTCGGCGTCGAGGTCGAGGAGCCTGCGGCAGCGGCTGATGGCGTGGGTGAGGTCGCGCGGGTCGGTGAGCGAGAGCCGGCAGGCGATGTGGCCGGGGCGCGGGGCGAGGGCGACGATCCCGTGCCCGTACGGGAGGGCCAGGGTGCGGCGGTAGGCGCCGTCGCGCCACTCCTCGACGCCGGGGACGCCGGTGGCGGCGAGGTGGCCGAAGAGGTTGGACGGTTCGAGCGGGGCCCGGTAGGGCAGCCGGAGGCTGATCACGCCGGGGGTGTGCGGCGCGGCGGGCTGGGAGGCGCGAGCGCGGAGTTCGCCGGGGGTGAGGGCGAAGACCTGGCGGACGGTGTCGTTGAAGGAGCGGATCGAGGAGAAGCCGGCGGCGAAGGCGATCTCCCCGAAGGGCATCCCGGTGGTCTCGACGAGGGTGCGGGCGGTCTGGGCGCGCTGGGCGCGGGCCAGGGCGAGCGGGCCCGCGCCGAGCTCGGCGAGGAGTTGGCGCTCGACCTGCCGGGCGGACCAGCCGAGCCGGCGGGCGAGTCCGGGGACGCCCTCCCGGTCCACCACCCCGTCCTGGATGAGCCGCACGGCGCGGGCGACGGCGTCCGCGCGCACGTTCCACTCCGGGGAGCCGGGACTGGTGTCGGGGCGGCACCGCTTGCAGGCCCGGAATCCGGCCCGCTGGCAGGCGGCGGCACTGGGGTGGAACTCCATGTTCTCGGGCTTGGGCGGGACCACGGGGCAGCTGGGCCGGCAGTAGATCCGAGTGGTCAGGACAGCGGTGAAGAACACGCCGTCGAAGCGGGCGTCCTTGGACTGGACGGCCCGCACACAGCGCTCGGTCTCGGTGTGCATGGATCCATGATCGGGGATGCGCGGGCGTCAGGCTGGCAGAAAAGCGACATCGACCTCACGGGCCGGGTCATGGTCCCCGGCGCGGGTCAGTCGCCGACGGTGACCGTCCGGTAGTGGGTGGTGAGCCGGCCCTCGGCGTCGAGGACGTGGAAGGCGACCCCGGGCGGGGCGTCCCGGTGCACGTACTGGCTGTCGGGGCTCGGGTGCTCCCAGGGCAGCCGGATGGTGGAGACGACCCCGGGGGCGACGAGCAGCGGGCGGCCGGCGAAGGTGGTGGCGGCCGCGGTGTGGGCGTGTCCGGCGAGGAAGGCCCTGAGGTGCGGGTGGCGCCCGGCGAGCGCGGCGAGCCGCTCCTCGCCGACCTGGCGGATCTCGTCCACGTACGGCGTGCCCAGGGGCACCGGCGGGTGGTGGAAGGCGACGAGGACGGGGGTGTCGCGCGGGGTGTCGGTGAGGACGCGGTCCAGCCACTCCAGGGTGCCGTCCTCCAGGTACCCGTCGTCCTTGCCGGGGATCGACGAGTCGCAGACGGCGAGGACGAAGCCGTCGCCGCGCAGCACCTGGTCGACGGGGGCGGCCGGGGCCGGATCGCCGTCCTCGTGGAGCAGCGGCCCGAGGCCGGCCCGGAAGGCCGCCCGGTCGTCGTGGTTGCCGGGGCAGACGACCAGCGGGTGGCGGCCGGTGAGGAGGGCGCGGGCGCGGTCGTACTCGGCGGGGTCGGCGTGGTCGGCGATGTCGCCGGAGACGAGGACGGCCGCCAGGTCGTACGGCAGGTCCTCCAGGTGGCGCAGGACGGCGCGGGTGCGCGCGGTGGCGCGCTCCCCCGCGTCGATGTGGATGTCGCTGACGTGGGCGATGACGATCACGCGGGAGCCTCCGGCGGTCGGGGTGGACGGCGGTTCACCCGGCCGACCGTACGGTGATCGCGTGCGGCGGCGTAAGGGCCACCGGACGCGATGTGGCCCTTCTCGATCACTCGAAGCGGTCGGGGTCGCCGGCGCCGACGCGGACGATCTCGGGCTCGCCGCTGGAGAAGTCGACGACGGTGGTGGGGACGGTGCCGCATTCGCCGGAGTCGAGGACGGCGTCGACCTGGTGGTCGAGCCGCTCCTTGATCTCCCAGCCCTGGGTCAGCGGTTCCTCCTCGTCGGGCAGGAGGAGGGTGGAGGAGAGCAGGGGTTCGCCGAGTGAGGCGAGCAGCGCCTGGGTGACGCGGTGGTCGGGGATGCGGACGCCGACGGTCTTCTTCTTGGGGTGGAGGAGCTGGCGGGGCACCTCCTTGGTGCCGGGCAGGATGAAGGTGTAGGCGCCGGGGACGGCGGCCTTGACGGCGCGGAAGACCCGGTTGTCGATGTGCACGAGCTGGCCGAGCTGCGCGAAGTCCGCGCACATCAGGGTGAAGTGGTGCCGGTCGTCGAGGCGGCGGATCTCCCGGATGCGGGTGAGGCCGTCGTGGTTGCCGATCCGGCTGCCGAGGGCGTAGCAGGAGTCGGTGGGGTAGGCGATGAGTCCGCCCTTGCGGATCGAGTCGGCCACGCCGTCGATGATGCGCGGCTGGGGGTTCTCGGGGTGCACGTCGATGTACTTGGCCATGGGGTGAGTCTAGGTTCCGGCGCCGTCGAGGTTTCTGAGGTGGCGCCAGACGGCCTTGGCGGCGTTGTGCCCGGACATGCCGTGGACGCCGGGGCCGGGCGGGGTGGCGGAGGAGCAGAGGAAGACCGCCGGATGGGGGGTGTGGTACGGCCACGGGGAGAGGGTCGGGCGCAGCACGAGCTGGAGGCCTCGGGCGGCGCCGCAGGCGATGTCGCCGCCGACGTAGTTGGCGTTGCGGGCGGCGAGTTCGGGCGGTCCTGCGGTGGCGCGGGCGAGGACGCGGTCGCGGAAGCCGGGGGCGAAGCGCTCGATCTGGCGCTCGATGGCGTCGGTGAGGTCGCCGCGCCAGCCGTTGGGCACGTGCCCGTACGCCCAGAAGACGTGCCGGCCCTCGGGGGCGCGGCTCGGGTCGACGAGGCTGGGCTGGGCGGTGATGAGGAACGGGGTGTCGGGGGCGGTGCCGGAGGACGCCTGGCGCAGCGCGGTGTCGATCTCGCGGACGGAGGGGCCGATCTGGACGGTGCCGGCGCGGCGGGCGGCCTCGGCGGTCCAGGGCACGGGCCCGTCCAGGGCGTAGTCGATCTTGAAGGCGGCGGCGCCGTACGCGTAGTGGGCGTAGTGGTGGGCGCCGAAGCCGGTGATGCGGGCGAGGGCGGTGGGCGAGGTGTCGAAGAGGTAGGCGCGGGCGGGCGGCAGGTCGTCGAGGCGCTTGACCTCGTACCCGGTGTGGACGGTGCCGCCGAGCTCGGTGAGGTACGCGGTGAGGGCGTCCGGGATGGCCTGGGAGCCGCCCCGGGGCACGGGCCAGCCGACGGCGTGCGCGGCGAGCGCGAAGACGAGGCCGACGGCGGAGGTGGCGAACCCGTCGAGCGGGGCCATCACGTGGCCGATCATGCCGGCGAGGAGGGCGCGGGCCTTCTCGTCCCGGAAGCGGCGCAGCATCCAGGTGGCGGGCTGGAGCCCGGTGAGGCCGAAGCGGGCGAGGGTCACCGGGTCCCGGGGCAGCGCGGTCAGCGGCAGCTGCATGAAGTCCCGGGCGAGGTCGTCCCAGCGGCCGAGGAAGGGCGTGACGAGCCGGCGGTAGGTGCCGGCGTCGCGCGGGCCGAGGGAGGCGGCGGTCTCGGCGACGGAGCGGGAGAGGACGGCCGCGGTGCCGTCGTCCCAGGGGTGCGCCATGGGCAGCTCGGGGTGGAGCCATTCCAGGCCGTACCGGTCGAGCGGCATGGTCCGGAAGACCGGCGAACCGGCGCCGAGCGGGTGGACGGCGGAACAGGGGTCGTGGCGGAAGCCGGGGAGGGTCAGTTCCTCCGTACGGGCTCCGCCGCCGACGGTCTCCCTGGCCTCGAAGACGGCCACGGAGCGGCCGCGCCGGGCCAGCTCCACGGCGGCGGTCAGTCCATTGGGCCCCGCCCCCACGACGACGGCATCGAGCAGCGACGTCACCTCGGACTCCTCACGTCGGCCGACGGTACGGAAGGGCCAGGATAGGCCCGGCCCCGCTCGCTCCGGGTCATGGGTCAGTCCCCGGCCGGGCCGCCGGAGAGGAGGGCGCGGATCCGCTCGGCGGTGGCCGCGTCCCGGGCGGCCGTGAACGGCAGCGTGTTGCCCCCGGTGATCCGGAACGGCTCGCCGGTCACGGTGGTCTGCGCGCCGCCCGCCTCCGCGACCAGCAGCAGCCCCGCCGCGTGGTCCCAGGCCAGCTCCCAGCTGAAGGCGGTGGCGTCCAGCTCGCCCCGGGCGATCGCCAGGTACTCCAGGCCGGCCGAGCCGCACGGTCGGGGCCGGACGCCTTCGGTCACCAGGCCCAGGAGGGCCCGCTTCTGGTCGGCGGTGGTGTAGTCGGGGTGCGAGGTGGCGACCTCCAGGACCGCGCCCGGAGCGGGCGAGCCGGACCGTATCCGCTCGCCGTTCAGGAACGCGCCGCGACCCCGCACGGCGACGGCCAGCTCGCCGAGGGCCGGCGCGTAGGTCCAGGAGGCGAGGAGCTCGCCGCCCTGGGCGAGGGCGACCAGGGTGCAGAACGCCGGGTCACCGTGGACGAACTGGCGGGTGCCGTCGACCGGGTCGACGATCCAGACGGGCGCGTCGCCGCGGAGCCGCCCGTAGAGCCCGGGATCGGCGTGGACGGCCTCCTCGCCGACCACGACGGAGCCCGGCAGCAGGGCGGTCAGCGCCTCGGTCAGGTGCTCCTCGGCGGCCCGGTCGGCGACCGTCACCAGGTCGTACGGCCCCTTCTTCTCGACGATCTCGTGGTCGGCGAGCTGTCGGAAGCGCGGCATGACCTCCGCCGCGGCCGCCTTGCGGACCGCTTCCTCCACCTCGGTCGTACCGCCGTCGAGGACGTGCTCAAGGAAGGATTCGATCATGCGTCCAGCTAAGCACGCGGGTCCGACAATCGGTACAGGGCCTCGGGAGTACGCTTTGGACGGTTTCACCCCTTGGTGTTCGAGGTCCCCGAGAGGCAGGTCGGTCCGGTGCACGGCGAGTACAAGGTCCCCGGCGGGAAGCTGGTCGTCGTCGACCTCGACGTGGAGGACGGGGCGCTGGCCCGGGTCCGGGTGGCGGGCGACTTCTTCCTCGAACCCGACGAGGCGATCCTCGCCATCGACCGCGCCCTGGAGGGCGCCCCCGCCGACACCGACGCCTCCGGGCTCGCCGCCCGCATCGACGCGGCGCTGCCGCCCGGCACCCAGATGTTCGGCCTCACCACGGAGGGCATCGGGGTGGCGGTCCGCCGGGCCCTCGCGCACGCCACCGACTGGACCGACTACGACTGGCAGCTGATCCACGAACCGCCGCAGCCCCCCGCCCTGCACATGGCGCTCGACGAGGTCCTCACCGCAGAGGTCGCGGCCGGCCGCCGCCCGCCGACCCTGCGCGTCTGGGAGTGGGGCGCCCCCGCCGTCGTCATCGGCAGCTTCCAGTCGCTGCGCAACGAGGTCGACCCGGAGGCCGCCGAGCGGCACGGCATCCGGGTGGTGCGCCGGATCAGCGGCGGCGGCGCCATGTTCATCGAGCCCGGCAACACCATCACGTACTCGCTGTCGGTCCCCGACGCCCTGGTGCAGGGCCTGTCGTTCACCGACAGCTACGCCTACCTCGACGACTGGGTGCTCGGCGCCCTCGGCGACATGGGCGTCAAGGCGTGGTACCAGCCGCTCAACGACATCGCCACCGAGGCCGGGAAGATCGCCGGCGCGGCCCAGAAGCGGATGGTCACCGGCGACGGCGCGGTGCTGCACCACGTGACGATGGCCTACGACATCGACGCCGACAAGATGACCGAGGTGCTGCGGATCGGGCGCGAGAAGCTCTCCGACAAGGGCACCAGGAGCGCGAAGAAGCGCGTGGACCCGCTGCGCCGCCAGACCGGCCTGCCGCGCGAGGCCGTGATCGAGCGGATGATCGACTCCTTCCGGCAGCGCTACGGCCTCACGGAGGGCCGGGTCACGGAGGAGGAGCTGGCGCTCGCCGAGGAGCTGGCGCGGTCGAAGTTCTCCTCCCCGGAGTGGACGGCGCGCGTGCCCTAGAGGACCCTTCGGGGAGCCGGCGCGGGACGGGTCCCGGCGGGCGCGACCGTGCCGGTGACCTGCTCCGTACCGGCTCGTTGACGCCATGGACACGCTGGGTCGACGGCCACGGAGGGCACCTTGGGACGGACGAGGACACGGACGGCGGCACTCCTGGGGGCCTGTCTGGGGGCGCTCCTGGCGACGGCACCGGTCGCGCCGCCCGACGCGGCGGCGATCGTCGGCGGCCGGGAGGCGGCCCCGGGGACGTACCCGTACGCGGCGGCTCTCGTCGACACCGCCCGCCACCGGCAGTTCTGCGGCGGCGTCCTGATCGGTCCCCGGCACGTCCTGACGGCCGCCCACTGCCTGACGGGCTCGTACGCCGACCCCGGCCGGGTCGCGGTCCTCCTCGGCGACCACGACCTGCGGACGGCGACGGAGTCCCGCCACGCGCGCGTGGCCCGCCCCGCCCGCTTCACCCCGCACCCGCGCCACGACGCCCGCACCCACCACGACGACCTCGCCGTCATCACCCTCACGGCCCCGGTCCCGGCCGACGCCGGGGTCCGCCCGATCGCGCTCCCCACCGCTGGAGAATCGTTCGCCCACACCCGTCTGGAAGCCGTCGGCTGGGGCGCGACCTCCTTCGGCGAGGCGCCCTCCCCCGTGCTGCGCACGGTCACCCTGGACACCCTGCCCAACCCCGCCTGCGCCCTGCGCGGGATCGACGGCCTCACCCCCGCCCAGCTCTGCACCTGGACCCCCGGCCGCGACACCTGCGTCTACGACTCCGGCGGCCCCCTCGTCCACCGCGCCCCCGACGGCCGCCCCGTCCTGGCCGCGCTGGTCTCCTACGGCCGGGGCTGCGCCACCGACACCCCCGCGGTGAACACCAGGATCACCGCCCACCTCTCCTGGCTCACCCGCACCACGGGCCTGCGCCCACCGGCCTCCTGACCGGCGCCCACCGGCCTCCTCACCGGCGCGCGGCCGGTCGGGAGCGCGAACGACGACGAGCCGTGCGCGCCGGTTCGCACCGGCCTGCACGGCTCGTCGTCGATGGTGTCCGAGGGGGGACTTGAACCCCCACGCCCGATAAAGGGCACTAGCACCTCAAGCTAGCGCGTCTGCCATTCCGCCACCCGGACAAGGTGTCCGCCGCCCGCGGTCTCCCGCGCGGCGACGAACATCAATCTATCAGGTGTTCGAGGTGCTTCTCACCCGTGTTTCCGGTGGTCAGCGGGTCAGGAGGGCTCGACGGAGATGTTGACCATCCAGGTGATGCCGAACTCGTCCGTGCACATGCCGAAGACGTCGCCCCACATCTGCTTCTCCAGCGGGACGGTGACCGTGCCGCGCGCGGAGAGCTTGGCCCAGTAGCCGCGCAGCTCGGCCTCGTCCTCACCGCTGACGCTGACGCTGATGTTGTTGCCGGGGGTGTTGTCCATGCCGGGCGGGGTGTCCGAGGCCATGAGCGTGAAGCCGGCCGGGGTCTCCAGCATGCCGTGCATGACCTTGTCCTCGAACCCGGGCGGCGCCTCGCCGAACTGGGAGTAGGTGTTGACGGCGAGTTCGCCGCCGAAGACGTCCTGGTAGAGGTCGAGTGCCTGCTTCGCCTGGCCGGTGAAGCTGATGTAGGGGTTGAGCCGGGAGGCCACGGGTCGCTCCTCTGGGGGGGGTGGCTGTGTGCGTGCGACCTTAGGCACGCCGTCCGCCCTGCGGCCGGTGCCGCGCCGGGGCCGGGGCGGTGTTGGGCCGGTCGGGAGCGGCGATCCTCAGCGCGGGCCCGGCAGGATGACGCGCGGCGCGTACTCCGTGGACCGGGGGCGCCATTCCCGGGGGTAGCCGAGGGAAACCTCCTCGAAGCGCACCCCGTCGTGGTACGTCGTGCGGGGGATGTGCAGGTGCCCGTAGACGACGGCCTCGGCACGGAACCGGGTGTGCCAGTCGGCCGTGCCCACCGTCCCGCACCACTGCGCGAACTCCGGGTACCGCAGGATGTCGGTGGGCTGCCGGACGAGCGGGTAGTGGTTGACGAGGACCGTCCTCGTGTCCGGCGGGACGGCGGCCAGCCGCGCGGCGGTGTACTCCAGGCGCGCCCGGCACCATTCCTGCCGGCTCGGATACGGATCGGGGTGCAGCAGGTACTCGTCGGTGCAGACGATGCCGGAGGCGTGGGCGATCGCGAGTCCTTCCTCGACCGTCGTGGCGCCCGGCGGGTGGAAGCTGTAGTCGTAGAGCACGAACAGCGGCGCCACCGCCACCGGCCCCTCCGGGCCCTGCCAGACGGGGTACGGATCCTCGGGGGTGTCCACGCCGAGGGCCCGGCAGGTCTCCACCAGATGCCGGTACCGCTCCTCGCCGCGCCGCTGCGACGGATCGGAGGGACGGGTCCACAGTTCGTGGTTGCCGGGCGCCCAGACGACGCGGCGGAACCGGTCCGCCAGGGACGCCATCGTCCGGGCGAAGAGCGCGCTGTCCTCGACGACGTCCCCGGCCACGATCAGCCAGTCGTCCTCGTGCCCGGGCCGCAAGGCGTCGACCACGGCGCGGTTCTCACCCGACGTCACGTGCAGGTCGCTCACCGCCGTCAGCCGCGGGCCACCGGCGGACACGGATCGACTCGCCTCATCCATACGGCAACCATACGATGCCCCCATCCGGCGAACGGGGCCGCACCGAAGTCACCATGACGTCTCGTCAGGACTGCCGGGTCGGAGCCCAGCCGGCGTAGGCGGTGGCCTGGAGGCCGTACAGGTCGACGTAGCGGCCTCCCAGGCGCATGAGTTCATCGTGGGTGCCGGACCCCGACGAGCCGGGTCGCGGCGGTCTCCTCCAGGGCGCGCGGGACCCGTTCCCGGTCGCCCCCGCGCCGCTCCGGCGAACCGCTCGCCCCCTCGGTTCAGTGGCGCGTCGACTGGAACACGCCGGTGGCGTGCGCCTTGTTGTCGTACGAGATGACGTCGGCGCCGTGCTCGGGCAGCCCCCGGATGAAGCCGCCCGCGTAGCGGCGGCCGATCAGGAAGGCGCCCCAGTTGAGGACCCAGCGGGTGGGGTCCCCGGGGGCGCGGGCCGGGAAGTGCTCGGCGCGCGGGGAGACCAGTTCCTGGACGACGTAGCGGCCCGGAGCCGCGCCGAGGAGCAGGTCGCTCCACTGCCCGGGGGTGACGGCGCGGCCGAGGACCGTGCCGGTGCCGCCGAGGCCGTGGGCCGGCTTGAGGACGAGTCGTTCCCGGTGACGCGCGCAGTACGCGAGGAAGTCCGCGCCCTCGCCGCGTACCCGGATCCGGCCCGGGCGGACCTCGTGGGTCCAGGGCACGAGCCTTTCCACCAGGGCGCGTTCGGCGGAGGCGCACGACGCCAGGAAGCGCTCGTCCCAGAGCATCGCGAGAGCGCGCTTGTTGCCGTGCATCGACGTGCACAGGGGGGACACCAGCGCCACGCCGCAGCGGGCGAAGGTGTCGAGCAGCCGCTCGGCGACGGCCGTCGAGGCGGCGTCGGCCGTCAGCTCCCCCAGGGTGAAGAAGCGGTAGACGACGTCCACGGGACGGCCCTCCACCAGGACCCGGCCGCCTGACTCCTCGACCTGGCCGGTGTGGCACGCGAACGCCTCCACGCCGTGCCGGGACAGGAGTTCGGCGAAAGTGCTCAGGTCCGCCCGCGTCTTGTCGAATCCGGCCGACCAGTCCATCAGGGCCACGCGGACGTGTCCGTCCGGTCGGCCCGCCTCGCGGGCGGCGGCCTTCACGGCCTGTGCCAGCAGCTCCACGGTGTCGGGGAACTCCAGGCGCTCGGCCTCCGCGAAGGCGGCGAAGGCCGGGTCGTCGAGCAGCAGGCGGTTGAGCTCGGGGGTCTGCGTGCCGCCCAGCGCGCTGCTGAGGTTGAACTCCAGGAGCCGGAAGCCGTCACCGTCGTGGTAGAGGTCGGCCCTGCCGATGCGCCCGGGGTGCGGCACGGGGGGACGCAGCGCGAGCCGGATCTGCTCCGGGCGCAGGCCCACGGCCCGGCCGAAAGCCGCGCGGTCGCCGTCGAAGAGCCGGTCGGGCAGCGCGAACAGCAGGTCGACGATCCCGGAGAGGTCGGCGGCCAGCCCCTCGGCCTCCGCCGCCTCCAGGAACACCGGACGGGTCAGGAAGCGGTCCTCCAGGCCCTGCTCGACGAGGTGCAGCCGCCCGGGATCGGTCGCGGCGGGCCACAGGCCCCGCCGCCCGACCGGGGCGTTCAGATACCGCTCGGTGAGGGGGTTGCGGGCCGCGTCGACGGCGGCGCGGACGGCCGTGATCTCGCTCACGCCTCCTCCCGCCTGATCACGACGGCGGCCGCCGCCGCGCGGGCGCGCGCCAGTGCCTCGTCGGCGGTGCCGCCGAGGGCGGTGACGGACCCGCAGCGGTCGCCGGAGGAAGCCGTGGGACGTACTTCGTCCCCGCGCTCCACGTCGCAGGACACGCCGACGACGCCCTCGTGGCCGGCGGCCGTCTCCAGGCCCGTCACCTCGGCGACGACTCCGGGGTCCGCGGTCATGAACCAGGTGGCCGCCGCGCCCGCGCGTCCGGACGCGGGTGCCACGTCGACACCGGCGATCCGGGCGGCCAGCAGGTCGCGTACGTCGCGCCCGGTGACGTGGCGGACGAGGTCGACGATGCCGTCGCCACCCGGCCGGTTGTGCGACTCGACCACGCGGGGGCCGGCGGCGGTGAGGATGATCTCCGTGTGCGCGGGCCCCTCCGCGAGGCCGACCGCCTCCAGGAAGCGGCAGGCGGCGTCCGCCAGCGCGGCGCGCCGCTCCTCGTCCACCCGGGCCGGCACGACGTGGCCGATCTCGACGCGGCGGGAGTCGGTGAACTTCTCGGTGACCGCGAGGACCTCGTGGATCCCCGCGCGGGAGAACGTCTCCACGCTGAACTCCGGGCCGTCGAGAAACTCCTCGGCGAGCAGGGCGCCCGGTTCCCGCTCGACGCGGGCGCGCGCCGCGGCCAGGTCCTCCTCGCCGCGCGCGACGAGCACGCCCTCGCTGCCGGAGCCGTCGCGCGGCTTGAGCACGAGCGGCAGGCCGCTCTCCGCGGCGAACGCGTCCACGTCCGCGCCCGTGCGCATCAGACCGGCCCGCACACCGCCCTCGCCGGAGAGGGCCCGCAGGCTCTCCCGCATGAGGGCCTTGTCCTTGAGTGTCCGTACCGTGTCCAGGCTGTTGCCGCCCAGGCCGAGCGCGTCCGTGATGCGGGCCGCGGCGACCAGGAAGCGCTCGCGGACGGTGACGACCTGCTGGAAGGGGACCTCCCGGTGCAGGGCGACGGCCCGGCGTACCCACGCATCCTCCGAACCCCCCGAAAGGAGCCACGCCTCGTCGCAGGCTTCGTGATGGGCCGGCGTGAACTCCTCGGGGGTGCCGAAGTAGACGACGTGGCGGCCGTGGCCGCGCAGGGCGGCGGGGAGCCGGGTGCCGCCTCCCAGGACGAGGACGGCGGCGCGGCCCGGGCGCGCGGCCGGGGCGGGATCCGGCGCGAGGTCGGTCATGAGGACTCCTGGACGAGAGTGCGGGTAGGGGGCGCGGACGGGCTGTCCGCGGTGGTGGGGGCGACGGCCTCGCCGCCGGCGGCGGCCGCCGCGCGACGCGCCGCGGCGGGAACCGCGAGACTCGCGACCGCGACCACGGCTCCGAGCGCGATCCACCCGGCGACCGGGCGCCAGGCCGGTCCCGGTGCCAGGCACACGGTGGTGAGCACGAGGGGGGCCACCGCTCCGGCGGCGCCGCGCCCCAGGGAGAAGAAGCCCTGGTACTCGCCGTGGGAGCCGGCGGGCGCCAGTTCGTAGCTCAGCCCGTACGCGCCGGCGGCGTGCCAGAGCTCTCCGGCCGTGTGCACCGCCATCCCGGCCACGAGCAGCACGACCGCCAGGACCGGGGAGTGGGTGAACGTGACGCAGCCGATCAGGATCCAGGCCGCCCAGAGCAGCCCGCCCGAACGGCGGACCGCCGCAGCGGCGCCCTCCACGGTGCCGCTTCCCCGGGAGAACGGCACCTGGAGCAGCACCACCAGGACGGTGTTCGCCAGGATCACGGCCGAGATGCTCCACTTGGGGGCGGCGGTGTGGCTCGCGATCCACAGGGGCAGGGCCAGGGACAGCACGTCGTAGTGGATGCTGGTGAGTCCGCAGAGCGCGGTCACGAGGGCGTACGGGCGGTCGCGCAGGACCGCCCGGCGCGGCGGCCCCCCGGGGGCCGTCGTCACGGGCACGACCGCGGGCACCTTGACCAGCGGCAGCGCGGCCAGCACGTAGGCGGCGGCGTTCAGGAGGACCACGGTCACGTACGCGGTACGGGTGTCGGCGGCCAGCACCAGGCCCGCGAGCGCGGTGCCGATGCTCAGGCCCACGTTGGTCACGGACCTGAGCAGCGCGCGCAGCCGCACCCGCGCCTCGCCGGTGCCGACGGAGCCGATGACGGCCCCGCGCGCGGCGCTTCCGCCGCGTTCGGCCAGCGCGGCCAGCGTGGCGGCGGCGACGAACGCGCCCATCGAGTGCACCAGGGTGAACGAGGCGGTGGCGGCGGCCTGGACGCACAGCGCGCCGGCGTAGGTGCCCCGCGCGCCGAACCGGTCGGCGACCCGCCCCAGCGGTACGCCCGCGGCCAGTCCGACGAGCCCCGCGACCGCCAGACCCAGACCGACCTGCGCGGCGCTCAGGCCCACGGAGCGGGTGAAGAAGAGGGCGCTCACCGGCAGCAGGAGGCCGCTGCCGGTCTGTCCCACGAGGGTGGACACGGCCAGCGCGCGGGGGGCGCCCGGTGCGGGGAGGGCCGCGATCGCCCGCCGGAGCGGGGACGGGCGGACGGGGGCCGGGTCCGCGGAGGGCTCAGACATCGTCGGTCTCGGGCGCGCGCCCGAGTTCCGCCAGGGCCTCCAGGGCACTGGCCGCGTGCCGGGCGGGGTCGGGCACGGGGTGGACGAGGCTGCGCACCCGGCCGCTCCGGTCGAGGACGACCACGGCCCTCTCGTACAGGGTCCGCTCCCCCACGCGCACTTCGGGGACGCCGAACGCCCGCCCGAGCTCCAGGCTCTCGTCCCCGACGAGCGGGTAGCCGAGTTCCCGCTCGCGGGCGAACGCGGCCAGCGCCCCCGGGGCGTGCGCGCTGACGCCGAGGACCCGCGCGTCCGCGCGGGCGAACGAGGCGGCCTCGTCACGCGCCGAGCACAGCCCGGTCGTGCAGCCCGCGAGTCGCGGCAGCGTCTCCCCGATGCCGGGCTCGGTGATGAAGAGCAGAACGGTCCACTCGTGGTCGGGGGACGGGATCCCGACAGGGCCCCGGTCGGTCGCGGCGGTCGTACTCATCGGTCTCTCCTGCGCGAAGGGGTGGGCGTGGTGCGGGCTCGCTCGCGGCGGGGCGTCACTCGGACTCCGCGTAGCGCTCGGTCTCCCAGGCGGTGACCAGTCGGTGCCAGGCGTTCCAGTCGGCACGGCTCGACGAGACGGCGGCGTGCGTGGCGAGCTCGCCGAGACCGGCGCGGACGACGGGGTCGTCGCCGAGGGCCCGCAGGGCGTCGGGGAGGTCCGTGGGGAGCGCTCCGATGCCGCGCAGGGCCAGTTCCGCGTCGGACAGTTCGGCGACCGCGTCCTCGCAGGGGTCGGGCAGTTCGAGCTTCCGGTCCTGCCCGTCGGCGAAGGCGGCCAGGATCCCGCTGAAGAGCAGGTAGGGGTTGGCGGCCGGGTCGGGGCTGCGCAGTTCGAGGCGCATCGAGGAGGGCACGCGGCCGTCGCCGCACACCTTGAAGGCCGTGGACCTGTTGTGACGGGCCCAGCTGCGGTGGATCGGGGTTCCCGAGCGCGGCACGAGGCGCTTGTACGAGTTGACGGTCGGGTTCCCGATCGCGGTGAGGGCGGGGGCGTGGTCCAGGACGCCGGCGAGACTGTGCCGGAAGAGCTCGGACATGCCGTGCGGGTCCGAGGCGTCGTGGAAGAGCGGTGTCGCCCCCGACCGCGTGCTCTCCAGCGAGACGTGGACGTGCAGGGCGTTCCCGTACAGCTCCGCGAGGGGCTTGGGCATGAACACGGCCTTCAGACCGCGCCGGCGTGCCATGGATCGCGCCGTGTGCTTGAGCAGCAGCAGCCGGTCCGCCGTCTCCAGGGCGCCGCCGTGCCGGAAGACGATCTCCCGCTGTCCCGGGCAGACCTCGTGGTGGTGTCCGTCGACGGTGACGCCCATCAGTTCCAGGGCCTGGCTGACGTCGCGGCAGACCTCGTCCACCTGCTCGTCGTGTCCGAGGTCCCAGTAGCCGTGGGAGTCGGCGGGGCGGGCGGCCGTGCCGTCGGCCGCCGGGCGCAGGAGGTAGAACTCGGCCTCCACGCCGAGGACCGGCCGCTGCTCGCGGTGTTCGGACGCCTCGACGGCCTTGCGGAGCACGGCGCGCGGGTCGCCCGCGAACGGCTGTCCGTCCGGGGTGAGGACGTCGCAGAAGACCAGGTCGACGGTCAGCCCGGAGGCGGTGCACCAGGGACGGCGGACGCGGGTGCTCTCGTCGGGCCGGAGCCGCAGGTCGCTGTGGGCGGGGTCCCCGTGGCCGAGGAGGACGGCGCCGTCCACGGTCCATCCGCTCTCGCGGACGTCCTCCCAGCGGGAGCCGGGGATCTCCAGGGTCTTGAGCCGACCCGCGATGTCGGTGAAGAGCAGCTGGACGAAGTCCGGAACGCGGTCGGGTGAGTGGCGGGACGCCATCGGTCTTCTCCTATCGGAAGCAGCGCGAGCTGTGCCGGGGTGCCGCGTCGGCGGCGCCGGCGGGGAGGGGTACGGAGGCCGCGTGGGCGTGCAGCACCCGGTCGGAGAGCAGCCCGAGGGAGCTCAGGTTCGAGAAACCGGGCCCCTGGGTGAGTCCCGCGAGGTTGGGCAGGTGCAGCCGGGCCGCCATGCCCGCGACGGAGAGGGCCCGGTCGATGGAGCGCTCCAGCGCGGGTCGGGTGATCGGCCCGCCGACGGCGGCGCTCAGGGCGTCCAGCGCGTGCGGGCCGAGGATCCCGGTGAACCAGAGGTGGTCCCCTCCGGTGGCGTCCACCACGACGTCCGCGCGCAGTTCCGTCCTGCGACCGGAGTAGCCGACGGAGACGGCGACGTCGCCGTCCGCCGTACGCCGCGCGTCCGCGGCCCGCCCGGGCCGCCAGGCCACCAGGTCGGTCGTGGCCAGGTCGCGCTGCACCTCCTGGGAGAAGACCCCGCGGTCCGTCCGCCGGATGAACTCCCGGCGGTCGGCCTCGTCGAGGGCCGTCCAGCCCGCGGGGTCGCTGTAGCCGCGGTTCTCGAAGAGGCTCTCGCCCCGGCTGTAGAGCGTCGCTCCCGGGGTGACGACGGTGACCCTGCGGTCCTGGTGGACGGCGGCCTCGCGGACGACGGCGCCGGCGGTCTCGCCGGCCCCCACGACCGCCACGTGGCGGACCCGGTCGGGAAGCCCGGTCATCGCCAGGCCCCAGAAGTCGGCGACACTCAGGACGCGTTCTCCGTCGGCCGCGAGGGGGCCGCCCCGGGGGGCGCCCTGTCCGGACACGACCAGGCCGCGGCCGTGGATCTCCTGCCGGACGCCGTCGCGGGTCACCGTCACCTCCCATCCGCCGTCGTGGAGCTCCGCGCGGGTGGCCTCTCCCCTGACCACGCGCAGGTTCGCCTCGCCGGCCGCCCACTCCAGGTAGTCGGCCCACTGCGTGTGGGAGGGCTGCGGCCTGCCGCGGTCGATCCATTCCGCGTACCGGCCCTCGGCGAGCAGGTGGCCGGCCCAGCTGAAGCCGGTCATGCGCCGCGCGACGCGACGGGCGACGGGACTGTCGGGGCCGCCCCAGGCCGTGCGGTCGTAGGGGAATCCGAGGTCCTTCTCGGGGTAGGTGCCCAGGCGCTGCCGGCCGTTGGTGTAGCCGGCGCCAGGACGCCAGGTGGCGGCGGTGCGGTCGCGCTCGACCGCGACGACCTCGGGCACGTCGACGCCCAGGTCGCGCAGGACGCTCGCCTTGGCCGCCAGGGCCACGGCCTTGGGGCCCGCGCCGATCACCAGCAGGGGTGCGGAGGGGGACGAGCCCTCCGGTCCGTACGGGTCTCCCTGCCGGGTGCCGGTCTCGATCTCGATGATGCTCATGAGGTACCGCCCCCGGTCAGGAATCGGGCGGGATCGAAGGTGAGCGGGATGTGCCCGCCGTCGCCACCCGCCATCCGCTCGGCCAGTTGCTGCGGGACGATCTGGGAGTACGGCATCCCGTGGCCGTTGAAGGCGGCCATCACCCAGAGTCCCTCGGCCCCGGGCCATCGGCCCACGAGCGGGCGGCGGTCGGGCGTGAACGCCATCACTCCGCTCCAGGCCCTGACGACCTCCGCGCCGCGCGCCTCCGGCAGCAGGGCCGGCAGCGCGTCGGCCAGCCGGTCGGCCAGGTCGGGCGCGAAGAGGGGGGTGTTGGCGCCGGGTTCGACGGCGATGCCCTCGTCGCGGCCGGGCACGGTGTTGCGGAGGCCGCCGACGAGCAGCGACCCGTCCGGGGCCTGGCCGCCGTACAGCAGACCGCGGTCGAGCCCCCACTGGGGGATGCGGAACGGCACGGGCGCGGTCTGGACGAGCTGGCCGCGCACCGGGGTGATGAAGGGGTCGAGCTCCGGAAGGAGCCGGGGGGTCCAGGCGTTGAGGGCGACGACGACTTGGTCGGCCTCGACGGTCCCGGCGTCGGTCCGCACCAGCCAGCGGCCGCCGTGGGGTTCGACGGTCGTGGCGGTGACCCCGAGGCAGAACTCGGCTCCGTGCCGGACGGCGGCGGCGGCGATGCCGCGCACGTAGGCGACGGAGTGCACCGCGTCCTGGTCCGGCTTGTGCAGACCGCCGATGACGTCGTCCGACAGCTCCGTGCCGAAGGCCCGGCGTACGCCGTCGGCGTCGAGCCATGCGGCCGCGATGCCGTCGGCGGTCAGGGCGTCGGCGGTCCGTTCGAGTTCGAGTGCCTCGTCCTCGGAGACGGCCAGGTCGATCTTGGCCGTGGTGAACCGTGTTCCGCCCAGCCCTTCCCGCTCCGTGACCTCGTCCAGGAGGTCCTGGTTGCGCAGGGTGGCGCGGTAGATGGCGAGGGCTTCGGCGTGGCCGAACTTCTCGACGGCCGGGGCGTGCTGGAGGTTGCCTCCCTGGATCATCCGGCCGGCGTTACGGCCGGACGAGCCCATGGCGGGGGCGGGGTTGCGGTCGAGGACCACGGGACGGCGTCCGTCCCGGGCCAGCCAGTAGGCGAGGGTGGAACCCATGACACCGGCTCCGAGGACGCACAGTTCGGTGCGGGCGGGCGGTGGCCGGTGCGTCGCGGTCCACTGCGGACCGCTCTCCAGCCAGTAGGAATCGGGGGATCTCATAGGGCTCTCGATCAGGTCCAGCATTCGGAGCTGGGAAGTCGGTTCAGGGGAGGCTCGTCGGGCGCGGCGGGTGAGGTGACGACGGTGACGGCGGCTGCCAGACGCTCGGCGCGCGCGATGGCGCTCGTCGTGTCGGACCCCACGGCGATGACGTAGCCGGGGCGGTGGAGATTGCTGGTCGCGCCGTCGAGGCGGTCACCCTCGCGGGTGAGCAGCACGAGCCGTTCGCGGCGCGGGTCGAGCTCGGCGGACACCTCGGCGACGCCGTCGACGCGGCGGACCACGCCGGGTGCGGCGGTGAGGAAGCGGATGGCGGCGCCTCCCGTGAACGCGGTCCCCGCGAGGGCGTCCGGGTCCACGGGCTCGCCGAGGGCGAGGTCCGCGGCGGTGTCGTACAGGTCGGTGCCGGTGGTGAGCCGGACGAGGTCCAGGATGCAGTCGCCGGCCGGGCGCGGGTTGATCTCCACGACCCGGGGACCGTCGGCGGTGAGGATGAGTTCGGTGTGGGCGAGGCCGTGGTCGAATCCGACGGCCTTCAGCGCGGCCCGGACGATGTCCCCGGCCTCGGCCACGAGGGCAGCGGGCATGCGGGCCGGAACGGCGTGGCCGTACTCGACGAACGCCGTGCCGCGCGTGGTCAGTTTCTCGGTCGTCGCCACCACGCCGGTGACACCCGCGACGGTGACCGTCTCGACGCTGATCTCCTCGCCGATCATCTCCTCCTCGGCGAGGAGGCGGCCGTTTTTGGTGTGGCGGGCGGTCGCGTCCCACTCCGCGTCGAGCTCGGCCGGGCTCGACACCCGGGTCACCCCGCGTCCGGCGGAGGAGTCCGCGGGCTTGAGGATCAGCGGGTAGCGGAGGCCGTCGACGGCGGCGCGCCGTTCCGCCGGGTCGGCGGTGGCGGCGTCGAGCACGCGGAATCCGGGGCCCGGCACCGCCGACTCCGCCAGTCGTGCGCGGGCCCAGGTCTTGTCGGTGAGCCGGGTCAGCGTGTCGGGCGAGCAGCCGGGCAGGCCGAACTCCTCCGCGAGGCGCGCGACCGTCGGCAGCGTGGAGTCGAGGAATCCGATGACCCCTTTGCGCCCGGGTTCGGCGGCCAGGGCGGCCCGGCAGGCTTCGTAGACCTCGTCGGCGGGGCGCTGGGGGGAGAGGGGGATCTGGAGGTCGGCGAGCCTGAGGTAGGCGGCGGTGGCGCTCTCGGCCATCGCCAGGCTCAGGTCCGGCCGGGCGGTCCAGGCGGTCACGGCCCGCTCGCGCAGGCAGCCGACTCGGACCAGCAGAAGGAGGGAGGGACCAGCCATGTCGATGTTCACTTCTTCTTCGGGGACGGATTCCGGGGGCGGCGGGCGGTCCGAGGGGACCCGGCTGTCGCCGGATTCCGCGGACCGCCCGGGCCGGTCATCCCCAGCCGGTGTCCGAGGCCGCCCGGGCCTGCACGGTGAAGGACGTCGTCCCGCCGCCCTCGACGCCGGCCGCCTGGGCCTGGAGCGTCAGCGCCGTCGCCGCGACGACGGTCGCCGCGACGGCCAGAAACCACTGCTTGGTCTTGCTCATGTTCATTCCCCGTGATGTGCGTCTGACCTGCGATGTGTCGGTGGTCTCGGTTTCCCGTCCGACACGATCGATCCTGGCCACGACGTTCGGGGTTGGCTAGATCCGTCAGGGATCATGAACAGGCATGTACGAAAGAGGAAGCATGAACGAATGACAAGCAAACAGAAGATTACGGACAGATTCCCGGCTGTGGCGGTGTCGCCGGTCATGCGCGCGGTGTACCGCGCCGCGCTGCGGCGCGACGGTGCCACCAGGGACGAGCTCGTGGGGTGCGTCCTCGGCCACGACGAGGACCGGTGGACGGAGCGGGACGCGTCCGAGGCCGTCGACCGGCTGCTGTCCCTGCATCTCCTGCAGCCGTCGGACGAACGGCCCGGGCAGCTCCTGGGACGCCCGCCGGAGGTGGCGGAGGCGCGGGCGCTGCACCCGCTGCGGCACGCGCTCCGCGAGATGGAGGACCGTCTCGCCGGCTCCGTCCTGGAGCTGGCCGGGCTCAAGGACGTGTACGAGGGGGCGACGGGCGCCCACGCGGCGAACGGGGACCTCCTGCTGCTCTCGGCCGAGGACGTCAACGCGATGCTCGACGAGGGCGCGGCGGCATGCCGCACCGACCTCCTCACCGCCCAGCCCGGCGGCGCCCGGCCCGTGAACATCCTCTCCGAGGCGGTGGACCGGGACATGGAGATGCTGGAACGAGGCGTGCGGATGCGGACGATCTACCAGCACAGCGCCCGCTACAGCCAGGCGACCGAGGGGTACGTCGAGCGGATCGCCGAGGCCGGCGGCGAGGTCCGCACCCTGAACACGCTCTTCCCCCGGGTGATCGTCTTCGACCAGCGGGTCGCCTTCGTCCCGCTCGTCGACGGATCCGGGGCGCTCCGGGTCAGGCAGCCCGACCTGGTGGCCTTCCTGGTCAGCACCTTCGAGACGGCGTGGCGGGCCGCCCAGCCCTTCGCCTCCGCGTACGAGACGCGCCGCCGGCGGGTCATCGCCTCCGACATGCAGCGGTCCATCGCGCGACTCCTGATGGAGGAGGACAAGGACGCGGCGATCGCGCGGCACCTGGGCATCAGCGAGCGGTCCTGCCGGCAGCACATCTCCAAGCTGATGACCCAGCTCGGCGCCCGCAACCGCACCCACCTGGGCTATCTGATCGCGACCGAGATGCGGAGCGCGGACGCCTCCGACATCGGGTGAGACCCGGCGCCCCACCCGCTCGACCTGACGGATTCCCGGCGCCCCGACGAACCGCCCTCACGCGCCGAGCGCGGGGATGACCTCGGAGCCGTACGCGTCGATGGTGCCCTCCCGGTTGTCGTGCATGTCGTAGACGGCGAACTGGTCGACGCCCAGGCTCAGGCGCACATGCTCATCGATCACGCCGTCCATCAGGCCACGCAGGGCAGACAATCCCCACCCAGACAGGTGACGCCCGGTGAACGAGGCGCGGAAGCCCCACCGGCGGGACCGGCGGGGCTCCAGGGTCACTCGTCTCGCGGCTCCTCGGGAACGTCATCCGACGGGCCGACATCAAGGTACTGCCGGTACATCAGACGCGAAAGCGCCGCGTACGCACGCAGGTTGCGGGCGGATTCCCTGACCTCGGGACTGCCTACAGCGATCATCTTCTCCGCCCGGAGCAGGAGTCCGTCCAGGTAGGAGAGGACGTCGACTTTCGGAGGGTCATAGATCCCGTAGTCGACCAGGTTCGTCACCGACAAAAGGAATTCGTCGGACACCAGCAGATCCATTCGGAGATCCCGGGTTTCCTCGTCCACCCCCTGCGGGGGGCGGACGAGCTGTCGCCACAGGCTGTAGGAATCCATGAATTCCATTTCCCGGTACACCTCTCCCTAAGGCCTGTCGTTGTCGTTGTACCAGAAGGTGACGAGCTTCCGGTTCTTGATGATACCTCCCGGCCCCTTCCCTCCCGGAGTCCGATACCTGACGCCCTGCGTCCCGTCCGCCAGGTCGATCAGATCCGCGTTCAAATGCTGCCTGGCCGGATTCGACGCAAGCCATGCCTGCGCGTCCGCCTGATACTCCTGTTCCGTCTTCCCGAATGCCGTGGCGTGCTTCTTGTAGTGCTCGGTGAAGCTGACGGCGAGGGGCTTGTTCGGGGACATCCAGACGGCTTCGAGGGCCTCTTGGCAAGGCGTCCAGTTGTGCACGAGGACCGGAGTCCGGCCTGCCAGCACGTAATACGTGTGCAGGTCGTTCACCGTCAGGTCGTACGCGGGCTGGAGCTTCTTCCAGTGGGTGACCTTGGCGATCCGGGCGACATCGCCGACCGGGGTGCGCAGGGTGTCGCCGACGTCGAGGGCCGCCGCGTCGGTCCACTGCCGACGGTTCTGGGCCCAGAACGGGTGGTGGCCGGTTGCCGTGAGGGAACCGCCGCCGGCGGCGGCATCAAGAGTGATTCCGGTGAAGTCGACGTCATCGGGGGTGTGGATCGTCCCCTCGACGCGGCGTGTTCCGGACTTCCCTGTGACGGGATCGGTGGCCAGGACGACGTCGCCGACTCCGACACGTTCGATGGGGCGGGAGGTTCCGTCACCCATCAGCACCGGCGTGCCGGCGGGGAAGCTGTGCTTCTTGTCGGGACAACGCACCGCGTTGTCGATCTTCTTCTCGAAGCGCTTCAGCTTTTCCCAGAGCGACTCAGCCTTGTTGTACCACTTCTTCCCCTTGGGAATATAGGCACCCCAACCGAGGAACGGGACGGCGGCAGCGCAGGACCACGCCGCATCGGTGAACTTGCTCGAGTCTCCGAATGCGATTCCATCCAGGCCGTAGGTGAGGCAGTTGTAGCCGTCGAAGAACTCTCCCAGGCCGGGGACCCCGCCGACCAGGTCGGACCCGGCGTGGATCAACTCCCCCTTCAGGCGGATCTTGTCCGCGTACGAGAGGTTGAGATACCAGTGCAGCGTCTGCTTGGCGGCTTCTTTGGCGTAGTCGACGCCGTATTCCACGCCCTCCACGAACATCTGCCCGTAGGACTGGTACTTCTCCAGGGCCTTCTTCCACCAGGTCTGCTCGTTCGCCCGCGCCTTTTCGACGAGGTATGCGTCGAGATGCCGCTGGTAGGTGGCGGCCGCGGCGTTCGCGTCGGCTCCGGCGTTGATGGATGACTGGCGTGCGGCCTCGGCCCCGGCATAGGCCTCGGCGGCATAGCCGCGGGCCAGCTCGGCGCTGGCTTCGGCCCAGGCCGCGGAGGCGTTGGCGCTGTTCGCACTGGCACGGGCCTGCCGCTGGGCATTGCGGGCGGTGGCCGCGTGTTCGGCCGCCTTCTTCGCGGAGGCTTCGGCCTGCTTGGCGGATTCGTCGGCCTGGGTGGCGAAGCCTGCGGCCTGGGCGGCGTAGACCTGGGCCTGCTGGGCGTACTCCGTCGCCTCGTTGGACGCGTCCAGCGCGGTCGCGGCGTTCTTCTGGGCCTCGGCCGCCCGCTGCTGGGCGCCGGCCGCCACCTGTGCCGAGCCGGCGATGATGTTCTGGATCTGCGCGACATGGCCGGAGTTGATCTGATCCCGGCGCGCCGCCTTGTACTGGCCGTTCTCCACGAAAGTGTGCAGGCCCGGGCCGGGGCCCTCGATGGCGATGTCGGCGTAGGCCTTCACCTCCGGTCCGGCGTTCTCCGCCAGGCCTGCCACGGTCGCCTGGTCGTCGCTGTGACGGGCGGTGTACTGACCGGTGGTGAGGAAATCCAGCAGCGGCTGATATCCGGTGCCGTTGAGTGCGGCGTCCGAGGCCTTCTTGATGGCCGAGCCACCGGCGTTGCCGATGCGCGCGACCTCCACCCGGTAGTCGGAGACGGCTGCCTTGTGCTGACCGTCCACCAAGAAGGTGTGGATACGCGCCGCATCGCCGCTCAGTGCGGCGGTGGCGGCGTCCTTCACCGCTTGGTACGGCGAGTCGTCGGCCAGCTTGAGGACGTGGTCGCGTTCGTCCCGCTGCTCCGCCGCACGCCAGCCGTTGCGGGCGTACTCCACCACGACGGCGTCCGGGGCGCCGAGGACGCTCTCGGCGGCGGCGCGGCTCCACGGGCCCTGGGTCTGGAGGGCGGCCAGGGCCATCTTCCGGCCCGACGTGGCGATCTGGGCGGGGTCGGCCGAGGGCTGTGCGGCGTCCTGGGCGAGGCGGGCGAAGTCGGCCTGGAGCGTCTCGGCGTCCGTCTTGGCCTTCTTCTCGTCTGCCAGGGTCTTGTCGTACGCGGCCTTCATGTCCTTGGCCTGGTTGATGCCGGTGGCCTTGCGGGCGGCGAGTTCCTCGGCCTGGGCCTTGCGGGCCTGGTCGTGGATCTCCTTGGCCTTGCCCACGGCCGCCATGGCCTCGTTCGCGCGCTGAAGGGCCGCGTCGGCGTGGGCCTTGGCCTCCTCGGCCGCCGCCCTGGATCCGGCCGCGTGCTCGCCGGCCTTCATGGCGGCATCGGCGGCGTTGCGCGCGTGCTTGGCGGCCGAGCGGGCCGCGTCGCGTGCCTCGCGGGCGGCGCGTGCGGCGTCGGCCGCGTGCGCGGCGGCCTGGTTCGCGGCGCGGGTGGCCTCCGCCGCGTGGCGGCGGGCGGTGGCCGCGGCCTGGCGGGCCTCCGCGGCGGAACCGCCGGCTTCCTCGTTGTACCGGCCGGCTTCCTCCGCGGCGGCGGCTGCGCCGTCCGCGTTCACGATCGAGGACGCGGCGGCCTTCGCGGACGCGGCGGCGGCGTCGCCGGAGATCGCTGCCCGGTCCGCGGCGGTCGCGGCGGCGTCGGCGGCGTCGGCGGCCTGCCGGGCATGGGCGGCGAGCACCTCGTCGCGCTTGCCCGCCGCCGCGAAGGTGAGCACCTTGGCCGCGGCGTTGGCGGCTCCGGACGCGGCACGGGCGGCGGCCGTGGCGGCTGCGGCGGCGACCTGGGCCGCGGAGTTCGCGGAGCGTGCGGAGGAGATCGCCGCCTGCGCGGCCTGGGCGGCACGCCGGGTGGACTCCGCCGCGCGGCGGGCGGCGTCGGCGGCCTTGGCGGCGTCCTTCTCGGCGGCGTTCGCCTCGTCCCTGGCCCGCTCGGTCTCCTTCCGGGCCAGCAGGGACAGGGCGATGGCCTTGTCGGCGGACTCCTTGGCAGCCTTGCTCTCCCGCTCCGCCGCGTCGCCGGCCTCCTTGGCCTGCTGGGCGAGTTCGCTGACGGAGGCGTGCTCCTGGTCCTGCGCCCGGGCCACGTGCTGGCCGAAGGTGAGGAACTCGCGGACGTCCTCGATCGAGCCGTTGAGGGCCGCGGTGGCGGCGGCGCGGAGCTTGGGCCCGCCGGCCGTTTCGAGCTGCGCCACGCGGACCCGTGCGTCGGAGTCGCGCTTCTTGTACTGACCCTCGCTCAGGAAGGTCCGTACGGCTTCGATGTCGGAGTTCAGTGCGGCATCGGCGGCCTCCTTCAGAGTCCTGCCGCCGGCCTCGCCGATCCGGGCCGCCTCGACCCGCTGGTCCTGGTCCAGAGGCGCTTTCCAGCCCTCCTTCAGGAAGGCGTCCAGCTGCTCCGGGGTGCCCTCCAGCGCCTGCTCGGCCGCCTTGCGTACCGCCGGTCCGGCTTCTGCGATGACCTCGAGGGCCGCCTCGCGGTCGTCGAGGTTCTCCGCGATGGCGCGGCCCTTGTCGAGGAAGGCGCGGATGTCCGCGTCCGATCCCGTCAGGGCGGCCCCGGCGGCGGACTTCATCGCCAGACCGCCGGACTTCCAGTGGGCGACGGTCTTCTCCCGGTCACTGACCGGTGTCTCCTCGACCGCGGCCGCCGGTGCCGCGGACACCAGGGTCGACAGGAGGGCCAGCGGAAGCAGGCCGCCTACCAGCAAGCGCGAAACGCCGGGTCTCCTCCTCTCCCCGCCGTGTGGTCGGCCTGTTGTGTGACGCACGGATATCCCCCTCTGTACTGCCGGACCCGCCGGGACCGGCGTGCGTGGAACCCCGCCGGACTGGGCGGGAAGTTGAAGGTCTGTCAGGCAAGGACGCCCCGGGCCGCCGACGGGAACCGCGCTGCCCGTCGCGGGGTCGCGCCGGGTGGACGAGGCGCGGAAACGGCTGACCACGGCCCTTTTGCAGGCATGGGGGTCTCCCGACCTGTGAGGACCCTAGGGAGGAACCCGAAGGATTTCAACTGGCGTTGATGTCCAGTCAGCGACAGTTGATAAGCGGGCGCTGAGCCGTTACCGTCTCCCCTCGAAAGCCACGAGCACAGGGATCCGGGGGGAGGCCACACGGTGAGTGCCAGGCCGATTCCCGAGCCGATCGACACGCTCACGCGCATCGTCGACCTGATCCGACGGGCGGGGCTCGACCGCGATGACGTGCTGAGGGTCGAGGGCGAGGGCGGTCTCGCCTTCGCGTCGGGCCTCGCCGTGGCCGAGGTGGAGGCGTTACTCCGCGGAGACGGCGAACGGCACGACACCGCCACGCCGTTACTCCGCGGAGACAGCGAACGGCCGGACACCGCCACGACCCGTCACCGCCAGGTCGTCGACCGGATCCTCTTCCTGCGCGGGACCCGGTTCAAGACGACCGAGGACGGCAGCAGGCGCACCCACCCCCTGGCGGAGATCGCCGCGAGTGCGGGAATGAGCGCGCAGTGGCTCGACCGGGTGCTCAAGACCGGCAGGGCGCCGAACCTCGTCCACGCGGCCGAGATCGCCGCGTTCTTCGGCGAGGGCATCGAGTTCCTGACGGACCCTCCGGCACGTGCCCTGGACCGGGTGTTGCGGCAGATCCACACGGACCTGGTGATCCGGCTGCTGGGGAACTCCGGCTCCGCCGGGGCCCCCGGTTCCGGCTGCGACCTCGACAACGTCGCCTGCCAGGCCGCGCGGGCGCTCGCCGACGTGCCCGAGGACACCGCCCAGCCCCTCGTCGCACTCATCGAATCGGTCGCCAGACTGCCTCGCTGACGCATCGCGCGAAGGCCCCTCCTTACCTCATCCTGTCGTCCCGCACGAGCCGGGCGACCCCTCGACTCGCCTGCTCGACAGGCGACATGACGAAAGTGATGTTCATGGCACTGCGCACACGCCGGTGGCTGCCGGCCGCGACCGCGACCGCGGCGGTCCTCATGGGGGCCGCGACACCCCTGGCCTCGGCCGCCGGAGAGCCGGCCGCCGACCCCGGCGCCCCGTTCGTCTTCGAGGACGGCACCTACCCGAACAGCGCCGAGGTGCTGGCCGAGACCGGCGCGAAGCTGATCAGCGGTGACGGCGGCATCACGTACACCTCCTGCGACGGTCCGTACCAGATCAAGGTGTGGGCGCGCGATCTGAAGCTGCCCGAGGAGCGGATGTGCTTCGCCGCCCCGATGGGCACCGGTCACCTCACGGTCTCGATCCCGGGCGCGTACCGGATCCAGACCTACAAGCGGTCGGTGAAGGCCAGCATCTCCGTCAAGAACGAGACGCAGAGCCTGGACATCCCCGACAGCAGCAGCAAGGGCTTCGGCGAGGCGGGCGCAGACCCGTCCGCCGCCGTCCTGCTGGAGCTCCGGGTCACCGGCAGCACCGCTCCCCTCGGGGCCGGACAGCCCATCGACACGGCCGGGCTCGCCTTCAACACCAAGCTGACCGTCGGCGACGGCAAGCGCGCCTGCTCCGGTGCGCTCGTCGACCCGTACTGGGTCCTGACCGCCAAGAGCTGCTTCGCCGAGGACCCCGCCAAGAGCAACACCGTGACCGCGGGCGCCCCGAAGGACAAGACCACCGCCGTGGTCGGCAAGTCCCTCCTGATCACCAGCGGCGGCCACTCCAGCGACATCGCCGAGCTGATCCCGCACGCCGACCGTGACCTCGTCATGGCCCGTCTCGCGCAGCCCGCCCATGACATCACCCCCGTCCCGCTGGCGGCCACCGCGCCCGCCGACGGGCAGGAACTGACCGTCGCCGGCTTCGGCCGCACCAGGACCGACTGGGTCCCGGTGACCCGCCACGCGGCCGTGTTCACCGCGGGCGACGTGACCGCGACCGGCTTCGGCCTCGCCGCCAGGACCCCGGCCGACGCCACCGTCTGCGCCGGCGACGCCGGCGGTCCCGCGTTCCGCACGGAGGGCGGCAAGCCCGCCCTCGTCGGCATCACCAGCCTCGGCTGGCAGGGCGGCTGCCTCGGCACCCCCGCCACCGAGACCCGCACCGGGGCCTTCAGCACCCGGGTCGACGACCTCCACGGCTGGTTCCAGCGCGTCCGCGCCCAGTCCCCGGGCTGGAAGACCCAAGCCCTCGTGCAGTCCGGCACCACCCTCCACCAGGGCGTCCGGGTGAACGACGGTTCCTGGACCGGCTTCGAGGACATCCGGACCCAGGGCGCTGGCGACATCGGCGGCATCCGCAGCTCCGCTGTCGTCGGCATGAACGGCGACACCCACGTCCTCGCCGTCAGCGACAACGGCAGGCTGTTCCACTCGATCCGCAAGCAGGACGGCACCTGGGGCACCTGGGGCGACGTCTTCGGTGTGGCCAACTCCCTCGGCAACCTCACCGGCGTCACGGCGACCAACCACGGATGGGATCTCCACGTCGTCGCCGTCGCCGACGGCAAGGCGTTCCACACCATCCGCAACGCGAGCGGCCACTGGACGCCCTTCCAGGACATCACCTCCGGCAAGGTCGGCAACGTGACGGCCGCGGCCACCGCCGTCGTCCGGGGCGAGCTCCAGGTCACCACCGTCAGCGGCGGCAAGGCCTACCACACCATCCGCCAGGCCAGTGGCAACTGGCTCGCCTGGGGCAACGTCGCCGATGCCGCCGGCCCGACCGGTCCCATCACCTCCCTCAGCACGGTCGGCTCCGGGGACCAGACCCACGTGGTCATCGCCACCGACAACGGCGCCCGCCAGTACCACGCCGTCCGCAACTTCAGCGGCCACTGGGAGCCGCTGACCGAGATCAAGGGCATCCTCGGCACCGTCACCGCGAAGTCCGTCGCCACGGCCTCGGTCGCCGGCGAGGTCCAGGTGGCCGTCACCACCGCCGACAACAAGGTCCTCCACACCACGCGCCGCGCCGACCGCACCTGGACCACCACCACGGCCGTCCCGGTGAGCCTGCCCGGAGCCCCCGGCCACCTCGCCATGACCGGCACCTGGAACGGCTGACGCCGAAGCCGGACGGCCACCGGCCGCTCGATCCGCCGGTGAGGGCGCCCCACGGGGGTGGTGCCCTCACCGGTGGGCGAAGGAGCCCCCGGGGGCGGCGATCCGCCGTCGGCCGGGGGCCACCGCCAGCGCCCGGGAGACCGACACCAGGAGGTCACGGTCCGCCGCCTCCGCCGAGCACACGGCCGCCAGCGCGAGAGCGCCCTGCTCCGGCGCGGGCGGCACGGTGCGGGCCCGCGTCTCCGCCGCCGCCGTGAACATGGCGGCGAGCCCTGCGGCCACCGCCTCGCGCTCCCCGGCCCCGCTCACCCTCGCCTGCCGGTAGGCCGCCTCACGCACCTCTTCGGTGCAGTGGACGCACAGGGCGAGCATCCAGTCGTGAATGGTGGTCATCCGGTGGAGCAGGACCTGCTCCGGTCCGGCGTACCACGGCGGGCGGAGGAACGTCCTGCTGCTGTGGGCAGGACCTGACCGGCTGACCAGACGCCACAGGGGCCGCAGGGCCCTGATGCCGAGCACGGGCTGCCAGACGCGGTCGATCAGCACGGGTCCGTACGCCGGGACGAGGAGCCCGACGCCGATCATCATCCCGCTGGCCGACATCAGGGGCGACAGGCTCTCGTTGAGCGCGTCCCAGTTCCGGCCCGCCCAGCGGGCCGCGATGGCGGTCACCTTGAACGAGCCGAAGACGATGTTGGCCAGGGCCGCGATCACCAGCACGAGCAGCCCGATCTGCAAGGACCGGTCGACCGCCGTCCTGGTCTCCTGCCTCGCCGTCCGTCTGCCGATGTCGCGCAGCCAGCTCCAGCAGACGACCGTGGTGGCCACCCCGGCCGCGACGTACGCGAGCAGGTACAGCAGGAGCATCGCGCTGATGAACGGGGTGGTGGCGTAGTACGTGTCGAAGTCCCACGGGCGCTCCACCGGGACCTCGCCCAGCGCGAAGAGTCCCACCAGGGCCGTGATCACCACGCAGCAGCCGGCCTTCCACACCCGTACGCGCCGGCGCGTACGGGCACAGTCCACCGACTCCGCGCGCCAGTGGTCCAGCAGCACCAGGGACGCGCACGCGTAGGCGGTCAGGATGCAGTGGACGAGGAGAGCGGAGAGGTTGCTGATGCCGGTGAGCCGGTTGACGGCGGTGATGGTCGGCGGGGAGGAGAGGACGAAGCCCGCGCAGGGCAGGAGCAGCAGGGCGTTCACCGTCCGGACCGTCGCGCTGCGCCACCCGCGGACCAGAGCCGGCAGTTTCACCAGCAGGGCCGCGCCCAGGACGGCGGCGGGCAGGTAGTAGTCGCCGCCTTCGTCCATCACCGGCCCCCCAGGGACTCCCAGATGCGCCCGGCCCGTTCGTCAGGGGGTGCGCTGCTGCGCGTGCCGAGGAGGAACGGCCGGAACTTCGCCCCCATCAGCCGGCCGAACCGCTCCGCCCGCCGTTCCTCGGCGAGGTCGTAGTCGGTGCGCGCCGCGACCTGGGCGACCGCGACGCCCTCGGCCTCCTTGCGGTGCCACAGCTCGTGGCCCAGGATCACCATCTGATGGACCGGCAGGGTGTTCTTCTCCACCGCGATCACTTCGTGGTCGCCCAGGTCGAGCCAGAGCCCGCTGACCGTGCCCGGAGGGAACGGCTCCAGCATGAGACGGACCTCACGCCCGCCGCTCTCCGAGAGGTAGGCGCAGACCGCGTGCAGCAGTTCGTGCGGTTCCGGTGCGGGCGGGCGCATCACTCCGGCGAACAGTTCGTCCCGATGACGCTTCATCTCACGGGATGTTCGAACCGCGTCCCACATGTCTTCCCCCGGACGCCTGGCCGGCACACCGCTCGTCGTTCCCCCGAACAGGTGCACGGCGCTCTGTCAGTCGTGCGCCCGCGACAGTAGCCATTCGTGACGACGGAGGCAACTACGGCCCCTCACCGGCATCGTCCCTGGCCAGAGGCTCTTTAGCGGCTCTCCCTGGCGCGCTCCTCGCGCGAGCGCCGGGCAATGGATTCGATGAGGGCGATGATGGGCTGCGCGGTGTCGTCCGGGACGTCGGCGAGGGCACGGGCGGCGTAGCCGACGATGCCGAGATCGGAACCGGTGGGTGCGGCGGAACCCGCGGAGGCCCGGGCGTCGGCGTTCCTGAGGCGCTGGATGTGCTCCTCCTGGCGCGCCACGGTCCGCTCCAGCAGGTCCTTGTGGATCCGCTGGAGCACCCGGTCCAGGGCCTCGGCCGGCTCGGCGACCAGGAATTCGATGCTCTCTCCGAAGAAGTCGGCGATCCCGGCCGCGTGATCGAGGTTCGGGGCCTTCCCCGTCTTGATCATCTTGTCGAGCCACTGCGCGCTCGTCCCCGCACCCGCCGCGATGTCCGCCAGCGAGTACGCGCGCCGCTGGCCGTCGGAGGTGGTCCGCAGCCGGGTACGGCGCAGGAAGACGATCCGGGCGACCACCCGGCGGTGGCGCTCTTCCACCGGATCCACCGGGTCCGCCGCCCCGTCGCCGTCGCCCAGCGGCAGCCGCTGACCGCGCAGCAGTGCCCGTACGTCCTCCGCGGGCAGCCCGGACGCGTACGACAGACCGCCCTCGCCCTCCACCCGGAGCAGGTCCTCGCCTTCGAGCCCGGCGCGCTCCAGCAGGGCCCTGATGCGCTCGGCGGTCCTGACGGGATCCGCGACGGACCTCTCGCTCATTCCTGCTCCCCCGCTCCATGCCGGTGACTGGGCCGATGACGAATCAGAACGTCGCACACTAGCGACTTCGGCTCAGCGTCAGCAACCAAGGATGAAGGACATCAGCCCGCATTGACCCCGTTCACGGCCGGGATGACCTCGGAGCCGTAGGCGTCGATGGTGCCCTCCCGGTTGTCGTGCATGTCGTAGACGGCGAACTGGTCGACGCCCAGGCTCTTCAGGTGGCGGAGCTTCTCGACGTGGGCCTCGGCCGGGCCCAGGAGGCAGAAGCGGTCGACGATCTCGTCGGGGACGAAGGCGGTGTCGGGGTTCCCGGCGCGGCCGTGGTGGGAGTAGTCGTAGCCGTGCCGGTCCTTGATGTACGCGGTCAGCTCCTCGGGGACCATCGCGGAGTGCTCGCCGTAGCGGGAGACCAGGTCAGCGACATGGTTGCCGACCATGCCGCCGAACCAGCGGCACTGGTCGCGGGCGTGGGCCAGGGACGCGGGGCTGTCGTCCCGCGTGACGTACGCCGGGGCCGCCACGCAGATGGTCAGCGACGCCGGATCCCGGCCGGCGTCGGCCGCGGCCTGCCGCACGGCCTTGATCATCCACTCCGTGAGGAACGGGTCCGCCAGCTGGAGGATGAACCCGTCGGCCTTCCGGCCGGTGAGGGCCAGCGCCTTCGGCCCGTACGCGGCCATCCAGACGGGGAGTCTCCCGTCCTTGATCCAGGGGATCCGGAGCGGTTTGCCGTCCACCTCGGCCTCGCGGCCCTCGGCCAGGTCGCGGATGACGTCGATGGCCTCGCCGAGCCGGGCCAGGGTGTTCGGCGCGCGGCCGGCGACGCGCATGGCGGAGTCGCCGCGGCCGATGCCGCAGACGGTCCGGTTGCCGTACATGTCGTTGAGGGTGGCGAAGGTGGAGGCGGTCACCTCCCATGTCCGCGTCCCCGGGTTGGTGACCATGGGGCCGACGTGCAGCCGGGTGGTGTTGGCCAGGATCTGGCTGTAGATGACGAAGGGCTCCTGCCAGAGCACGGCGGAGTCGAAGGTCCAGCCGTAGCGGAAGCCGTTGCGTTCCGCCCGGCGCATCAGGCCGACGACCTGCGAGGCGGGCGGGTCGGTCTGCAGGACGAGTCCGAAGTCCAAGGGACGGCCTCCTAGTTCAGGTACTGACAGGTGGAGCGGGGGACGAAGGCGCCGTGGCCGGCGTGACCCACGTACTTCCGCCGGTCGATGACGACCTCGCCCCGCGAGAGGACGGTCTCCACCTGGCCGGTGATCGTCCTGCCCTCGTACGCCGAGTAGTCGACGTTCATGTGGTGGGTCTCGGCCGAGAGGACCTGGGTGGCGTGCGGGTCGTAGATGACGATGTCGGCGTCGGCGCCGGGCGCGACGGCGCCCTTCCGCGGATAGAGGCCGAACATCCTCGCCGGCGTCGCGCAGGCGATCTCGATCCAGCGGCGCCGCGAGATGTGCCCGTCGACGACGGCCTGGTGGAGGAGGTCCATGCGGTTCTCCACGCCGGGCAGGCCGTTGGGGATCTTCGAGAAGTCCCCGCGTCCCAGCTCCTTCTGGCCGACGAAGCAGAACGGGCAGTGGTCGGTGGACACCACCTGGAGGTCGTTCGTCCGCAGCCCCCGCCAGAGTGCCGCCTGGTGCTCCTTCGGCCTCAGGGGAGTGCTGCACACGTACTTGGCGCCCTCGAAGTCCGGCTCCGCCAGGTTGTCCGTGGACAGGAAGAGGTACTGGGGGCAGGTCTCGCCGAAGACCGGCAGGCCCATGTCCCGGGCCGCGGCCAGCTCCGCCACCGCCTCCCGCGCCGACACGTGGACGACGTACAGCGGGGAGCCCGCGACCCGCGCCAGCTGGATCGCCCGGTGGGTCGCCTCCGCCTCCAGGAGCGCCTTGCGGACCTCCCCGTGATAGCGGGGGTCCGTCTCACCACGGGCGAGCGCCTGCTCCACCAGCACGTCGATCGCGATGCCGTTCTCCGCGTGCATCATGATCAGTCCGCCGGTCTCGCCGGCGACCTGCATCGCCCGCAGGATCTGGCCGTCGTCCGAGTAGAAGACCCCCGGATACGCCATGAACAGCTTGAACGAGGAGACGCCGTGCTCGATGAGCTTCGGCATCTCCCGCAGCGTCGACGGGTTCACGTCCGACATGATCATGTGGAACGCGTAGTCGATCGCGCAGTTCCCGTCCGCCTTCTCCATCCAGGCGTCCAGACCGGCCCGAAGCGGCTCACCCTTCGCCTGCACCGCGAAGTCGACGATCGTGGTCGTGCCGCCCCACGCCGCCGCCCGCGTCCCCGTCTCGAACGTGTCCGACGCGAACGTGCCGCCGAACGGCAGCTCCATGTGCGTGTGCGCGTCCACCCCGCCCGGGATCACGTACTTCTGCGAGGCGTCGATCACGAGGTCCGCCGTCCACTCCTGCGTCCCCGGCGCCGCCAGCGCCACCACCCGGCCGTGCTCGATCAGCACGTCCGCGTGCACCTCGTCCGAGGCGGTGATCACGAGACCACCGGTGATCAGGGTTCGAGTGCTCACGCCAGTACTCCTGTCGACCAGAGCGTTCGGAGGGCTTGTTCGAGGATGGCGGCGCCCTCCTCGGCCTCGGCGACGGTGAGGGAGAGCGGGGGCGCGACGCGCAGGGCGCTGGTGTCGTGGCCGCCGCCCTTGCCGATGAGGAGACCGCCCTCGCGGGCCGCCTCCAGGACGGCGGAGGCCGCCTCGGGGGCGGCGCGCCCGGTGACCGGGTCGGCCAGCTCGATCCCGATCATGAGGCCGCGGCCGCGGACCTCGCGGACGGCGTCGACGCCCGCTGCGGCGGCGCGGAGCCGTTCGATGAGCAGGCCGCCGACCCGGCGGGCGTTGCCCTGGAGGTCGTGGTCGAGGAGGTGGCCGAGGTTGGCGAGGCCCGCGGCCATGGTGACGGGTGAACCACCGAAGGTGGAGATGGAGTTGGCGTCCAGGCAGTTCATGATCTCGGCGCGGGCGACCACTCCGCCGATCGCCATGCCGTTGCCGATGCCCTTGGCGAAGGTGAGCATGTCGGGCGGTCCGGCCTGGGCGTGGGCCTGCCAGCCCCAGAAGTGGTCGCCGGTGCGGCCCCAGCCGGTCTGCACCTCGTCGGAGATCCAGAGGACGCCGTGCCGGTCGAGGACCCGGCGGAAGGCGCCGTACAGGCCGTCGGGCGGGGAGGTGAAGCCGCCGACGCCCTGGACGGGTTCCGCGATGAGGGCGGCGGTGCGGTGGGTGTGGCCGAGGAGGTCTTCGAGGTCGGCGACGGCGGCCTCGGTGAACCGCTCGTCGGTCAGGCCGGCGAAGGGGCCCCGGCCGCGGACCGCGCCGTGCACGTACAGGGTCTGGAGCGGGGAGAGGCCGGTGGGCGACCAGGAGCTGTTGCCGGTGACGCCGACGGTGGAGAAGGAGCGGCCGTGGTAGCTGTTGCGCATCGCAAGGATCTGGTTCGAGCGGCGGTACGCGGTGGCGAGGAGCAGGGCCGTGTCGTTGGCCTCGGTGCCGGAGGTGGTGAAGAAGACGCGGGCGTCGGGGATGCCGGAGAGCGTGGCGATCCGCTCGGCCAGCTCCACCATCGGGCGGTTGAGGTAGAGGGTGGAGGAGTGGACGATCCGGCCGGCCTGCTCGGCGACCGCCTTGGTGACCTCGGGGAGGGCGTGGGCGGTCATGGTGGTGAGGATGCCGCCGAAGAAGTCGAGGTAGCGGCGGCCCTCGGCGTCCCAGACGTGCCGGCCCTCCCCGTGGGTGATCTCGATCGGCTCGCCGTAGTAGAGCGCGAGCCAGTCGGGGAGGACGGCACGGTGCCGGGCGTGCAGTCCGGTCACGGCCTGACCAGCCCGTCGTACGCGTCGGGGCGGCGGTCGCGGTAGAAGGCCCACTGCTGGCGGACCTCCTCGATCACGCCGAAGTCGAGGTCGCGGACGACGAGTTCCTCCTCCTTGTCGGAGGCGACGTCGCCGACGAAGCGGCCGCGCGGGTCGACGAAGTAGCTGGTGCCGTAGAAGTCGTTGTCGCCGTACTCCTCGACGCCGACACGGTTGATGGCGGCGACGAAGTACTCGTTGGCGACGGCGGCGGCGGGCTGCTCCAGCTGCCAGAGGTAGGAGGAGAGACCCCGGTGGGTCGCGGAGGGGTTGTAGACCAGCTGGGCGCCGTTGAGGCCGAGTTGGCGCCACCCCTCGGGGAAGTGGCGGTCGTAGCAGATGTAGACGCCGACCTTGCCGACCGCGGTGTCGAAGACCGGCCAGCCGGCGTTCCCCGGGCGGAAGTAGTACTTCTCCCAGAACCCCTTGACCTGCGGGATGTGGTGCTTGCGGTACTTGCCGAGGTAGCTGCCGTCGGCGTCGATGACGGCGGCGGTGTTGTAGTAGAAGCCCTCGGACTCGACCTCGAAGACCGGGACGACGATCACCATGCCGGTCTCGCGGGCGAGTTCCCGCATCCGCGTGACGGTGGGACCGTCCGGCACGGGCTCGGCCCAGCGGTAGTGCTCGGGCTCCTGGACCTGGCAGAAGTAGGGGGCGTTGAACACCTCCTGGAATCCGATCACCCGGGCGCCCTGGCGAGCCGCCTCGCGGGCGTGCTCCTCGTGCTTGGCGATCATGGATTCGGTGTCGCCGGTCCAGGTCGCCTGGACGAGGGCGGCGCGTACGACGGTCATGAGCAGCTCCTTCGGCACGGCGTCGATGAGCCTCTACGCCCGTAGACACGGTGCGTAGGAGGAGAACGTAAGCCCCGTCACACCCCGGAGCAAGACTGCCGCCCGGAAGCAGAGCAGTCGATCATGTTTCATACCGGAGTGGTCCACACCGGACACGTACCGACACGGGAGGAGTCCTCCCCGCTCACACCTTTCCGTCCGCGCACAGACCCGTCCTCGTACGGATCCGGATCCCTTCACGAGTCCGGCCTCGTCACGCACCCGGGCCCGTGCGGGGACCCGGCCTCGTCACGCGTCCGTCCTCAGGCGCCGAGGACGCCGGCGACCCGCAGCGCGTGCCGCAGGGCCCGGTCGTCGGCGGGCGACAGACCGCGCGCCACGGCGCCGAGCCGGGGCATGAGGAGGGCCGGGTCCACGGCCGCGAGCCGCGCCGCCTCCTCGGGGGTGCGGACCCGGAGGAAGGCGGTGAGCAGCGCGTGGGCCTCGCGGTCGTGGCCCTCGGCGACGAGCGCGGCGACGGCTCCGGCCAGCTCCTCCACCGGCCGGGCGAGTCCCTGACGCAGCAGCTGCTCGCAGTCGTCGGCGCGGCCCGCGTCCGCGAGCGCCCCCGCGACCCCGGCGAGCCGGGCCGGCGGCAGCGAGGCGGCCTCCCAGAGCAGGGTGTCCCAGTCGGCGCCGAACCCGGCGCGGTGCAGCTCCTCGGCGAGCGCGGGGAGCCGGCCGGGCGGTCCGCCGAGCGCCTCGCAGAGCAGGACGTGGACCTCGCCGGTACGGCCCTGGGCGCGCAGCCGCCGGAGGGCGTACACGGCGTTGACGGCGGCGCGGGCGGCCTCGGCGGCCTCGTCGGGACCGGGCGCGGCGGCCGGGTCCGGCTCGGGGGCGGCGGCCGTGCGCGCCGAGGCGCGGACCCGGAATCGGGCGCCCTTCGGGGCGGCGGCTTCCGGGTCCGTGCCTCGGAACCGGGCGCCCTTCAGGGCGGCGGCGCCGACGGGCAGATCGGGTACGGCGGCGGGCTCGGGTCCCTCGGCGGCGGCGTCCTCCGTCCCCGCGTACCGGGCTCCTCGGGGGCGCCGCCGCTCCGGTCCGGCGGCCCCGCCGCCCGGCGCCGGGGCCGCGTGGAGCCGGTCGAGGCGGTCGGTGAGGTCGACGATCCGGGCGGTGGCGCGGGCGTGGTCGTCGCGGGTCCAGGCGAGGTCGTGCGCGAACCGGGCGGCTTCCTCGGGGTCGGCGGCCGGCGGCAGCTCCGCCAGCTCCCGGATCCGCGTCTCGGCGTGGCGCCGCTCGCGCTCCATCAGTTCGCGGCGCGTGGCGAGCGCGGCTCCGCCGCCGGGCCGCCGGTCGTGGGCGCCGGTGGCCGCCGCGTACAGCGCCCGTCCCCGCTCCGCGCCCTCCCCCACGTCGTGGAGGAGGGACTCGACGACGTCCCAGGGCGGCAGTTCGGTCCCGTCGAGGCAGGCGCGGAGCCCGTCCGGGTCCCGTTCGGCGAAGACGGCCCACCAGCCGCCGACCTGTTCGGCGCGGCCCGCGAGCCCGCCGAGCCAGTGGGTGAACTCCGCCATCTCCGACGGGATGTGAGTGACCGTCATGCTCGCGCACCTGCCCTGCGGTAGAAGGGGACCTTCCGGTCCGCCGCAGGGCATTGCACCGCAGTCGTGTTACGGGACGGCTACGGACCGTTTTCCTTTCCGTGCCCCGGGGACCACATCGGCGCCCCACCGGGCGGCGGACCCCGCCGGGTTCACAGGGTGACGACGATCCCGGTGTGGGGGCGCTTGCCGAGGCGGGCGAGGGTGGCCGGCCAGTCGACCAGCCAGTACTGGTAGGTGTACTTGCGGGAGAGCAGCCTGCGGACGTGCCGCAGCTCCTCTCCCGTGACGAGGCGGGCGGTGCCGGGGGTCCTGACGGCGCCCTCGGGGACGTTGCCGCGCATGTCGCAGACGGCCAGCTCGACGCGGGGATCGTTGCGCAGCCGCTTGACCTTCCAGGAGTCGGTGCGGGTCCACACGTACACCCGCTCGCCCTCGACGGCGTACCAGACCGGGGTGGCGACTCCGGTGCCGTTCCTCCGGAAGGTGGTGAGGCTGACGTAGCGGCCGCGCCGCAGCTCGTCGGGGAGGCGCGGGGCGGGGGCGGGCGTGTCGCCGGGGGTGTCGTCGGTCGTCATGAGCGCAGAGCCTATGCCGGGTCGGGGCCACCGGCGCCGGTCGGGGGCAGGCCGACGCGGACGCGGGGGCGCCCGCTCGTCAGACGGGCAGTGGCGCGCAGTGGACGACCAGTTCGTCCATCGACAGGTCGAGGACGCCGGCGAGGGCAGCGACAGTGAAGAAGGCCGGGGTGGGGGCGCGGCCGGTCTCGATCTTGCGCAGGGTCTCGGCCGAGAGGCCGGCCGCCGCGGCGATCTCGACCATCGAGCGCTCGCCGCGCGCGTCGCGCAGCAGTCGGCCGAGCCGCTCGCCGCGCTCGCGCTCTTCCGGGGTCAGGGGGGTGCGCACCATGCTCCTTACTCTACCGACCCTCCCCCATTTTTATACCGGTATAGTAATGGGAATGGTGGAGATCAAGACCGAAGAGAACCTGACGGCCATGCGCGAGGCGGGCCGGATCGTGGCGCGCGCCCTGGCGGCGGCGCGTGAGCTGGCGGCGCCGGGCGTGCCCGCCGCCGCCCTGGACCGGGCGGCCCGCGAGGTGCTGGACGGGGCGGGCGCGAGCTCGCCCTTCCTGGGCTACCGCCCGGACTGGGCCCCGGTGCCCTTCCCCGGCGTCGTCTGCGTGTCCGTCAACGACGCGATCGTGCACGGCATCCCGGACGGGACCGTCCTCCGGGACGGGGACCTGGTCTCCGTGGACTGCGGGGCCCGGCTGCGCGGCTGGGTCGGGGACGCGGCGATCAGCTTCACCGTCGGCCGCGCCCGCCCGGAGGACACCCGGCTGATCGGGGCCGCCGAGGAGGCCCTCGCGGCGGGCATCGCGGCGGCGGTGGTCGGCAACAGGATCGGCGACATCGCGCACGCCGTCGGCACGGTGTGCCGGAAGGCCGGGTACGGCGTCCCGGACGGTTTCGGCGGACACGGCATCGGCCGGGAGATGCACGAGGACCCGGGGGTGCCCAACGAGGGGCGCCCCGGGCGCGGGATGAGGCTGCGGCACGGAATGGTCCTGGCGATCGAGCCGATGCTCGTCGGGGGCGGCGGCGACGGGCACTACACGGCGCGGGACGGCTGGACGATCCGTACCCTCGACGGCTCCCGGGCCGCCCACGCCGAACACACCGTCGCCGTCACCGACGCGGGCCCCCGGATCCTGACGGCGCTCTGAGCCGCCTCTTCCGGATCCTGCCGGGCTCGCCCGAACCGAAGGAAACGGTCCGGCCGGGAACGCCTGATCCGAAGGAAACGGTCCGGCCGGGCTCGCCCGATCCCATGGAGGCGGTCCGGCCGGGAGCGCCGGATCAGCGGCCCGGCCGGACCACCATCGCGGAGCCGCCGCCCCTCCGGACGGTCTCCGCCGCCGCGAGCCAGCGCCCGCCGGGGAGGCGCTGGATCGCGGTGGCGGCGCCGATCTCCGGGTTCTGCCGGAAGGTGTGCCCGAGGGCTTCGAGCCGGGCCCGCACGGGGCTGTTCCAGAGGCCGGGTTCGAGCTCGGTGTCGGCCTGGTTGCGCTGGCTGGCGCGCGGGGCGGCGATGGCGTCGACGAGCGGCAGCTCCCGGTCGAGGAAGCCGGTGAGGGTCTGCAGCACCGTGGTCACGATGGTGGCGCCGCCCGGCGAGCCGAGCGCCACGACGGGCAGCCCGTGCCGGTCGAGCACGATCGTCGGGGAGATCGAGGAGCGGGGGCGCTTGCCGGGCCCGGGGAGGTTCGGGTCGTGGACGGCCGGGTTCGCGGGGACGAAGGAGAAGTCGGTCAGTTCGTTGTTGAGCAGGAAACCGCGCCCGGGGACGGTGATGCCGCTGCCGCCGGTGGACTCGATGGTGAGCGTGTACGCGACGACGTTCCCCCACCGGTCCGCCACGGTCAGATGCGTGGTGTTCTCACCCTCGTACGCCGTCGGCACCGCGGCCCCGGCGGTGCCGCACGGCACCGGGTCGCGCGGGTCGCCGGGGGCGAGCGGGCTGCGCAGGACGGCGTCGTCGCGGATCAGGCAGGCGCGGGAGTCGGCGTACCGCTGGGAGAGCAGGCCCCGGACGGGCACCCGCTCGAAGGCGGGGTCGCCGACCCAGCGGCCCCGGTCGGCGAAGGCGATACGGCTCGCCTCGATCAGGCGGTGGAGGTACCGCGACTCCGAGGCGACCGAGAGGTCCGTGGACTCCAGGATGTTGAGCGCCTCCCCGACGGTCGTGCCACCGGAGGACGACGGGGCCATGCTCAGGACGCGCAGCCCCCGGTAGGCGGTCTCGGTGGGCGCGCGCCGGACCGTGCGGTACGCGGCGAGGTCACGCTCGGTCAGGTCGCCGGACCGGACGACGCGGTCCGCGCCCGCGCGGACCGGAGGGGTGCGCACGGTGCGGACGATGTCCCGGGCGATCGGGCCCCGGTAGAGCGCCCCGACGCCCCGCTCGCCGAGCGTCGCGTAGGTACGGGCCAGGTCCGGGTTCCTCACGACCGAGCCGACCTCGGGAAGCCGGCCGCCGGGCAGGAAGAGGGCGGCGGAGGCCGGGAAGTCGCGGAAGCGGGCCTCGTTGGCGGCGGTCTGGGCCCGGTAGGTGGCGTCGACGGTGAAGCCCTCGCGGGCCAGGCGCTCGGCGGGGGCGAGGAGTTCACCGAGCGGCTTGCTGCCCCAGGCGTCGAGCGCGGTCGCCCAGGTCGCGGGGGTGCCGGGGGTGCCGACTCCGCGGCCGCTGGTCATCGCCTCCGCGAAGGGGAGCGGCGCGCCGTTCTCGGTGAGGAGGCCGGCGTCGGCCGACGCGGGGGCGGTCTCGCGGCCGTCGACGGTGTGGACCGTACGGCTCCGGGCGTCGTAGTGGACGAGGTAGCCGCCTCCGCCGATGCCGGCCGAGTACGGCTCCGTGACGCCGAGGGCGGCGGCGACGGCGACGGCCGCGTCGACCGCGTTGCCGCCGCGCCGCAGGACCTCGATGCCCGCGGCGCTCGCGTCGGCGTCGACACTGGCGACGGCCCCGCCGTACCCGACGGCGACGGGCGTCTTCGCCGGATCCGCGACCGGCGCTTTCGCCGAAGCCGCGACCGGCGCTTTCACCGGAGACCCGGCAGGCGCCTTCGCGGGTGCGTGGAAGGCGCCCGGCGGGCCGGGCGGGACCGTCGGGGGCGGGGCCGCCGCACCCGTCGAGAACACCGCCACGGCCGCCGCCGCGATCGCCCCGTACCGCCGGCCGGATCCACGCATCCCTGACCTCCCGTCAACGTCCCTCCACGCAGCGTAACTTCTCAGGACATCGAAGGTCAGGACCGCATTCCGGCCCTCTCGAACGGTCACCCGACCGCCGCTAGCATGCGCCCCTATGGACGAGGACCTGCGGAACATCGTGCTCGGCGTGCTGGCGACCGGCCTCAGCGCGTCCCTGGGCTGGCTCACCCGGACCTACGTGTGGCGCCGGCGGCTCCGCCGCAAGCAGGCGTTCTTCGGCCTGCCCGGGCACGCCGAGTGCCTGCTCGTGGTCAATCGGGAGGCGGGCGGGGACGGGGCGGTGCACCGCTTCGACGTCTTCGCGCTGCTCGAACTGGCCGCGCTGGTGAAGGACTGCGGGGCGCAGGCGCAGATCGTCCAGCACGACCGCACCCACCTGGGCTTCGGGGACCGCACCGAGTTCTGCCTCGGTGGGCCGGGGTCGAACCGCCGGTCGGCCGCCCACCTCGGCACCCTGCTGCCGGGGCTCTCCATGAACACGGAGAAGGACCCGGTCGAGGAGCGGGGCGCGATCGAGGTCGGCGGCGAGCGGTATCTGATGGACCCGGGCTCCGTCGAGTACGTGGTGCTCGCGCGGATCGCGGCGGGCGACGGCGGGCGGCCGGTCTTCCTCTTCTGCGGGCAGCGGGCGATCACCAACCAGGCGGCGACGCGCTATCTCGCCCGCCACCACGAGCGGCTGGCCCGCACGCACCGGAACGGCTCCTTCGTCCTGCTGCTGAAGGTGGTCAACTCCCAGGCGTACGGGCCCGACGTGGTCGAGCTGGTGGCCGACGTGACGCGGGCGGCGCTCAGAGCTCCCGCAGTCGTACCGGCAGCGACTTGATCCCGTTGATGAAGTTGGAGACCAGCCGCCGGGGCTCCCCGGCGGCCTCGACGCCCGCGCAGGCGCGGCGCAGCTCCTCGTAGAGCACCCGGAGCTGCAGGCGGGCGAAGTGGGCGCCGAGGCAGACGTGGGGTCCGTCGCCGAAGGAGACGTGCGGGTTCGGGCGGCGGCCGAGGTCGAGGCGGTGCGGGTCGGCGAAGACGCGCTCGTCGTGGTTGGCGGAGACGTGGAGGACGACGACCTTGTCCCCCTCCGCGATCCGCACCCCGGCGAGCTCGGTGTCCCGGGCGGCGGTGCGGCGGAAGGAGATCACCGGCGGGTGCGCCCGCAGCAGCTCGTCCACGGCGGTGTCCATGGCCACCTCGCCGCGCCAGAGCCGGTCCTGCTCGCCGGGGTGCCCGCAGAGGGCGAGCACCCCGCCCGGGGCGGCCGAGCGCACGGTGTCGTTGCCGGCGACGGTGAGCAGGAAGAAGAACATCTCCAGTTCGGCGTCGCCGAGTTCGGTGGTGGCGAGGGCGGTCATCAGGTCGTCGGCGGGGTGCTCGCGCTTGTGCGCGGCGAGCTCCTGCGCGTACCCGAACATCTCGGCGAGCATCGCCGGTGACCTGGGGTTGACGGGCCGCCCCTCGCTGTCGAGCACCGGCGGTTCGTCCGGGTCCTGGTAGGCGATGACCCGCTCGGTCCAGGTGTGCAGCAGGGCCCGGTCGCCTTCCGGCACCCCGAGGAGGTCGGTGAGGTTGAGCAGGGCGTAGTCGTCGGTGACGGCCCGGACGAGATCGACCTCGCCGCCGTCCCTCCGCGCCGCCGCGAGGAGCCGCCGGGCCCGCGCGCGGGCGGTCGCCTCGAAGCGCTCGATCCTCCTGGGGGTGAAGGCGCGACTGGCGAGCCGCCTCAACCGCCCGTGCTCCGGCGGGTCCTGATTGAGCATCATGCGCCGGATGAACGGCAGGTCGGCCGGGTCGGGGTCGCGGATCTGGGTGGCCCCGAGCCAGGAGGAGTACGTCCCCGCGTCCTTGAGCACCCGCACGACGTCGGCGTGCCGGGTGACCGCCCAGAACCCCGGACCGGCCGGCCAGCCGAGCACCGCGGGCTCGTCCTGCCGGGCGACGGGCGCCCGGTCACGGAGCTCGCGGTAGGCGTCGTGGGGCGGCCCGGCGGCGTGGATCCGTGGGTCGAACACGTCGGGAAGGCTCGTCCGCTTCACGGGTCCAGCCTGGAGGAGGGGTGAAGACGTGTCCATCATGACAGGTCAGAGCCGCTTTTCGTAGGACGGAACGCACAGTTCGCGCGCCTTGTCCGGGCTGTCGGCCGACGCCCAGAAGCTCCGCCATGACACACAGGGGTGACGCGGGGAACGCGGGGGACGTGGACCAGGACGCGGTGATGCGGGCACGGGTCCTGCTGCTGGGGTCGGGACGGCTGAGCGAGAGTCAGAAGATGGAGGCGTACCGGGTGCTGGCACCGGTGAGTCCTGCCGTGTACGCGCCGAAGCTGGTGACGCTGCTCGCATGGGCACGGGCGACGACGCCGCGGCGGCGTGAGGAGCTGGCCCTGGAGGCGGTCGCGGCGGCCAGGCTGCTCGGAGCGGACCATCCGCTGCGGACGGAGGTCCTGTGCCGGGCGCTCGGCTCGTACCGGTCGGAGCTGTACCGGCAGGGACGCCGGGCCGAGGCGCTCGCCGTCTGCGAGGAGTCGGCGGCCGCGGGCCGGGAGGGGTACGCGCGGGGGCAGGTGAAGCACCCCCGGTACGGCGCGGGCCACCTGGTCGTCGCCCTGACCGAGGAGGGTCGGTACGCGGACGCGCTGGCGTCCGAGGGGCCGGTGGCGGACGGTGAGCGCCCGGACTTCTGGTCGGCGGTCGCGCGGACGGCCCGGCTGGAGGCCGCGGGGCGGGCCGGGGAGGCGGCGGCGGCCTTCGGGGAGTTCCTGGAGGCCGAGCGGACGGACGCCGCGGAGGGCAGGACCCCCTGCGCGATCCTCGCCTGGGCGCTGCACCGCCAGGCGGACCTGCTCGACCGGGCCGGGAGGCGCGACGGGGCCCACCCGCTCCGGCGGGAGGCGTCGGCGGTCCTCGCACGGCTCGCGGAGGACGGGGAACCGACGTCGTGGAGCAACATCCACGTCTGGTGGGCGACCTTGTTCGCCCTCTCCGTCCGTCCGGACGAGCCACCCGCGTCGGCCGGTGCGCCGGGCCCCGCCTTCGGCGTCGACACCCTGCACTGGTCCCCCGACGTCCACGCCGCGTACTTCGGCGCCACGCCCGCCCTGGAGGAGGAGAAAGCGGCGCTCGCCGGGAGGGCGGAGGCCGATCCGGCGCGATGGCTGCCGGGCCTGGCCGCCGCGCACCGGCGGCTCACCGCCCGCGCGGCCCTGCGCGCCACCCGCCGGACCCACCGGATCCTGCGGGAGCTGCGCCCGTTCTTCGACGAGGGCGTGGCGCTGGCCCGCCGGCCCGGTTCGGCGCCGGGGGCGTCGGCGCGGGCTCTGACCGACCGGGCGATGTTCCTGGTCGCCGCCAAGGAGTACGGGGAGGCGCACGCCGATCTGGTGGCGGCCGAGGCCGCGCGGGAGCACCCCCCAATCGTTACCCGCACGTAACTTACCGACTGGTTACCACGGGTAGCACGTCGCGGATAGCGTCGGGCCACTTCACTGCCCCCCATCAGTGACCCCCCATCGAGGAGTGGCCCGTGCGCACATCCCTGGCCCTCGCCGTCTCCACCGTCCTGGTGGCCGGGACGGCCCTGTCCGTGGCGCCCGCCGTCCAGGCCGCCGAGAGCGGCACGTCGATCCGGTTCGTGGACATCGCCGGCGACGGCGGCACCGTCCTCAAGGCCAACGTCGTCACACCCGCCGGCGCCGGCGGCTCCACCCGCTACCCCGTGATCGTGCTGCCCACCAGCTGGGCCATGCCCCAGATCGAGTACCTCGCGCAGGCCCGGAAGCTCGCCGACTCCGGCTATGTCGTGGTGAGTTACAACTCGCGCGGCTTCTGGCAGTCCGGCGGCGAGATCGAGACCGCCGGACCCAAGGACGTCGCCGACGCGACGAAGGTGATCGACTGGACGCTCGCCAACACCCCGGCCGATCCCGGCAAGGTCGGCATGGCCGGCGTGAGTTACGGCGCCGGGATCTCCCTGCTCGCCGCCGCGCACGACCCCCGGATCAAGGCCGTCGCGGCGCTCAGCGGCTGGGCCGACCTCATCGAGTCCATCTACAGCGGCCGCACCCAGCACCTCCAGGCCGCCGCCCTGCTCGGCGGCGCCGGCTACCTGACCGGCCGGCCGGGCCCCGAACTGGAGAAGATCCTGGGCGACTTCCTCTCGTCGAACCTGGACCAGGAGGACGAGATGATCGCCTGGGGCCGGCAGCGGTCGGCCGCCACGTACCTCGACCGGATCAACGCCAACGGCGCCGCCGTCATGCTCGGCAACGCCTGGGGCGACACCATCTTCCCGCCCAACCAGTACGCGAGCTTCTACGAGAAGCTGAAGGGCCCCAAGCGGCTGGAGTTCCGGCCGGGCGACCACGCCACCGCCGAGGCCACCGGCATCCTCGGCCTGCCCAACGACACCTGGACCAGCGCCCACCGCTGGTTCGACCACCATCTGAAGGGCGCCGACAACGGCATCGACCGCGAGCCGCCCGTCCAGCTCAAGCCCCGGTCCGACGGCGGCTACGAGGGCTACGCCGACTGGAAGTCGGTGAACGCGCACCGCGAGCGGCTCGCCCTGAACGACTCCGAGCACGTCTGGACCGGCGTGGACTCCGGCGCCAACGGCGGCATCGTCCTGCTCAGCAACCTCCTCGACCAGCTGGCGCGGACCCCGCCCGCCGTCTCCGTCCCCCTCCTCCCCCGCTCCTTCGCCGCCGTCTGGCAGTCCGGGCGGTACGGCTCCGGCGCCGCGGTGCGCGGCACTCCGGTGCTGCACACCACGGTCACGCCGACCAGGTCCAGCGGCACCTTCGTCGCGTACCTCTACGACGTGGGCCCGCTCGGCGTCGGGAAGCTGGTGAGCAACGCCCCGTACACCTTCCACGACAAGACTCCGGGCAAGCCGTTCGCCGTGGACCTGGAGCTCTTCTCCACGGCCTACGACGTCCCGGCCGGACACCGGCTGGCGCTCGTCGTCGACACCGTCGACCCGCTCTACATCGAGCACAACCCGGCCGGCGCGCAGCTGACCTTCTCCTCCCCCGCGTCCGATCCCTCGTACCTGTCGGTGCCGATGCGGGAGGAGTGATCACGGCTGCTGCCGGGCCGGTTTCAGGCCCGTGCGGGGGCCTGCACAGGGGTCACTCGCGGCCCGGCAGCGTGGTCACCGGTGCGGCGGGAGCGACGTCCACCCCCTTGGTGCGGGGGTCGCGGCGCTCCCGTCGCGCGACCCAGGTCGCGAACCAGGAGAGCAGCATGCACATGCCGATGTAGATCGGCGAGATCACGAGGACGACCGGGATGAACGGCAGGTCGTAGTCGAGGTTGGAGGCGATGAGCTTGCCCGCCTGGAGGAACTCCTCGTAGGTGATGAGGTAGCCGAGCGAGGTGTCCTTCAGCGCCACCACCAGCTGGCTGATGATGGCGGGCAGCATCGCGCGGACCGCCTGCGGGACCAGGACCCAGGTCATGACCTGGGTCTTCCGCATGCCCAGCGCGTACGCGGCCTCCCCCTGCCCGCGCGGCACGGCGTGCACACCGGTGCGGAAGACCTCGGCGAGCACCGAGCCGTTGTAGAGGGTGAGGCCGGCGACGAGCGCGGGCAGCGGCTGCACCTTGAGCGCCACGAAGATGAAGAAGATCATCACCAGCACGGGCATGGCGCGGAAGAACTCCACGAGCACGGTGGCGGTCCAGCGCACCGGCCGGTGGTCGGAGAGCCGGCCCGCGGCGAGGACCGCGCCGAGCGCCAGCGAGAACACCGCGGCCAGCGCGAAGGCCTTGAGCGTGTTGCCGAGCCCTTCGAGCAGCAGCTCCTGGATGCCCTCGTAGAGGAAGGGGCGCCACTTCACGGCGGTGAACTGGTCGGTGTCGAAGAGGAGGTAGAGGATCCAGGCGGCGAGGCCGAGGATCACGGCGGTGGACGCCAGGCCGTAGAGGAGGTGGCGGCGGCGGGCCTGAGGTCCGGGGATGTCGTAGAGGGCGCTGGCCCGCGGTGCGCGGCTCACCGGGCCACCCCCCAGCGCTTCTCCAGCACGTTGAAGACCGCGCTGATGGCGAGGGTGATGATCAGGTAGCCGACGGCGATCCAGACGAAGGTCCAGATGATGTTGTAGCCGAGTTCGCTCAAGGTCTTGTAGGTGCCCAGGAGTTCGGTGACGCTGAAGGCGCCGGCGATGGCGGAGTTCTTGGCGAGGGCGATCAGGGTGGATCCGATCGGCGGGATCACCGCGCGGAAGGCCTGCGGCAGGACGACCGCGCCGAGGGTCTGGCTGAAGGTCATGCCGAGACTGCGGGCGGCCTCGCCCTGCCCGACGGGGACGGTGTTGATGCCCGAGCGCAGCGCCTCGCAGATGAAGGCCGAGGTGTAGCAGCCGAGGGCGAGGACGGCGAACACCTCGAAGGGCAGCACCAGTCCGAAGCGCGGCAGGCCCAGCATCACCGCGAAGAAGAGCAGGGTGAGCGGGGTGTTGCGCAGGACGGTGACCCAGACCGTGCCGAAGACCCGGAAGGAGCCGACGGGCGCGACCCGGAAGGCCGCCATGACGAAGCCCAGGACGAGGGCGAGCGCCGAGGCGTAGACGGTGAGCCGTAGGGTGCCGAGGAAACCTTCGCCGTAGAGCGAGAAGTTCTCTGTCAGTACGTCCATGTCAGCGGTGGGGGTCCTCAGTTGGCCGGGTAGCGGTCGATGGGCGGCGGCTTCGGGGCGGGGACCCCGGAGAGGCCGAGGGTCGCGTCGTACGCCTTCTTCCAGTCGCCGTTCTTCTCGTGCGCGGCGAGGGCGTCGTCGAGGGCGAACCGCAGCGCGGTGTCGCCGCGCGGCACGCCGATCCCGTACGGCTCCTTCGAGAACGGCTTCCCGGCGAGCTTGAGTTCGTCGGGGACCTTGGCGGCGTAGCCCATGAGGATGGTGTCGTCGGTGGTGACGGCGTCGACCTGGTAGGTGAGGAGGTTGTCGACGCAGATCGAGTAGGTGTCGTAGGCGACGAGGTCGGCCTTCGGGTAGTCCTGCTGGATGCGCTGGTACGGGGTGGAGCCGGCGGCCGAGCAGACGCGCTTGCCGTCGAGGTCCTGGGGGCCCTTGATGTCGTTCTCGTCGGTGCGGACGAGGAGGGACTGGCCGGCCTCGTAGTAGGGGCCGGCGAACCCGACGAGCTCCTTGCGCTTGTCGTTGATGGTGTAGGTGCCGACGTAGTAGTCGATCTGCCCGTTCTGCAGGGCGGTCTCGCGGTTGGCGGAGGCGATGGTGCGGAACTCGACGCCGGTCGCCGGGTCGAAGCCGAGCGAGGCGGCCATCATCTTGGCGATCTCGATGTCGAAGCCGGAGTAGCGGCCGGTGGCGGGGTCCTTCTCGCCGAGGTACGGCTGGTCCTCCTTGGCGCCGACGACCAGCCGGCCGCGGGTGCGGGCCCGGTTCCAGGTGGGGGAGTCCGGCAGCCGGACGTCCGACCGGATCCGGTAGGAGGGGAGTTGGTCGGGCTGCGGGCCCTTGACGGGCGGGCTGCCGGGCCGGCCGCAGCCGGCGAGCAGGGAGCCCGTCGCGGCGAGCAGCAGGGCGAGGGCGAGGGCGCCCGGACGGCGGTGCGTGCGCTGCATGGTTCCCACCCCGGTCAGTGCGAGAGGATCTTGGACAGGAAGTCCTTGGCGCGGTCGCTGCGCGGGGCGGTGAAGAACTCCTCGGGGGCGCGGTCCTCCAGGATCCGGCCGTCGGCCATGAAGACGACGCGGTTGGCGGCGGAGCGGGCGAAGCCCATCTCGTGGGTGACGACGACCATGGTCATGCCCTCGTGGGCGAGCTGCTGCATCACCTCCAGGACCTCGTTGATCATCTCGGGGTCGAGGGCGGAGGTCGGTTCGTCGAAGAGGAGGGCCTTGGGGTCCATGGCGAGGGCGCGGGCGATCGCGACGCGCTGCTGCTGGCCGCCGGAGAGCTGCGCCGGGTACTTCTCGGCGTGGGCGGCGAGGCCGACCCGGTCGAGGAGCTCGCGCGAACGCCGGTCGGCCTCCTCCTTCTTCCGCCCGCGCACCTTGATCTGGGCGAGGGAGACGTTGGCGAGGACGGTCTTGTGGGCGAAGAGGTTGAAGGACTGGAAGACCATGCCGACCTCGGCGCGCAGCCGGGCGAGCTCCTTGCCCTCCTCGGGGAGGGGCCGCCCGTCGATGCGGATCTCGCCGGACTCGATGGTCTCCAGGCGGTTCACGGCCCGGCAGAGGGTGGACTTGCCGGAGCCCGAGGGGCCGATGACGACGACGACCTCGCCGCGGCCGACGGTGAGGTCGATGCCCTGGAGGACGTGCAGCGTGCCGAAGTGCTTGTTCACGCCACGCAGTTCGATCAGCGGATCGACGGTCATGCGCTGCCCTGCCCCATTTCTCAGCGGTGTGCCGATGCGATGTGTCGAGACAGCGCAAACTACCCGCCGGAAAAAGGGACTTCACACCCGACACGCCCGAAAGCGGGCAAGCCGGTATTAGCCGTATTTACGGCAATCGGGTGGTGCCGGGTGCGGTGTGAGGAGAGCTCACTCCTCGGCGGCCTCCGCGTGGACCTGGGAGAGCTGCGGGGCGCCGGTCATCGCCCACTCCACGCCGTACTCGACGACGGGGATCTCGCGCCCGGACTCCAGGACGACGACCGGGCCGCCGCCCGGCCACACCTGCCAGTGGGCGCCCGGCACGTTCCGGACGATGACGGTGCCGAGGTACAGCCCCGCGTCGTTGCCGAACCAGGGCAGTTCCTCGGCGTCGTCGCGCCAGCGCGGCGGGAGCTGGTCGAGCTCCTGGAGGGAGCGCGGGGTGTCGTCGAGCGCCACGCCCGCCGTCTCGACGCGGGCGCGGAGCAGCTCGCACTCGGCGAGCAGCTCCGTCACGCCCTCCGGGTCGCGGTCGAAGGCCGCGGCCAGCGGGGACGGGTCCGGCTCGCGCCGCTTGCGCCAATGGTCGAGAAACGGGATGTTCATCGGAACAGCGTCGCACCGTCACCCGCCGGTCCACCACCCGGCACGCTGAGATCGTTATGGACCGCCGCGCAGGTCACCGAGGTCGGGGACCCGGGTCGGGCGCCGGGTCAGAGGTCGAGGTCGACGACGACCGGGGCGTGGTCGGACGCGCCCTTGCCCTTGCGCTCCTCGCGGTCCACGTAGCTGTCCCGGACGGCCTCGGCGAAGGGCTTGTTGCCGTAGACCAGGTCGATGCGCATGCCCTTGTTCTTGGGGAAGGCGAGCTGGCGGTAGTCCCAGTACGTGTACGGGTGGTCGTACTTGAGCGGGCGCGGGACGACGTCGGTGAGGCCGGTCTCGCGCAGCCCCGCGAGGGCCGCGCGCTCGGGCTCGGTGACGTGGGTGGCGCCCTCGAAGAGGGAGATGTCCCAGACGTCGGCGTCGGTCGGCGCGATGTTGTAGTCCCCGAGGACGGCGAAGGGCCGGTCGCCCGCCGCGTCCTCGCCGACGGCCGCCTTCAGGGCCTCCAGCCAGCGCAGCTTGTAGGCGTAGTGCTCGTGGGCGACCTCACGGCCGTTCGGCACGTAGACCGACCAGACGCGGACGGGGCCGCAGGTGGCGGAGATGGCCCGGGGCTCCTGCGCGCCGTCGTAGTCGGGCCCGCCGGGCAGGCCCGTCACGATGTCCTCGAAGCCGACACGGGAGAGCAGGGCCACGCCGTTCCACCTGCCGGTGGCGCTGACCGCCGACTCGTACCCCAGCGCGCGCAGTTCCTCGGTGGGGAACTGCTCGGCGGTGCACTTGGTCTCCTGGATGCACAGCACGTCGGTGCCGCTGCTCTCCAGCCAGGCCAGCAGCCGGGGCAGCCGGGCGGTGATCGAATTGACGTTCCAGGTGGCGATGCGCATGACGCCCAGCCTACTGGCGGGCACCGACAGCGGCCCGGAGCCCGCCTACAGCTCGGCGGAGGCGCCGGGGTCGAGCCGCCGGTGGTCGGTGCCGCCGAGCTCGCCGATCTGCCGGTCGTAGAGGGGGCGGGCGAGGTCGGTCAGCAGGGCGTCGTGGATGTCGTACGCCCGGCGCGGCCGCACCTCGCGGACGTAGTCGATCACCTCGGAGATCTTGTTCCACGGCGCCATGACGGGCAGCAGCAGCGTGTCGACCGGGGTGCCGGGGACGGTGAGGGCGTCACCAGGGTGGAAGACGGCGCCGTCGACGAGGTAGCCGACGTTCGTGATGCGGGGGATGTCGGGGTGGATCACGGCGTGCAGCTCGCCGTGGACCTGGACGTCGAAGCCCGCGGCGGTGAAGGTGTCGCCGTGCCCGACGGTGTGGACGCGACCCGGGTACGCGGCGGCCAGCCGGTCGGCGACGCTGCGGAGGGTCCAGAGCTCGACGGCCGGGTCGGCGTCGAGCGCGGCGCGCAGCCGGCCCTCGTCGAAGTGGTCCGGGTGCTCGTGGGTGACGAGGAGGGCGTCGGCGCCGAGCACCGCGTCCTGCTCCGTGAACGCCCCGGGGTCCAGGACGAGCGTCCGCCCGTCCTTCTCCAGCCGCACGCACGCGTGGGACTTCTTGGTCAGCTTCACGGCCCCACCCTACGCCGGGCGTGCGGGCCCGGCTCGGGTGGAACGCCGGAGCCGGCTACGCCGGGGGCGTGGTCTCCTCGGTGATGACGCGGCCGACGGTCCCGAGGGCGCTCTCCGCGGCGGGGAGGCCGCAGTAGACGGCCGTGTGCAGGACGATCTCGCGGATCTCGGCGGGCGAGAGACCGTTGCGGAGCGCGGCGCGGGTGTGGTCGGCGAGCGCCTCCCGGTGCCCGCCCGCGACGAGCGCCGTGAGGGTGACGACGCTGCGGGTGCGGCGGTCGAGGCCTTCCCTCGCCCAGACCTCGCCCCACGCGTAGCGGGTGACGAGCTCCTGGAAGTCGCCGGCGTCCTCGTCGGCGAGCGCCCGGTCGACGTGGGCGTCGCCGAGGATCTCCCGGCGGAGCCCGAGCCCCCTCTCGTACGGGTCGGGGCGGGCCTCCTCCGCCTCCTCGCCCTCCTCGGCGCCGGCCGGCGCGGGGGCGGGCTCGGCGGGGGCCGGCGGCGCCGCGGGGACCGGCGGCGGTACGGCGAGGGTGCCGCTGGTGTCGTGGCCGGTCGCCGAGAAGTGCTCCAGGAGCAGGTCCGTGACGGCGGCCGGCTGCTCGACGGGCGCGAGGTGGGAGGCGCCGGGCACGACGGCCAGCTTGGCGTCGGCGATGCCGGCGACGAGGGTACGGGCCTCCGCCGGGCCGGTGACCCGGTCCTCGGAGCCGACCAGGACCAGCGCGGGCACGCCGATGCTGCCGAGCGCGGCCCGGACGTCGAAGACGGCGAGGGCCTCGCAGGCGGCGACGTAGCAGGTGGGGTCGGTGGTCCGCACCATCTGGACGGCCCAGTCGACGATGGCCGGCTGGTTGGCGGCGAAGTGCGGGGTGAACCACTGCTCGGGCGCGGTGCGGGCCATCGGCTCCAGGCCGTTGGTGCGGACCACCACTCCGCGCTGGCGGAACTCGTCGGCGGTGCCGAAGCGGGGCGCGGTCGCGACCAGCGCCAGCGAGGCGACCCGGTGCGGGGCGCGCAGCGCCAGGTCGAGGCCGACGGCGCCGCCGAGGGAGCAGCCGGCGTAGCCGAAGCGCTGGACGCCGAGGTGGTCGAGGGTGGCGAGGAGGCGGTCGCCGAGCTCCGCGACGGAGGTGAAGGGCTGGGCGGGGGCGCCGCCGTGGCCGGGCAGGTCGAACCGGACGACGCGCCGGTCCCGGGTCAGTTCCGGGATCTGGCGGTCCCACATGTGGAAGGTGGTGCCCAACGAGGGGCCCAGGACCAGGACGGGAGCGTCCTCGGGCCCGTCGACGCGGTATTGCAGGGTGTTCGTCGGTGTCTCACTCACTCGCCCGACCCTCTCATCCCCGCCCGCACCGCGAGGCGCCGGGGCGGAACTCGGGGGTGTGACGAAGCTCGCGGGGCGCGGATCGGGGCGGTGCGGCCTGCCCGGGCGCGGACCGGGGCGGCGCCGTCAGACCCGGGCGCGCGTCGGGAGGTCCCGGTCCCGTACCGGCGGGCCCAGGCACGCACAGGGCGGCCCGGGCCCGGGTCCAACGGACCCAGGTCCGGCCGCGTCCCCCGCGGCCGGAGGCCGCGTCCCGCGCGGGGTCAGTGGCCGCGGCGGACGCGGGCGGCCTTGCGGGCTTCGGCGAGCTTGCGCTCCTCGGCGGAGCGCCGGGACTCGTTCTTGGCGCGGCCGGGCTTGCCGGGGACGGTGCCCATGCCGCGGAACTGCGCGCCGCCGCGCTTGGGGCGCTCGGCGCTGGGGGCGCTGCCGGCGACGGGGACGCCGGACGGGGCCTTGGCGCCGGTGAGGCGGCTGAGCTCGGCCTCGCCGGAGCGGACCTGGGTGACCCGGGGCCGCAGCCCCGCGTCGGCCATGAGGCGGAGCACGTCCTTGCGCTGGTCGGGCACGACCAGCGTGACCACGGTGCCGGAGCCGCCGGCCCGGGCGGTGCGCCCGCCGCGGTGCAGGTAGTCCTTGTGGTCGGCCGGCGGGTCGACGTTCACGACGAGGTCGACGTCGTCGACGTGGATGCCGCGCGCGGCGACGTTGGTGGCCACCAGGACCGGCACCTCGCCGGTGCGGAACCGCTCCAGGGTGCGGGTCCGCAGCGGCTGCGACTTGTCGCCGTGCAGGGCGGCGGCCCGTACACCGCTGCCGAGCAGGTGCGCGGTGAAGCGGTCGACGGCCGCCTTGGTCGCCAGGAACATGATCACGCGCCCGTCGCGGGCGGCGATCTCCGTGGCGGTGGCGAACTTGTCGGCGCCGTGCACCTGGAGGACGTGGTGCTCCATGGTGGTGACGGCGGCGGCCGAGGGGTCCACGGAGTGGACCACCGGGTCGTGGAGGTAGCGCTGGACCAAGAGGTCGACGTTCCGGTCGAGGGTGGCGGAGAACAGCATCCGCTGGCCCCCCTCGCGGACGAGGTCGAGCAGGGCGGTGACCTGGTCCATGAAGCCCAGGTCGGCCATCTGGTCGGCCTCGTCGAGGACCGTGATGCCGACCCGGTCGAGACGGACGTCCTTGCGCTCGACGAGGTCCATGAGCCGGCCGGGGGTCGCGACGACGACCTCGGCGCCCTCGCGGAGCGCGGTGGCCTGGCGGCCGATCGACATGCCGCCGACCACGGTGGTCATCCGCAGGCGCAGCGCCGCCGCGTAGGGGGCGAGGGCGTCGGTGACCTGCTGGGCCAGCTCGCGGGTGGGGACGAGGACGAGTGCCCGCGGCTTGCGCGCCTCGGCCCGCAGCCCGGCGGTGCGCGCGAGCAGCGGCAGCCCGAAGGCGAGCGTCTTGCCGGACCCGGTCCGTCCCCGCCCCAGCACGTCCCGCCCGGCGAGGGCGTTCGGCAGGGTGGCGGCCTGGATCGGGAAGGGGGTGGTGACGCCCTGCGCGGCGAGCAGTTCCCGCACCTCCGCGGGCAGCCCGAGCTCGTCGAAGGAGCCGACGGCGGGCAGGGCCGGCGTGTGGCTGACCGGCTGCGCGAAGTCGTCCTTGGAGACGGAGGGGCGGGGGCCGCGGTCCGGGCGGGCTGAACTGTTCATGGGTTCCATTGTGGGTCACCCGCGGGGTCCCCCCGTTCGCCGGCCGGTTCGGCCGCCGCGGCGGTGCCGCGCGTCGCCGGGGTGCCCGAAGCGCGGTGGACGCCGTTCGGTGGTGACGGGGCGGTCAGGGGCTGGTGGTGGAGACCGTGAAGACGCGGGGGAAGGCCGGGTCCGTGAGGTCGACGGTGATGTCGGTGGCCGGGCGCGGCTCCTCGCGGGTGACCGTGGTGCCCGCCCAGGTCAGGCCGTCGTCGAAGGTCCAGCCGACGATGTGCGTGTCCCGGTCGGAGACGCTGATCAGGCCCGGGGTGAGCGCGGACCGGCTGGTGCCCGACTCGGCGAGGAAGGTGTCGAGGCCGGTCGCCGTGGTGGTGAACTGCACGTACAGCCGGCTGGTCCGCCAGTTGCTGGTCTCGTAGTAGGCCACGCCGGACGCGCCCGCCGGGACGGGGACCTCGAAGACCCGGCGCTTCATCAGCGAGGGCCAGTTGTCCTGGAGGCCGGCGGCGGAGGACTCGCGCTCCTTGTCGATGCCGCTCTCCCGGCTCTGTCCGGCGGAGATCACCAGATAGCCGGCCGGGATGCCGACGAGGAGCACGATGATGACCGCCGTCAGCCAGCGGCGGCCGATCATGCGTCCTCGGTTCTCCGGCATCCGCTCCTGGGGGGTCCGCTGCTCGGGCAGCCGGTCCTCCGGTCGCGGGGACGGGCGGCGCACGGTCATGAGCCGGGGTCCTCGGGGGTGCGCGACGCGCGGCCGTGCGTGCCGGGGCGGAACGCCTGCGCGTACCGCTCGTACCTCTCGTACCGCTCCACCCGGCGCCGGTTGGCGCGGCGGAAGCGGCGGGCGACGAGCCGGGCGAGGTCGGCGGCGCCGACCATGCCGGCCTCCGGGCCGAGCTGGGCGCGGGTGATCCGGGCCTCGGGACGGTAGCCGCGGCCGGTGAGGTGGCGGCGGAAGGCGTCCCGGGCCGGGCCGATGAGCAGGTCGTCGGCGGCGGAGACGCCGCCGCCGATGACGAAGCAGGAGGGGTCGAGGGCGGCGGCGAGGTTGGCGATGCCGACGCCGAGCCACTGTCCGATGTCCTGGAGCAGTTCGACGCACATGGCGTCGCCCTCGCGGGCCAGCTCGGTGATGAGCGGGCCGGTGATCTCGGGGACGTTCCCCTTCACCCGGTCGATGATGTTGTACGCCACCGGGGAGTCGGCCGCGGCGAGCTCGCGGGCCTCGCGGACCAGGGCGTTCCCCGAGCTGTACTGCTCCCAGCAGCCGCGGTTGCCGCAGGGGCAGCGGTGGCCGCCGGGCACGACCTGCATGTGCCCGAACTCGCCGGCGACGCCGTACTTGCCCCGCTTGACCCGGCCGTCCTCCAGGATGGCGCCGCCGATGCCGGTACCGAGGGTGATCATGACGAGGTGGTCCTCGCCGCGTCCGGCGCCGAAGCGCCACTCGGCCCAGGCGGCGGTGTTGGCGTCGTTGTCCACCATGACGGGGACGGCGAGCCGGTCCTGGAGGGCGTCGCGGAGGGGTTCGTTGCGCCAGGCGAGGTGGGGGGCGAAGAGGACGCGGGCCCGGTCGGCGTCGACCCAGCCGGCCGCGCCGATGCCGACGGCGTGCACGTCGTGCCGGTCGGAGAGGTCCAGGACCAGCTCGACGATGGTGTCCTCGACGACCTTGGGGCTCTTGGACTTGTCGGGGGTCTCGGTGCGGATCTTCTCCAGGATGGTGCCGTCGGCGTCGACGACGCCCGCCATCACCTTGGTCCCGCCGATGTCGATGCCCACCGTCGGCACCCGGGGCGCCGAGAGGTGGGAGCGCCGCTCGCGGGTCCCGACGGTCCGCAGGACACCGCCCCGGGCCGCGGAGTCACGGTAGGTGTTCATCGGCTCGATTCTGCCAGGAGGGAGGTCGGGTCCGCGTGATGAAGCGGAAGGGCGGGCCCCGCCGCGTCACGCGCCGGAGGGCCGCTCCAGCTCGTGGCGGAGGTCGTCCAGCTCGCTGCCGCCCGCCATCTGGCGGGTCAACTCGTCGAGCGTCACCGACTCCTTGGTGTGGCTCGCGGCCATCACCCCGCGCTTGAGCAGCACGAACCGGTCGCCGACGAGATAGGCGTGGTGGGGGTTGTGGGTGATGAGGACCACGCCGAGGCCCTCGTCGCGGGCGGCGGCCACGTACTTGAGGACGACACCGGACTGCTTGACGCCGAGGGCGGCGGTCGGCTCGTCGAGGACGAGGACCTTGGCGCCGAAGTGGACCGCGCGGGCGATGGCCACGCACTGGCGTTCGCCGCCGGAGAGGGTGCCGATGGGCTGGTCGACGTCGCGGAGGTCGATGCCCATGCGGAGCAGCGCCTCGCGGGTGGTGGTCCGCATCCGCTCGACGTCGAGCCGCTTGAAGGGGCCCTTGCCCCGCGTGGGCTCGGAGCCGAGGAAGAAGTTCCGCCAGACGGGCATCAGCGGGACGACGGCGAGGTCCTGGTAGACGGTGGCGATGCCCCGGTCGAGGGCGGCGCGCGGGTTGGCGAGGGTCACCTCCTCGCCCTCGATGCGGAAGGTGCCGGCGTCGTGCCGGTGCAGCCCGGCGACGATCTTGATGAGGGTGGACTTGCCGGCGCCGTTGTCGCCGAGGACGCAGGTGATCCCGCCGGCCCGGACCTCCAGGGAGACCCCTTCGAGGGCGCGGATGTTGCCGTAGTACTTGGAGACGCCGGTCAGCTCCACCAGCGGGGTCGTCGTCACTTGGTGGCCTCCACGCGCTTGCGGATCCAGGCGTTCAGGAGCGTGGCGAGCAGCAGCATCGCGCCCAGGAAGAACTTGAACCAGTCGGGGTTCCACTCGGCGTAGACGATGCCCTTGCTGGTCATGCCGAAGATGAGGGCGCCGACGGCGGAGCCGATGGCGGAGCCGTATCCGCCGGTGATCAGGCAGCCGCCGATGACGGCCGCGATGATGTAGATCAGCTCGTTGCCGACGCCCTCGCCGGACTGGACGACGTCGAAGGAGAAGAGCAGGTGCTGGCCGGCGATCCAGGCGCAGAAGGCGACGCCCATGTAGAGGCCGATCTTGGTGCGGTGGACCGGGACGCCGACGGCGCGGGCCGCGTCGGCGCCGCCGCCGACGGCGAAGATCCAGTTGCCGAAGCGGGTGCGGAGCAGGATCCAGGTGGCCACGGCGACCAGGCCGAGCCACCACAGGATGGTGACCTTCAGTTCCACGCTCCCGACGGTGAGGGTCGAGGCGAAGACGTCGTGGGCGGAGGGGAAGCCCTCCATGTCGGCGATCGACTTGGTGGAGACGGTGCCGGTGATCAGTTTGGTGAGGCCCAGGTTCAGGCCGGTCAGCATGAGGAAGGTGCCCAGCGTGATGATGAAGCTGGGCAGTTTCGTCCGCGTCAGCATGAAGCCGTTGAAGGCGCCGATGGCCAGGGTGACGAGCAGCGAGACGCCGACGCCGACCCAGACGTTCGCGGTCATCTGGTAGCTGAACATCGACGACACCAGCGCGGAGCTGGTCACCAGGACGCCGGCCGAGAGGTCGAACTCGCCGCCGATCATGAGCAGCGCGACCGGCACGGCCATGATGCCGAGGGTGGAGGCCGCGTAGAGGACGGTGCCGAGGCTGGAGGGGCGCAGGAAGCTGTCGGCGGCGACCGCGAAGAAGGCGAAGACGGCGATCGCGCCGACGACCGAGCCCAGCTCGGGCCGGGCGAGGATCTTCTTCAGCCGGGTGGTGCGCAGCAGCCGTTCGTCGACGTGGTCGACGCCGTCGCCCGGCGCGGACGGGGGTGCGGCGGCGCTCATCGGGTCCCCCGCTCCGCGTACCGCTTCAGGGCCCCGGCCTGGTCCTTGGTGATGATCTGCGGTCCGGTGAGGACGGGCTTGCCGCCGCCGAGGACGTCCGCGTTGTAGCGGTAGAGCCAGAGCAGGTCGACGGCCTCGTACCCCTGGAGGTACGGCTGCTGGTCGACGGCGAAGCCGAGGGTGCCGGCCTCCAGGGCGGCGGCGACCTTGGCGTTGAGATCGAAGGTGTCGATCTCCGCCTTGCTGCCGGCGCTCTTCGCGGCCTGGACGGCGGCGTCGGCGAAGGGGGCGCCGAGGGTGACGACGGCGTCGACGTCCTTGTCGGACTGGAGCTTGGCCTCGATGGACGCCTTCACGTCGGGCATGTTGGTGCCGTCGACGTAGAGGTTGACCAGTTCGCCGCCGAAGGTCTCCTTCGTGCCGGCGCAGCGCTGCTCGTGCCCGACGTTGCCCTGCTCGTGCAGGACGCAGAGGGCCTTCTTCCTGCCGCGCTTCGTGAGCTCCTCGCCGACGGCCTGGCCGGCGACGGTCTCGTCCTGGCCGATGTGGGTGAGCGCGCCGAAGGCCTTGGACTGCTCGGCGCCGGAGTTCACGGTGATCACCGGGATGCCGGCCTTCACCGCCTTCTGGACGGCGGCCTTCATCGCGTCGGGCTTGGCGAGGGTGACGATGAGCCCGTCGACGCCCTTGGCGACGTACGAGTCGATCAGCTGCGCCTGCTGCTGGGACTCGTCGCTGTGGGCGTAGAGGAAGTTGATGTTGTCCTTGGCGGCTGCCTGCTCGGCGCCGTTCTGGACGATGTCCCAGAAGGTGTCGCCGTCGCCCGAGTGGGTCACCATGGCGAAGGTCCAGCGAGGGGTGTCGACGGCCGCCCGGCCCTGGGCCGCGGCTGCCTTGCGGGCGTCCTCCGCCCGCTTGCCGCCCGTGCTGCTGCACCCGGCGAGCGCCGCTGTGAGCGTGACGGCGAGCACGGCGCCGACAGCGGCGCGTACCCCTCCTGTCCGAAGCCCTGTCCGAAGCCTGGTCACGAGGCCGTGCCCTCCTTTGTGTCCTTCTGCGTGCATTGCAGTATCGGTCATGCGGGTGGCGGCGCTCGCCACGGGGCCCTCTCCGCGTCCCGGCGGCCCTACGGACGGACCATCAGACGGAACTCGAAGACGTAGCGGCCGGGGCGGTAGAGGTGGGAGCCGGACTCCACGGGCCGGCCGGTGGCGTCGAAGGTGGTGCGCTCCATGGTGAGCAGCGGCGCGCCGGGCTCCTCCGCGAGGAGCGCGGCCTCCTCGGGGGCGGCGGCGCGGGCGCCGATGGACTGGCGGGCGGTGTGCAGGGTGAGCGCGGCGGCGCGCAGCAGCCGGTAGAGGCCGGTGGTCTCCAGGGCGGCGGTGTCGACGAGCCCGGCGGGGAGGTGGTTGCGGAGGTACGCCAGGGGTTCGCCGCGCGCGGTGCGCAGCCGCTCCAGGTACTGGACCTCGGTGCCCTCGGGGACGCCGAGGGCGGTGGCGACGGCCGGTCCGGCGGGTTCGAGCCGGTCGACGAGGACGCGGGTGGCGGGGCGGTGGCCGGCCGCCTCCAGGTCGTCGTAGAGGCTGCTGAGCTCCGGGGAGCGGCGGACGCGGGAGTGGACGACCTGGGTGCCGACGCCCCGGCGGCGGACGAGGAGGCCCTGGTCGACGAGGGTGCGGAGGGCCTGGCGGACGGTGGGCCGGGAGAGGCCGAGGCGGGCGGCGAGGTCGATCTCGTTGCCGAGGAGGGTGCCGGGCGGCAGCGTGCCGTCGGCGACGGCCTCCTCCAGCTGCCGGGCCAGCTGGAGGTGGAGCGGGACCGGGCTCGTACGGTCCACGGAGAAGGGCGGCAGGGGGGATCCGGACTGCGGGGCCACGGGTGGGAGCGTAGCCCCGCCCCGGGACGCCGGGAAGGCGTCACGCCGGGTCCACCGGCGCGCCGCCCGCGCTTGTCCTGACAAACCTTGACACCGTCCTGCGGGCGCCCCACGGTGGGGCCATGCGCATCGGACTCATCGGTACGGGCCGGATCGGGAGTTTTCACGCGGGGGTCCTCGCCCGGCATCCGGGGGTCGGCGCGCTGGTGGTCGCCGACGCCGACCCGGCGCGGGCCGGGGCGGTGGCCCTGGCGGTGGGCGCCGAGGCCGCGCCGGACGTGGCGGCGCTGCTCGGGCGGGACCTGGACGCGGTGGTGATCGCCTCGGCGACGGCCGCGCACGCGGAGCTGATCGCCCGGGCGGCGCGGGCGGGGCTGCCGGCCTTCTGCGAGAAGCCGATCGCGCTGGACGTGCCGGGCACGCTGGCCGCCCTGGCGGCGGTGGCGGAGGCGGGCACCGAGCTCCAGCTGGGCTTCATGCGGCGCTTCGACGCGGGGTACCGGGCGGCCAGGGAGGCGGTCCGCGCCGGGCGTCTCGGCAGGCTGCACACGGTGCGGACGGCGACCTCGGACCCGGAGCCGCCGCCCGCCGCCTATCTGCCGCTCTCCGGTGGTCTCTTCCGGGACTGCATGGTGCACGACGTCGACATCGTGCGGTGGGTGACCGGCCGGGAGGTCGTGGAGGTGTACGCGCGCGGCTCGGACGCGGGTCCGGCGATGTTCCGCGAGGCCGGTGACGTGGACACGGCGGCCGCGCTGCTCACCCTGGACGACGGCACGCTGGTGTCGGCCACGGCGACCCGCTGCAACGGCGCAGGCTACGACGTGCGGATGGAGCTGGCGGGCGACCGCGACCAGCTCGCGGTGGGCCTGGACGAGCGCACCCCGCTCACCTCGCTGGAGCCCCACTCCCCCGCTCCCCCGCCGAAGCCCTGGCCCGGCTTCCTGGAGCGTTTCGCCCCGGCGTACGAGGCGGAGCTGGACGCGTTCGTGCGCCTGGTGCGCGGAGAGGGGCCCAACGCGTGCGACGGCCGGGAGGCCCTGGCGGCGCTCCGGGTCGCGGACGCCTGCGAGCGCTCCCGCCGCGAGCACCGGCCGGTGCGGTTGGTCTAGGGCCCGGCCATGGAGGTCGGAGCGGGCCGGGGCGCGCGTCCGCGTCCACCTATTCGCCGGTACGGCCGTCGGTCCCTTCGCCGAGGAGGCCGGCGTCGTGGACGAGGAGGGCGATCTGGACCCGGTTGTTGAGGCCGAGCTTGGCCAGCAGCCGGGAGACGTAGGTCTTCACCGTCGGCACGCTCATGAACAGCTGGGCGGCGATCTCGGCGTTGGAGGCGCCGCGGCCGACGGCGACGGCCACCTCCCGCTCGCGTTCGGGGAGCCCGGAGAGGCGTTCGGCGGCGGTGTTCCGGCGGGGGCGCTCCTCGGGCAGGCCGGCGACGTGGCTCATCAGCTGGCGGGTGACGGCCGGGGAGAGGACGGGGTCGCCGGCGGCGACCCGGCGGACGGCGGCGACGATCTCGGCGGGCGGGGTGTCCTTCAGGACGAAGCCGGCGGCACCGGCCCGCAGCGCGCGCAGCACCTGCTCGTCGGCGTGGAAGGTGGTCAGGACGATCACCTCGGGGGCGCCGGGCCGGGCGCGCAGCAGTTCGGTGGCGGTGAGCCCGTCGACCTGCGGCATGCGGATGTCCATGAGGACGACGTCGGGGGCGAGCCGGGCGACGAGCTCGGGGACCTCGCTGCCGTCGGAGCCCTCGCCGACGATCTCGACGGACGCGTCGCCGCCGAGCATCAGGGTGAGGCCCGCGCGGACCAGGGGGTCGTCGTCGACGAGGAGCAGCCGGATGGTCATGGGGGCCACGGTAGCCAGGCGGTGAGGGCGAAGCCGCCGCCGGGGGCCGCGCCGTGGTCGAGCCGCCCTCCGGCGAGGGCGGCCCGTTCGGAGAGCCCGATGAGGCCCTGACCGGATCCGGGGACGTGCGGGACGGGCCCGGCGGGGGCCGGGTTGCGGACCTCGACGGTGAGTCCGTCGCCCGGCCGGCCGCGCAGGGTGACGGTGACCCGGGTGCCGGGGGCGTGCTTGCGGGCGTTGGTGAGGCCCTCCTGGGCGATGCGGTAGACGGTGCGGCCGGTGGCGGCGGGCACGGAGGCGGGATCGTCGACCGTGGAGTCGAGGAGGACCGTCATCCCGGCCTCGCGGGACTCGTCGACGAGCGCGCCGAGGGTGGCGAGGGTGGGCTGCGGCCGGTGGCCGCCGCCGCTCTCCTCCCCCGGGGCGCGCAGCACGCCGATGATCTCGCGCAGGTCCTGGAGGGCGTCGTGGGCGCTGTCGCGGATGACCCCGGCGGCGCGGGCGACCTGCTCGGGCGGGGCGTCGGGCCGGAACTCCAGGGCGCCGGCGTGGACGCTGAGCAGGGTGAGCCGGTGGGCGAGGACGTCGTGCATCTCGCGGGCGATGGCCTCGCGGGCGAGCCGCTGCGCCTGCGCGGCGCGCAGCTCGGCCTCCGCCTCGGCCCGCTCGGCGCGCTCCCGCAGTGCCTCGACGAGCTGGCGGCGGGCCCGCACGAGCATGCCCCAGGCGGTGACGAGGAGGGTGAGGGCGGCGCCGAGGACGATCCCGAGGACGACGCCGGTCTCGGGGTCGGGGCGGACGAAGACGGTGGCGAAGGCCCCGGCGAGGGCGATCCCGAGGATCCAGGCGATCTCGCGGAAGGGGCGGCGGACGGCGACGCTGAAGAGGCTCGCGAGCATGGCCCCGGCGGCGACGGGGACGAGGGCGCCGACGACGGCGAGCGCGGCGGCGAGCCCGACCGGCCACCTCCGGCGCAGCCAGAGCGCGCAGCAGGCGAGGGCGCCGACGATCTGGTCGATCAGATTGACGGCTTCGCTGTTGTAGCGGCGGCTGGTGTCGGCGGCGACGAGCCCGAAGAGCGCGGCGAGCAGGAAGACCAGCGTGTCGACGACCCAGTCGCGCACCGTGCGGCGGGGCCGGGCGGCCCCGGCCCCGCCCGGTTCGACCAGGTGGGAGGGGAGCAGCCAGCGCTGCCGGTCGGTTCGCGTCATATCGGCAATGTACGCATCCGGGGGCCGCCGCACCGGTCCGCGGCGCCCGGCCGCGACCGAAGTCGCGCGGATCGATACTTCGGTCGCGGGGCGGTCGACCGGCGGCCGACGCGGCCGGCCGGGCGGCGGGTCCATGATCGCCGCATGAGGAGATTTCTTGAGGTGACCGGCTTCCTGCTCGCCGTGTTCGGAGTCTGCGGTGTGGTCCGGGAGCTCACGGGCGGCTGGTTCTCGTTCATGGGCGTGACCCGCTTCCTGACCGAGGGGGTGTGGTTCCTGGAAGGCCGCGAGGTCTTCGCGAACATCGTGATCGCCGTGCTCGGCATGGTCCTGATGATCGTCTCGGAGCGGGTCGAGAAGAGGGCGTGAACCTATCGGGCGTCGGCGTCGGCGTTCCGCCGTCCCCAGGCCGTGCCCGCGAGCACCAGGACCGCGCCCGCGAGGCCGAGGACGCCGGGCCGGTCGCCGGCCAGGGCGATGCCGGCCAGGGCGGCCCACAGCGGCTCGGTGCCGAGGAGCAGGCTGACCCGGGACGGCGAGGTGCGGCGGACGGCCCACATCTGCACGAAGAAGGCGAAGAGGGTGCAGAAGACGGAGAGGAAGATCAGCCCGGCCCACTCGCGGGGGCCGAAGTCGAGCGCGGTCGCCCAGGGGGTCGCGCCGCCGCCGGCGGCGGCGAGGACGGCGAAGACCAGGACGGCGGTGCCGAGCTGGACGGTGGTCAGCGAGAGCGAGTCGGCCGACCGGACGGCCTCGATCCGGGCCATGGCGAGGACGTGGACGGTCCTGGCCACCGCCGCGAGGAGGATCAGCAGGTCGCCGAGGGAGGGGGTGGTGAAGCCCGCACCCTGGGTGAGCAGGACGACGCCGGCGACGGACAGGGCGGCGGCGCCGAGGAAGCCGCGCGACGGCCTGGTGCGGGTGACGGCGGCCTCGGCGAGCGGGGTGAAGATCATGGTGAGGCTGATGATCAGGCCCGCGTTGGTGGCGGAGGTGTGGACGACTCCGTACGTCTCCAGGAGGAAGATCCCGGCGAGGATGCCGCCGAGCACGGCGGCGCCCCGCCACTGCGGTCCGGTCAGCGCCCGCAGCCCCTTCCAGCCGGCGGCGACCAGCACGGGCACCACCAGCGCGAAGCGCAGCACGAGGACGGCGACGACGGTGTGGCCGGTGGTGATGCCCTTGGCCGCGAGGTAGCTGCCGCCCCAGAAGACGGCGACGAGGAGCAGCGGCAGATCGGTGAGCCAGGCGCGGCGCCGGGCGCCGAACGGGACGGTTCCGGGGTACGGCGAGGCGGACGGAGCGGCCATGTCGGTGGGGTCTCCAACTCTGCGGGCGGGGTGGAGACTGCGGCGGCTCTCACTCGGGACGATCACCGTACCGGCCGGTCCCGGTGGTGACTACACCCTTTCTCCGGCGTAGCCGCCGTACGCGGGGCGCCCGGCGCCGCGACTCGTCGGTGCGCGCGGAACTCGGCGTCCGAAGGCCGCCAGCGCCGGCTCCCCGCCCCGCGTTTCCTTGAATCCGCAACCACTTGTGCGATCCGAGGAGGCAGGGAGCGATGTCCGCGATGAACGGGACGGCGGTACTGGTGACGGGCGGCAGCCGGGGCATCGGCGCCGCGACGGCGGTCAGGCTCGCCCGGGAGGGCGCCGACGTCGCCTTCACCTACGTACGGGACGAGGCGGCGGCCGAAAAGGTCGCGGCCCGCATCGAGGCGGCGGGCCGGCGGGCGCTGCCGCTGCGCGCCGACGCGGCCGACGCCGGCGACGCGGCGGGCGCGGTGCACCGGGCGGCGGACGACCTGGGGCGGCTCGACGTGCTGGTGAACAACGTCGGCATCGGGGTCCTCGGCCCACTGGCCGAACTGACCCTCGCCGATGTGGACCGGGTGCTCGCGGTGAACGTCCGGGCGGCCTTCCTCGCCTCCCAGGCGGCAGCGGAGCGGCTGCCCGACGGCGGCAGGATCATCACGATCGGCACCTGCATGAGCCAGCGGGTGCCGGGCCCCGGCGGCACCCTGTACACGCTGAGCAAGGCAGCGCTGGTGGGCCTGAACCGGGCGCTGGCCCGGGAGTTGGGCGGTCGGCGGATCACCGCCAACATCGTCCACCCGGGCCCGGTCGACACGGACCTCAACCCGGCGGACGGGCCGATGGCGGAGGGGCAGATCGGGCTGACGGCCCTGGGCCGCTTCGGCACCCCGGACGAGGTGGCGGCGGCCGTCGCCTACCTGGCGGGCCCGGGGGGCCGCTTCGTGACGGGCGCCGAACTCTCGGTGGACGGCGGCCACGCGGCGTAGGAGCGAGGAGTCGCTCCCGGACAGTGCCCGTAGGGACGCGCTGGGGGGAACGACGCGGGGCGCGCCTGTCCGGACGGCGCCCTCACGAACCGGCGAGTGAGCCGAAGGGGCGCGCCGGGGGAACGACCCCGAGCGCGCGCAGCCCCGTGAGGAACGAGCGGGGCGAGCACGGTCGGGGTCGTGAGCCCGGCTGAGGCGCCCCGGAGGCGAACCGAGCCCCGAAAGAAAAGGAGAGGGCGCACCGGTGCTGTCGGGTCGGTGCGCCCTCTGGCCGGGCGGGGTGTCGTGCCCGCCCAGTAGGGGGCCCGGACCGTGGTCCGGGGTGTTGCCGGGGGCCGGCCGGTGTCGGCCGACCGGGCCCCGGGGTCGTACGGGCTCGGTCAGCCGCCGAGCTCCTGGTGGCGGGCGGTGAGCCGGGCCGCGCCCGCTTCGGTCAGGGAGCCGAAGAGGCGGAGGCGGGAGATGCCGCCGTCCGGGTAGATGTCGATGCGTACGCGGGAGCCGACGGCCGGGGTGTCGAGGACGAACCGGTGGTTGGTGTCGGGCTGGAGCCGGGTCCGGGGAAGGATCTCGGTCCATTCCTCGGAGCCCTCGGCGGCGACGGACAGCGCGGCCCAGCCGGCGCTGTTGCCCTTGAGGTACGCGGTGTCGATCTCGACGGCGCGGACGGCGGACTCGGCCACGAGGGAGTAGCGGATCCAGTCGTTGCCCTTGTCGCGGCGGCGGCGGGTCTCCCAGCCGTCGTCCATCTTGCGCGAGCGGCCGGGCTGGATGGTGTTGGTGGCCGGGGAGTAGAAGCGGTCGGAGGCGTCCTCGACCTGGCCGCCGTTCTCCAGCGCGGCGAGGTCGAAGGTGCCGAGGACGCCGAGCCAGGCCGGGTCGGGGGCGACTTCGCCGTACACGCGGAGGCGGGCGATGCCGCCGTCGGGGTGCTGGTTGACGCGGAGGTGGGTGAAGCGCTGCTCGACGTCGACGGCGAAGCCGTTGGCGGCGTGGCCGCCGATGGCGGTGCGCGGGACGAGGGTGGTCCACTTCACGTCGTCGGCGAGCAGGTCCTCGGGCGAGGGCGAGCCGGCGACGGAGGCGGCCTCGACGGAGACGGCCTGCGGGTAGTTGCCGCGGAAGTGGGCGGTGTCGACGACGATGCCGCGGATGACGCCGGGGGCGCCGAGCCGGACGAGGGCCCAGTCGTGGTCCTCGGCGGTCGGGTGCGGTTCGGCGGCGGAGACGCCGCGGCGGCGGCGGGTCTCCCAGCCGTCCATGATCTTGCCCTTGTGGCCGAAGTGCTCGGGGTCGAACTCGGCGGCCTCGGGCTTGAGCATGTTCTCGCGCTCGGCGAAGAACTCGTCGTTGGCGGCGATGACGCCGGCGCCGAGGCGGCGGTCGGCGAGGTCGGCGTACTGGGTGAAGGGGAACTCGGCCGTGCGGTAGTCGGCGTACGGGTCGCCGCCGCCGTAGGGGCTGGCGTCGCCGGTGAAGGAGGGTATGCCGGTGCTCACGGGTCAGTTGTTCCTTTCGAGGAGGCGGCCGGAGGGCTCGGCCAGGGTGCCGCGGTCGTTGATCCGCTCGCCGCGCAGCCAGGTGGAGGTGACCACGCCGTGGAGGGTCTTGCCCGCGTAGGCGGTGATGCGGTTGCGGTGCTGGAGCTCGACCGGGTCGACGGTGAAGGTGGCCTCGGGGTCGATGACGGCGAAGTCCGCGTCGCGGCCGGCCTCGATGGCGCCCTTGCGGTCGAGTCCGGCGAGGCGGGCGGGGCCTTCGGACATCCAGCGGACGACGTCCTCCAGGGTGTGGCCGCGGCGGCGGGCCTCGGTCCAGATGGCCGGCAGGCCGAGCTGGAGGGAGGAGATGCCGCCCCAGGCGGAGGAGAAGTCCGGGGTCTTGAGGTCGGCGGTCGACGGGGAGTGGTCGGAGACGATGCAGTCGATGACCCCGTCGGCGAGCCCCTGCCACAGCGCGTCCTGGTTGACGGCCTCGCGGATCGGCGGGCAGCACTTGAACTCGGTGGCGCCGTCCGGGATCTCCTCGGCCGTGAGGGTGAGGAAGTGGGGACAGGACTCGACGGTGACCTTGACGCCCTCGGCCTTGGCGGCGGCGATGAGCGGCAGCGCGTCGGAGGAGGAGAGGTGGAGGACGTGGACGCGGGCGTCGAGCCGCCGGGCCTGGTTGATCAGGTTCTCGATGGCGGTGTTCTCGGCGTCGCGGGGCCGGGAGGCGAGGAAGTCGGCGTACTGCTCGGAGGACTTCTGCGGGGCGGCGGCGAGGTGGTGGGGGTCCTCGGCGTGGACGATCATCAGTCCGTCGAAGCCGGCGATCTCGGCGAGGGAGCGGGCCAGCTGCTCCTGGTCCAGCTCGGGGAACTCGTCGACGCCGGAGGGCGAGAGGAAGCACTTGAAGCCGTAGACGCCGGCGTCGTGCAGGGGGCGCAGGTCCTTGACGTTGTCGGGCAGGGCGCCGCCCCAGAAGCCGACGTCGACGTGGGCCTTGGCCCGGGCCACGTCCTGCTTGGTGCGCAGGTTCTCCACGGTGGTGGTGGGCGGCAGGGAGTTGAGCGGCATGTCGACGATCGTGGTGATGCCGCCGGCGGCGGCGGCGCGGGTGGCGGTCCAGAAGCCTTCCCACTCGGTGCGGCCGGGGTCGTTCACGTGGACGTGGGAGTCGACGAGTCCGGGCAGGATCACGGCGTCGCCGACGTCCTCCAGGACGGCTCCGGCGGGTACCTCCGCGTCGTGCGGCAGGACCGCCGCGATCGTGCCGTCGGAGACGGCGATGGCCGCCGGCCGCGTGCCCTCCGGGGTGATGACCCGCGTCGAGCGCAGTACCAGGTTGACGTCCACCTTGCCCCTTCCCGTTCCGCTTCCGCGAAGCAGAATTTCAACGAACTGTTGAAGGAGTCTGCGGCCGGGACGAGATGTCGTCAAGGGCGGGCCCGGCGTCGCGACCCGCGAGGGACTCTACCTAGAGGTTTCCACAAAGTGGAATAGGAATTTCGTACAGTAGAAGGTAGCTCCCTACAGGAGGGGCGGACCCGACCCCCGCCGCGCAGCCGCCGACAACGGACAAACACCCCGCTGACCGGCCCGGACGCCGAGCCCCGCACACTGTGCCCGGCCCGACGGCCCGGTAGGCTGCTGCCTTGCCCGCCTGCCCCGAAAGGACCGTTGACGTGCCGACGTCCAGCGCCAGCACCACCGACGCCGCCAAGCCCGCAGCAAGCGGTGGCGTCCAGTCCCTTGAGCGCGCCTTCGACCTCCTGGAACGGATGGCCGACGCCGGGGGCGAGGTCGGGCTCAGCGAGCTCTCCGCCAGCAGCGGGCTGCCGCTGCCCACCATCCACCGCCTGATGCGCACCCTCGTGGCCTGCGGATACGTCCGCCAGCAGCCCAACCGGCGATACGCGCTCGGCCCCCGCCTGATCCGCCTCGGCGAGTCCGCCTCCCGCCTCCTCGGCACCTGGGCCCGCCCCTACCTGGCGCGGCTCGTCGAGGAGACCGGCGAGACGGCGAACATGGCGCTCCTCGACGGCGACGAGATCGTGTACGTCGCACAGGTGCCGTCCAAGCACTCCATGCGCATGTTCACCGAGGTCGGCCGCCGGGTGCTGCCGCACTCCACCGGCGTCGGCAAGGCCCTCCTCGCCCACACCCCGGACGACGAGGTGCGCGCGCTGCTCTCCCGCACCGGGATGCCGGCCGCCACCGAGAAGACCATCACCACCGCGGACGGCTTCCTCGCGGCGCTCGCGGCGGTCCGCGACACCGGGTACGCCGTCGACGACAACGAGCAGGAGATAGGCGTCCGCTGCCTGGCGGTCTCGGTCCCCGACTCCCCCACCGCCGCGGCCATCTCCATCTCGGGACCGGCGGGCCGGGTCACGGAGGCGGCCACGGAGAGGATCGTCCCGATCCTCCAGCAGGTCGCCCGCGAGCTCTCCACGGCCCTCGCCAACACCACCGGCAACGGCCAGGCCTGACCCGGAAACGCCGCGGGGGGGGGGGCCGCCCCCCCCGCGGGCGCGGGCGCCCCCCCGCGCCGCCGCGCGCCGCGCCCCCCCCCCCCCCCCCCCCCCCCCCCCCCCCCCCCCCCCCCCCCCCCCCCGT